>CAJTZQ010000007.1 GCA_910583795.1 uncultured Muribaculaceae bacterium
GTTATGCCCTATAACATTTTTTCAAAATCAAATTTAAACAGTTTCTTAGAATTTAATATAGAAATCTTTTCCTAATTCCTTATACTGAGGAGTAGGAAGTCCGCTGTTGTCAAACATCGTAAGAACCATATCATCCGTCATGGAGAAGTTGTCCACCGACAAATATTTGTGGTCTTTTGTAAACTCTATCATAACTCTCTTAATCGGGGATTCCCTACGATTCCTGACAAAAAGCACCCTATCGGGAGAAAGTCCATTGGCAATTCCAACGGTACATAATTGATTAAAAAACTCCGACGGTACTATCATTGCAAGTTTACCATCATTTTTCAGTAATCCGGCTGAACCTTTAATAAGAGATGTGGGGGAAAATTCAGCCTGATGCCGCGCAACTTCCCGAGGGGTGGCAGGATATTTCACACCGGACTCAAAAAAAGGAGGATTACTTACAATCATGTCAAAAGAATCATGCTCTTCATTCACGAGTTCATTAAAAGATATATTATTTGGATGGATCCTTTCATTCCATATAGAATTTTGAAAATTTTCAGAAGCTTCCTCAATGGAATCTTTATCGATATCGATGGCAATCACCTCAGCATCAGGCACACGCTGTGCAAGCATCAGGGCGATAACGCCACACCCGGTACCGGCATCAAGAATTCTTTTTCCCGTAGGAGATGCCCAAGAACCTATCAAGACCCCGTCTACACCCACCTTCATGCTGCTGCGAGTATGGCTAACGGAAAACTTTTTGAAATGAAACAATCCATCTTTCATGCTGCAAATATAATCAGAAATGAGTAACTTTGCACTATGTTAAAGAAGAAACATCCGTTAAAGACTACAGAATCCGCCGAAATTAGCATCAGCGGTTCTTTTATAGCCGAGTTTCCATCGGACGACAACATCAATTCTTTTGAATTTGATGCTACTCAAATCACACTTTTACCTCTGTTCAATACAGTGGCGTTCCCCGGGATGCCTCAACCGGTGAAATTAGAAAATGAATATGTAGAAGAATTGGTTGAGAAAGCATATAAAACTCATGAAACCCTATTGGCTGTCACAGTCCGAGAAAACATCGAAACTCCTACAAAAGTTAAAGATTTTTACCCTGTCGGAGTGCTCTGCAAAGTTGCGAAAGTTATCAAAATGCCCGGGACTGTGCCCGTGGCATTCATATCCACGAATTTAAGATGCAAACTCAAACGGATTGCAAAAAAAACGCCATGGATCACAGCCTCTGTAGAGCCCATTGCTCCTGTCTCCGGTAATGCTGATGATTACGAAATTGAATGCCTATATGACAATATCAATCAGGCTTACGACCACGTAATGTCGTATGTGCCTGACCAGGATAAGGAAAGGATTCAATATTCTGTAAAAGAACTTGGAGGAAAAATTGAGCCGTCTATCTATTTCATGGCTTCCAATTCCCCTCTAACTACGGCAGAGCGCAACGAACTCCTGAATGCGGAAAGCATAAAAGACCTGCTTGAAACTTTTTTGAAATGTCTCGACATATCCCTACAAAAACTTGAAATTCAAGCAAGTATTCATATGCGCACCCACGAAGACCTAAACAAGCAGCAGAAAGAGCATTTCCTTCAGCAGCAACTTCGTGCCATTCAGAATGAACTTGGTGAAGATTCCGACAATTCAGACGTAGAGGAGTTGAAAAATCGTGCCAAAAAGAAAATATGGAGTAAGGAGGCAAAGGAGCACTTTGACAAAGAATTAAAAAAACTCCAGCGATTCAACTCTCAGAATCCCGAATATTCAATACAATATTCCTACCTTGACAGCTTGCTCAATCTCCCCTGGAATCATTTTTCTCCTGATAATTTTGCATTATCCAAGGTGGAAAAAATATTGAATCGTGACCATTACGGATTGGAGATGGTAAAAGAGCGTATCATCGAGCAGATGGCGGTAATCAAGATGAGAAACGACATGAAAGCCCCTATCATCTGCCTCTATGGTCCTCCCGGGGTTGGTAAAACTTCTCTTGGCAAATCTATTGCAGATGCTCTGGGCAGAGAATATGCCCGTGTATCGTTAGGAGGGCTTCATGATGAAGCTGAAATTCGTGGACACAGACGCACATATATTGGCGCGATGCCGGGAAGAATCTTATCAGCTCTCGCAAAATGCGGCACAGGGAATCCGGTGTTTGTCCTTGATGAAATAGACAAAATCGGTAAAGATTTCAAGGGGGATCCATCCACAGCTCTTCTTGAGGTTCTCGATCCTGAACAGAACAGCAAATTTCATGACAATTATATCGATGTAGACTACGATCTTTCCAAAATACTGTTTATTGCAACAGCTAATAATCTGTCTGACATTTCACGTCCACTTCTCGACAGAATGGAGATTATTGAAATCGGTGGTTATATCCCTGAAGAAAAAATTGAAATTGCCAGACGCCATCTTGTGCCCAAGTGCCTCAAAGACCATGGTCTTGAAGAAAATGAAATTTCATTTGACAAACCGGCTTTGGAATATATGATTTCAAGATACACACGTGAGTCAGGCGTGCGACAACTCGAGAAAAAAATTGCCAAAGTATTGAGAAAAGTCGTCAGACTGAAAGCATCCGACAAAGAATATCCAAAAGAAATAACGGTTGATCTTGTTAAGGAATATCTTGGCAAAGAAGAGGTAAATCCTGATTTTTATGAGAACAACAAATTTGCCGGTGTTGTGACAGGCCTTGCATGGACTCAAGTTGGCGGTGAAATCCTGTTCATTGAATCATCATTGTCGCCTGGGAATGGTGAAAAACTTACCCTTACAGGAAACTTGGGAGACGTGATGAAAGAATCTGCCGCCATAGCATTACAATATCTGAAAGCCCACGCAAAAAAATTAGGTATTGATCCTGAACTTTTCACTAAAGTGAATGTGCATATTCATGTGCCTGAAGGAGCTATCCCCAAAGATGGTCCGTCGGCAGGAGTCACTATGGCAACTTCTTTGGCATCAGCATTCTTAGGGAAGAAAGTGCGTGACAAGATTGCAATGACCGGTGAAATCACTCTTCGAGGGAAAGTTCTTCCTGTTGGAGGAATCAAAGAAAAAATCCTTGCTGCAAAACGAGCAGGAATAAAAGACATCATGCTGTCTGAAGAAAACCGCAAAGATATCGAAGAAATCAACGATAGATATCTAAAAGGGTTAACATTCCATTTTGTAGAAACAGTGGAAGATGTGCTTGATTATGCTTTACTTCCTGAACTTGCAGAAAACAGATTCGATATCTGAAGCATGAATATTTTGGATTGAAAGTTTTAATATATAACCTTATACTCTCTATCCAACTAAATTCTTAGAATAAAGTCAGGGCTACAGCTTTATTTGAGCTGTAGCCCTGACTTTATTCAGAAGTTTCGTTTATTCCTGTATGAAGTTTATTATGCCTGAGGTTGAAGATTCAGATTATTTGTGTTCTTCTCACCTTCAAGTTCCCACACAATTTTATTTGCCATTTTAACAGCGATTGAAATATGAGGACAAATATGATCCTTACCTATCAATTTGTCTATTCCGACATGTTCGAGCACAGCTCTGACATTTTCGTTTACTCCGGATAGCACCACATGTATACCCTCCTCTTGTGAAGAACGTATCAATATTTCAAGGTTATGAACTGCAGTAGCATCAATGAAAGGCACTCTTCTCATACGTATAATACGTACCTTGGGAGTATCTCCCATAGTTGAACGCATCATCTCATCAAACTTTGTGGCAATGCCAAAGAAGAACGGACCATCGATTTCATAAACCTGCACACCTTTTGCAACGTCAAGGACTTCATGAGCACTTGACTCGGTTCCTTCCGCCACATCAAGTTGTTCGCTGTATACTTTTATCTGAACATTTTCTGTGACACGGCGCAAGAACAATATGACTGCAAGCAATAGTCCGATTTCTATTGCGATAGTAAGATCAAAAATAACTGTAAGAAGGAAAGTTACAATCAAAACAGTGACATCACTCTTGGGATTTTTTAGAATTGCCTTCACTGTTCGCCAACCGCTCATGTTATAGCTTACCACAAGAAGTACGGCAGCAAGACAAGCCATCGGTACAAGGTTGATGAGAGGCATCATGAAAAGGAAAATCAAAAGAAGCACAACTGCATGGATGATACCTGCCACCGGTGTGCGACCGCCATTTGTTATATTGGTCATAGTGCGGGCAATTGCACCGGTCACGGGGATGCCTCCAAAGAAAGGAACAACCATGTTTGCAACTCCCTGTCCTATCAATTCAGTGTTCGAGCGGGTGTTGGACCCTGTCACACCATCTGCTACCGTTGCCGAAAGAAGTGACTCTATTGATCCAAGCACTGCAATTGTAAATGCTGATGGGAGAAGAAGATTGATTGTATCCATAGAGAGGGCAAAACCTTGAGGAGCAGGGATGGCAGTTGCCATTTCCCCAAATCTGTCTCCTATAGTGGCTACATGATAGTCAGGGAAATAGGTATTGAGAACCCATACCCCAAAGGTAACAACGACAATTGCGATCAAAGCTCCAGGTAGTTTTTTCGAAATCATCGGAATGGTTGTAATAATGATCAATGAAACTACTCCAACCATTGTTGATACGATATCAATATTACCTAAATTACTGAAATATACTCCCCATTTCGGTATAAAAGCAGCAGGCACATCGGTGAGTCCAAGACCGAAAAAATCATTCATCTGTGTGGAGAAGATAGTCAATGCTATACCTGCCGTGAAACCGACGACAATAGGATATGGTATAAATTTAATTACTGTACCTAAATGGAACAAACCCATGAGTACTAATATCAAACCTGCCATAAAGGTGGCTATCGCCAATCCCTCGAGTCCAAAGTTTTCAATAATACCATAAACGATAATAATAAATGCACCTGTCGGTCCTCCTATCTGAACAGAACAACCGCCCAGGGCAGAAACAAGAAAACCACCTATAATAGCGGTTATCAAACCTACTGTAGGACTCACCCCACTTGCTATTGCAAATGCAACCGCAAGGGGCAATGCCACAATACCTACGACAATACCCGCAATAAGGTCTGTCTTAAACCGGGAGAAAGAATAATCCCTCATAGCCGAAATCAACTTCGGCTTGAAATCAATGGGGCCCGAAAATGTCATAATGTCAAGTGTTGATTAGCACACAATAAAATTGTCTAAAAAATAGTACAAACTCTTTTAACGGCACAAAATTACGAAATATATGTTAAAAAACATAATAATACAACATATTTAACTCTTCAAATCTTCCCGCATCGGATAAATTCAAAACAAAATAATCCCGCATACAAATATTTCTAAAACATTTTGCATACGGGATTATTCTAACTTATAATCTTTTACTGAACAGCCTTAATCTCTTGCGGACACCCTTCCCTCATAGTAATTTATAAATGCCTTGTTTACAAGACGGTTACCTCCGATGGTAGGATAATCCCCTGTGAAATACCAATCACCCGGATGTTCGGGAATTGCAACATGCATCTCTTCAACAGATTGGTAAACAATCTCTATCTCTGCGTGTGTGTCGTGAGGAGTTAGAAGTTCAGCTATCTTGGCAGATACCTCTTCATCAGAGAAGGGAGAATAAATATCTTTTACATAGTTTCTGACCTGATCTTTCGGAAGACTATCCTGATTCTTACACTTCCGATAAACTTCGTCTATCACACTTTTCATCCCTCTTTCTTCCAATAATGCCATGGCAGCCTTAAAAGCAATAAACTCTCCCATACGAGACATGTCTATTCCATAACAATCCGGGAATCTTACTTGAGGAGAACTTGACACAATAACCATTTTACGCGGATGAAGGCGATCAAGAATCCGGATAATCGACTGCTTAAGTGTTGTACCGCGAACGATGCTGTCATCAATAACGACGAGATTGTCTCCCGGATTTATCGATCCATAGGTTATGTCATAAACATGAGTCGCAAGATCGTTTCTGACAGAACTTTCTGCAATAAAGGTGCGGAGTTTGATGTCTTTGATAGCTACCTTTTCTCTCCTCACCCGCCTGCGCAGCACATTTGCTATATTCTCGTCAGTAAGGTCTCCTGACTGAGAGAGTTGTTGAATCTCCTTTATTTTACTTTTTATGAGATAGTTTTCCACTCCGGCAAGGAGTCCATAGAAAGCAACTTCCGCGGTGTTTGGAATAAATGAAAATACAGTTTTGTCTATATCATAATCAATTGCCTTCAACACCGGATGAACAAGTTTCCTACCGAGCATCTTGCGTTCCTTATATATATCATAATCGGATCCGCGTGAAAAGTAGATACGTTCAAAACTGCATTTTGCATTTCTGCCTTTGGGCAAAATGTGATCGATTCTCGATGTGCCGTCGCGGTCAACTATCAATGCATCTCCCGGCTCAAGTTCCTTTACATCATCAAGTGCGAGATTGAAAGCCGTCTGAATAACCGGACGCTCACTTGCAACAACAACAATCTCATCGTCACGATAATAAAATGCCGGTCGGATACCGTTGGGATCTCTCATCGCCCACATGTCTCCGTTTCCCACGATTCCACATATCACATATCCACCATCCCAGATCGGGGAGCAACGCCTGAGCACATTGCTGACATTAAGGTCGCGGGCTATGGCATGAGAGAGATCAAGAGCCGAAAGCCCGGCTTCATGATGAATTTTATACAGACGTTCATTTTCCCTGTCGAGACCATGGCCTAATTGCTCAAGCAATATGAATGTGTCTGCATAAAGACGCGGGTGCTGTCCCTTCTCAATAATTGAATTGAAGATTTCATCTACATTGGTCATGTTGAAATTCCCACAAAGCAACATATTGCGTGAGCTCCAGTTATTACGTCTCATAAAGGGATGCACATAATTAATACCGGATCTGCCTGTGGTGCTGTAGCGAAGGTGTCCCATATAAACTTCTCCGACAAACGGCGCCTGACTCATTTCCATTCCTTCGCTGATACAGGTTTCAATCTGCTGATGAGCATTAGCAAAAATATCGGTTATGGCATCGGCTCCCTGTGCTCTTTGGCGGAATATATATTCCTGACCCGGAGGCACATCAAGCTTCACACATCCGATTCCGGCAGCTTCCTGACCCCTGTTGTGTTCCTTTTCCATGATCAGATACAGTTTGTCCAATCCATAGAGTTCTGAACCATACTTCTCCTTATAATATGAAAGTGGTTTAAGCAGACGGATCATTGCTACGCCGCATTCATGTTTTATCAATTCCATTGATCGATCTGATTAGCGTTATTGATTCTTATTATCGCTATTTGCAATTGCAGCCTTTATAAAGGAAATGAATAGTGGATTTGGATTCAACACTGTAGACTGATATTCCGGATGGTATTGAGTGCCCACATACCATGTCAGTTGCGGCACTTGTACAACTTCCACCAAACCGGTTCCGGGATTTTCACCAACACATTTCAGACCTGCCTCTTCAAATCGTTCACGATAATCTTCGTTAAACTCAAAACGATGGCGATGACGCTCCTTTATAAGTTCGCATCCATACGCCTCTGCCGGAATAGACCCTTTCTTGAGTCTGCATTCGTAAGCGCCAAGCCGCATAGTGCCACCCATGTTTGAAATGCTTTTTTGTTCTTCCATAAGGTCTATCACGTTATGGGCGGTGTGTGGGTCCATCTCCGTGGAGTTGGCATCAACCAGACCGAGTACATTTCTGGCATACTCTATCACCATGCATTGCATTCCGAGACAAATACCAAATGTAGGCATGTCATGTTCGCGACACCATTTCAGAGCCACAAATTTACCTTCAATTCCTCGTTGACCGAATCCCGGGGCGATTACAACTCCGTCCATGCCGGAAAGTTTCTCGTCAACATTCTTATCATCAAGTTTCTCGGAATGGATATAGACAAGATTAAGCTTATGGTCGCAATAAGTGGCAGCCTGCATGAGGGATTCATTAATAGATTTATATGCATCCTGCAACTCCACATATTTCCCGACAAGTCCTATTGTAACAACCTTCTCTGCTGAATCAAGTTTACGCAAAAATTCATTCCAGGCGCTGTGGTTTGGCTCACCTTTGCTTTCAGTGCCTGTAAATTTTAGCACAAGATCATCAAGATGTTGTTCGTGCATCATGGTCGGCACCTTATATATAGTAGACGCATCAATGCTCTGGATAACCGCTTCCGGAGCGACATTACAAAACTGAGCCACCTTCCTTCGCATTGACAGAGGAATATCCTTCTCAGTGCGTAATACAAGGATGTCTGGCTGGATACCTATCGCCTGAAGTTGTTTTACAGAATGTTGAGTAGGTTTTGTCTTGAGTTCTTTGGCAGCCTTTAAATAAGGGACATAAGTTAGATGAAGACTTAAAGCATTTTTTCCAAGCTCCCATTTGAGCTGTCTGACCGCTTCAAGAAAAGGGGTGGATTCTATATCGCCCACCGTGCCCCCGATTTCAGTAATTACGAAATCAAATTTCCCGGTGTTTCCCAAACTTTTAACATTTCGTTTGATTTCGTCAGTTATGTGAGGGATTATTTGTACAGTCTTACCGAGATAATCACCTCGCCGTTCCTTGTCTATGACCGATTGGTAAATTCTACCGGTAGTGACATTGTTTGCTCGAGTGGTTTGAATATTGGTAAACCGTTCGTAGTGCCCGAGATCAAGATCAGCTTCATGCCCGTCGACAGTGACGTAGCACTCACCGTGTTCATAAGGATTCAAAGTGCCCGGATCAATATTGATATATGGGTCGAACTTTTGAATTGTTACACTGTAGCCTCTTGACAATAGAAGTCTTGCGAGTGACGAAGAGATAATCCCCTTACCGAGTGATGAAACCACTCCTCCCGTCACGAAAATGTATTTTGTTTCCACGGATAAAATATATTAGTCCGGGACACAAAATTACAAAAATATTAATAAACCAACATCAAAATTCCGCAAAAAATTAAGAATATGTTTACTTTTTACATTATGTCAAAAGCAAACATACTCTAAAAACAGATAAAATTTGATTATCTAACCATATAAAAACCGCGTTGATTCGTCTTGTTGAACGTAATCAGCGCGGTCGATTGTCCGGCAATTATGATTATAATGATACCGTTATTTGCGGTATTTCGACGTAATTCTATTCTTTATTGGGAGCAGACCAAAACTTTTCATAATCCGATGTCACGATATCTGCATTCGGTGTTCTTTCCGCAGCCGCCGGACTCAGGAGCACATAGGTGCTTTTCTTAGAATTCGCCCCTTCCGGACGCGGTCTGTTTTCAATTATAGCAGTGATATAATATAGATTTTTCGCCATATAGTAGTCAATGTAATCTTCTTGCGTCTGCGGCGACTCATGATTCCAGTTGGCATCAGGATTCATTATAACCTTTCCTCCCTTGATCAGACGTTCACGGACTTCACCGGGATGAAGCATGACCCCATTCTCATCAGTGACAAATGCGGCGAAAGTTGGATCGACCCACACCCATTTTCCAAGAGATTCTGACCATGCCACGCATATCACATGACAATCCGAGTCAAACTGCCACAGTTTCGGCTGACAAGTGAGATAGCGCGCAGGTATTCCCTCTGCAAGGAGTGCTTCGGTAAGCATTATCGCCATCATACGACAGTTGACTCCGCGTTTTTCTTTTTCACAAACCTCGTAAAGGTCTATTAATGACTTAGACTTCGGATTATATGAACTCCCGTCATGCCGGACAGCGTCATGCACCCAATACATTAGATTTTTTATCCTGCTTATATCATCGCCGTTGCCTGCGATACTGTCAAGATTGAAATATTTTCTATCGAGTGCAAGGACAGAGTCTGAGGGCATGGCGTATTTCCATTCATATTGAATATTGTCTGCCTTATAATCAGGAGTTTCCTTTAAAAGCTGGAGTTTCGTCTTCTCCATGTCTTCTTTGATGGGATCAACTACTTGTGAAACCTTTTCCAAGATCTCATTCTTACCGATTGATTTCGCCAACTCTTCTGTTTCATCGAAATTTGAAATTTCTATCATCTCCAGAAATGGATATGATGGAGAATTCAGCGTCCTGATTTTATAATCAAGCAACTTTTCTGCCTGGGCTTTCATCTTTGGATCATTGATGACATCTTCCAAAGTCCCTATCCTGAATACTGTTGAATCGCCATCAAGCACAACCCCGTTTTGAGTATATCCTTTAAGTTTAGGACAGTTGACCGGTTCACCGAACCCGCTTTTAAATACAAGACCGTCAAACACCACTTCTTCAAGTTCCGGACAATCCTTGACGAATTGAGCGCCTCCCGTGCTTGCTACAGGACCTTTGAAAATGATTCTTTTAAGTTTGGGACAATTTGTCACGCCATAACCATCGATATGTCCCACCAAGCCATCAAAGACGATCTCTTCTATATCCTGCAGATCAACGAAACCTCCGCTAACTACATAATCCACATCGCCAAATATCACTTTACGAAGCTTCGGAAAAACATATTGAACAGGAGTAAGTGCCTGACTCTCCATGCTCGGCAATCTTAAATCCTCAAGATATTCACAGCTGCCTATCGCTCTTGGAGAAAGGTATACACTTTCGGGAACATCAAATTTTTTTATGTTTGTCGAGGAAAACGCCCAGTCGCCTATAGAATCAAGTCTTGCAGGAAGCACGACACGCTCAACCGGACATTTATATAGAAATGTTTGTGGTATGGTGTGCTTACCGGTGATCTTATATTGGGATCTCTTTGAAAGGAAAGATTCCGGACCAGGGACAAACGAAACATCTGTCAGGTCTATATCAACAAGCTTTCCGGGTGTAGAATTAAACAGGCTGTCTCCACCTGCCATATCCCGCAAAAAACGCACATCATCGGCATTAAGTGCACCTTTAATTTTGATAGCGCGTATATTATACTTGTTACCAACCCCTACTTTCTCAGCGAGAGTTCCGGGTTCTTTGACTTTTACGTTTTTTACACTGGCAAAAACAAAAGAACCACATACAAAAAAAGTGGAAGCTAAAGCGATCTGTCTTAAATTTAAATGCATACAAAAAAATTTTATTTATGGGGAGGAAGTAAAGAATACCTTTGCCTTTTATTAATAAACTATTAAAATTATGATTTGTGACAAAAATGATGATTTTTATTCAAATTATTTCCCGTGTGCGTCTTCGGGAATGGTAAAAATCCGCTGACCTGTTATATTTCTTTAATGTTATCCTTGATTATCTAATAGCACTCTTTAAAATCTTTATATAGTTTACATGAGGGCAAAAAAAATTGATTGTCATCCCGACAACCAATCTTCTGTTAACCTTAAAATCTAATACCATGAAAAACTCACTGCAAAATTACAAATTATTTTTCAAATACTGCTATAAAACATAAAATAATTTTATCTTTTAACATAGATTTAACTTTTGCAGAGGTTTTCGGTATTATTTTATGATTAGTTAACAAGAAGATTGGCAGAAGCAAATCTATGATAACTATTCAGACAAAATTAGATTTAAAAACACATGTCGCTGCCAGCAGCTTCTTATTGTGTAGTTAAATAAAATATCATTGGATTGACACAGTAAGCATTCCGATATTCATTTGGTATACGTAATTTCACGGAATCAGTTCCGCAATCTTCGGAATGGTCTATTCGGTGTAGGAATGGTCTATTCTGGAGAACTGCCGAAAGTAAGGGGCGAAAAAAATTGATTGTCATCCCGACAACCAATCTTCTGTTAACCTTAAAATCTAATACCATGAAAAACTCACTGCAAAATTACATAATATTTTTTAAACACTGCTATTAAACATAAAAAATATTACCATATTTAACATCATTTAACAACAACGTGGATATTCTTATGGGAATATCCACGTCACCGTAAAATTAGATATACTTACTAATTATCTGATAAATAGAAGTTCGCGGTATTTTGGAAGCGGCCAGATCTCATTATCGACCATGAGTTCAAGGGCATCGATATGCACACGAATTTCTTCAAGAAGAGGTGCAACATTGTCATGATAAGCGATAGCTTTCTCTCTTTCCGAAGGCATTCTGTTAGCCACATGCCGAGCTGCAACCATTTTCTCAACAAGTGCCTTTATCTCGCTCATGTGTTCAGCGATCTTTTCGATTGATACCATATCCTGACCTCCTATCTTGCGAGCGGTGTCTTCATCAAAAAGCTGCTTAATCTTATATACATTGTCGAGAAGCAGACGCTGATAGGTGATCGCTGCCGGTATGATATGATTGATGGCAAGATCTCCGAGCACCCTTGATTCGATCTGAAGCTTCTTGGAATACATTTCCCATTTCACTTCATTGCGGGCTTCAAGTTCCTTTTCGGTGAATAGCCCGGATTTCTTAAACATCTCAATGCTCTGTGGAGACAGATATGTGTCAAACATAAGAGGAGCCGAAGATTCTGTGTCAAGTCCGCGACGTTTTGCCTCTTCTTTCCATTCATCGCTATACCCATTACCGTCAAACTGGATTGCACGCGACTTAATGATATTGTTGCGTGCTTCATCAAGAAGAACCTTGTCAAGGTTCTCACCCTTTGCGACACGCTCCTCTACCCTCTCGGCAAATTCACCAAGTTCTACTGCGACAGCCGCATTAAGAGCGATCAGAGCCGATGCACAATTGGCGGAAGACCCCACAGCACGGTATTCAAAACGATTTCCTGTGAAAGCGAAAGGGCTGGTGCGGTTTCTATCCGTATTATCAATTAGAAGATCAGGAATCTGGCTGACGTCAAGTCGCATTCCCTCCTTGCCATTCAAAATAATTGAATCAGTCTCATTCTTCTCTATGCTGTCAAGAATCTGAGTGAGCTGACTTCCAAGGAACATGGAGATGATAGCAGGGGGTGCCTCATTTGCACCGAGACGGTGTGCATTTGTAGCTGACATTATAGATGCCTTGAGAAGCGCATTATGCTTATGCACTGCCGCCATTACGTTGCTGACAAACACTATAAATTCAAGATTATCCTTTGGTGTCTTTCCTGGAGAAAACAGCAGTTTTCCCTTGTCTGTACCAAGACTCCAGTTATTGTGTTTTCCACTACCATTGATTCCGGCAAAAGGTTTCTCATGCAAAAGCACTCGGAAGTTGTGACGACGTGCAACCTCGTTCATAACAGACATAAGAAGAAGATTGTGGTCGTTTGCAAGATTAGCTTCTTCATATATAGGGGCAAGCTCAAACTGATTCGGAGCTACTTCGTTATGACGGGTCTTTGCCGGAATGCCAAGTCGATGGCATTCCAACTCAAGATCAAGCATGAATGCCTCGACTCTGCTGGGGATAGCACCGAAATAATGATCTTCAAGTTGTTGATTCTTCGCACTTTCATGCCCCATAAGAGTTCTGCCTGTAAGGACAAGGTCAGGTCGGGCGGCATATAATGCCTCATCTACGAGGAAATATTCTTGTTCCCATCCCAGATAACATTCCACATGCTTTACATCAGCATCAAAAAAACGTGCTACACGAGTGGCAGATTTGTCTACTGCATTCAAAGCTCTCAAAAGCGGAGTTTTATAATCGAGTGCCTCCCCGGTATAAGATATAAAGATCGTAGGGATGCAGAGAGTGTTATCGACAATGAAAGCAGGAGAAGAGATATCCCAGGCAGAATAACCTCGAGCCTCGAATGTGTTACGGATACCCCCATTGGGAAAGCTTGAGGCATCAGGTTCCTGCTGTACGAGAAGTTTGCCGGTGAAAGTTTCGATTACCCCGCCTTTTCCATCATGCTCTATGAATGCATCATGTTTTTCTGCGGTTCCACCTGTCATAGGCTGAAACCAGTGGGTGTAATGACGGGCACCCTGCTCCACAGCCCAGCGTTTCATTCCATCAGCCACACTATCGGCAACTTCACGACTTAGAGGTTCCTTATTGTCAATAGCCTTTACAAGAGCCTCATAAGTGGTGCGGGGAAGATATTCAAACATTTTCTGACGATTGAACACTTTCTCTGCATAATACTTGTCGACTCTCTCCTTCGGAAGATCGACTTTCACTGCTTTGCGAGAGGTTGCCTCCTCAACGCTTTTAAATCGTAAATCTGACATAAACCTTAAGATTTTGATCACCAAGCAGCATTCAATTGAATGTGCTGATAAAATTTAGAAACTATATTAATTATTGAACGACTTATAAATACCTCTCTATAAGACGAGACATGGCTTTCTCTGTGTTCTCACGGCTATTAAAACCTGTGAGGCGTATATAGCCTTCTCCTTTTGTTCCAAAACCGGAGCCTGGAGTGGTAGAAAAGCCACAATTTTGAAGCAATTCATCAAATATTTGCCAAGAATCTTTACCATTTCCGGTCGAAACCCAAACATACGGAGAGTTATCTCCTCCATATGCTTTATATCCGATCTTACGGAATGCATCTTTGATTAATGCCGCATTGGCTATATAATAATCCGTAGCATTTTTAACACTATCCAATCCCTCGGGCGTATATACAGCAGATGCCCCTTTCTGTGCTACATATGAAGCGCCGTTAAATTTAGTTGTCTGACGCCTGTTCCATAAAGTATTAAGAGCAACCTCTGATCCGTCGGCATATCTTCCTTTCAATCTACGAGGCACAACCGTATATCCACATCTGATACCTGTGAAGCCTGCAGTCTTTGAAAAACTACGGATTTCGATAGCCACTTCGTCTGCCCCGTCAATCTCATAGATTGATTTCACAATTCCCGGCTGCCTGACAAAGGCTTCGTATGCGGAATCATAAATAATTAGAGAACCGTGGTTATGTGCATATTCCACCCATTTAACCAGATCATCATGAGAAATTGCCTCACCCGTGGGATTATTGGGGAAACATAAAAATATCACGTCAGCCCTTTCTTGTGGAAGCATAGGCAAAAAATGATTGTCAGGGTCACAGTCAAGATATATCAGGCGGTTCCAATGTCCGTCAACAAGCTTGCCTGCTCTACCGTCTATCACACTATCATCAACGTAAACAGGATATGCCGGGTTCATGACAGCCACCTTACAGTTTCGAGAATATATGTCTCCAAGATTGCCTAAGTCGCTTTTAGCTCCATCGCTGACAAAAATATCAGACGCTTCAATTGAGAGCCCACGATTTAAATAGTCATGCTCAGCGATTGCATCGCGCAAGAACGGATAACCCTGTTCAGGTCCATATCCATGAAATGTTGCTGATGAAGCCAACTCATTCACGGCTTCATGCATAGCATTAATAACACTTGGAAACAACGGACGAGTAATATCCCCTATATCCATCCTGATTATCTCACAAGCATCGTTTTCCTTCTTATAAGCAGCTATTTTCCGTGCCACTTCAGAAAATAAATATGAAACAGGCAACTGGCGAAAATTGTCATTAACTTCTACCATAAAAACTAATCTATTTTTACTCCATTAATTCTTATTTCATATAATACCACCCTTCGGCGACAAACTCGGCAGGACCGTGCATGAATACATGTCCGGATTCCTTGTCTATATGTATATTAAGTTTGCCTCCGAGAAGACTCACCTCAACGTCCTCGCCGGTAAGTCCTTTATAATTTGCGGCAACAACTGATGCACAGGAGCCGGTTCCACATGCAAGAGTTTCTCCGGATCCTCTTTCCCATACACGCATCTCGATATGGTGTCTATCCACCACCTTTACAAATTCAATATTTGCTTTTTCAGGCCAAACTTCAGAAGTCTCAAGGATTTTCCCATAATGATGAATATGCTTGTCTGTTATGTCGTCTACAAATATAACGCCATGAGGATTTCCCATTCCGACAGCAGTGATGGCAAAATCAGAATCATCCGCTTTTACTTTTTGGTCTACCATAATGTCATCCGGATCACCGGCGGCAGGGATTTCCCCCCTTTTCATATATGATCGACCCATATCTACCGTGACAGATCTTGTCTCACCATCCTCTATGTCAAGATCAAGGATTTTTATTCCACATAATGTTTGAAGATAAATCCTCGTTTTATCTGTGAAACCCTTATCATGTAGATATTTTGCGACACATCTTGTAGCATTTCCACACATCTGCGCTTCCGAACCGTCAGCATTAAACATACGCATACGAAAATCGGCGTCAACGGAGGGCATTATTACTATCAGCCCGTCACCGCCAACGCCGAAATGTCTGTCGCTTATTTTAGTTGCCAAGTCAGGTAGGTTCACTTCTCTCAGATTTACAGAGGTCGGAGAGCCAAGGGCGTCAATGTAAACATAATCGTTACCCGCGCCCTGCATCTTTGTAAAAAAGATCCTTTTCTTTTCAGGCATACTTTCCAATCTTTTTAAACTGCCCTGATATTAGGGATTATCATAGCAGCGCTTGTTAATTAAGGCGCAAAATTATTAAAAATTTTGACAATTCGCAACATTTTTCAAACTTTTATTAAAAATATTTTATTTATTCTGATTATAAATAGCAAATTAACAAATACAAATGTTTAGCCGAATCACATGGAAAGCGCAAGTATGATATCATCTGCTATCATTATGCCATCGTCCGAAAGCTTCAACCGGTTAGAATCATTAATTAAAGTTTCATTTATTAAAAAAGGTTTGGCGTTGTTTAAAAGGCGTTGTTTTGCAGATTTACCAAAATTTGATTCATATTCCACGATATCCAGTCCACGTCTCATACGCATTCTTGTGAGAAGCATCTCATCTTTCTGCTCTTCAACAGTCAGGATCTCTTCTGCATAGAAATGCGATGTCACATCATTATTGGTAAAATGGCGCAAATAACCCTTGATATCGGCAGGATTTGCTCTGCGGATTCTTTTTCCGTCGTAAGAATGAGCCGATGGTCCCAGTCCAAGATAAGGATTCCCTAACCAATATCGGGTATTATGTATTGACTCCCTACCTGGCTTACTATAATTGGAGAGTTCGTATTGATTGTAGCCCGCTTCTTTCAATTGCGAAGAGAGTATTTTCCACATCTCCACACTCTCTTCATCAGAAGGAAATTTCATTTTACCCTGCTTCTTTAAAACACTTATGGGCGTACCGTCTTCAAACATCAACGAATAAGCTGAAATATGATCTGGAGACAAATCCAATGCCTTTTTTACACTCTTTATCCAAGACTCGCAAGTCTGCTCCGGCAACCCAAACATTAGATCAATACTAATATTATCAAAATTGCATGCAAGGAGATCATAAGCCCTTAATGCATCCTCGGAAGTATGCCGTCTTCGTATTTTGGACAGTTCTGAATCTACAAACGACTGAACCCCCATACTTACACGATTCACTCCTGATTCCTTCCAAACTCTACATTTATCATCAGAAACATCATCCGGATTAACTTCCACGGTGAATTCTAACCAAAGCTCATTTTTTTCTAAAACGTCATTAATTCCGGAAATTAACTTCATAAACAGTTCCGAAGGAATTAGAGACGGCGTGCCTCCTCCTATATATAATGTGTCTGGAACAATAGGCAACTCTAATATTCTTCCCTTCAATTCCAATAATAAAGAATCGACATACGAATCCCAATCGGCAAAAGATGCTCCTCCGCTAAAAAAATCGCAATATATGCATTTATTTTTACAAAATGGAATATGTATATAAAGTCCAGATCCTTTCATATTGAAACATTGATAGTTATAGTTCTCAGTATCTAACACAGCCATTAGACAAATCACGCGAATTTAATAAAAATAAATGGAAATGTGTTTTCTAACATATAAAAATGATGTCATAGATAACAAAAATTTTCGTAAATTGCGACCGCAAACAGCAACCGAGGCTGTTCAATAAATTATGAGACAACCCTAAAATCTTATATGTAATGAAGATTTATAAAACCAGCGAAATCAAAAACATTGCCCTCATCGGATCGAAGGGCTCGGGTAAAACCACACTTGCAGAGTCTATGCTCTTCGAGTGTGGAGTTATAAAACGTCGCGGCAATATAGAAAGCGGCAATACAGTTTCCGACTATTTCCCCGTAGAAAAGGAATATGGATATTCAGTATTTTCTACTGTATTCAATGCTGAATTCAACGGAAAGAAACTTAACGTCATCGATTGCCCGGGTGCTGACGATTTCGTAGGCAATTCTTATACCGCGCTTGGTGTATGCGATACAGGCGTAATCGTAGTTGATTCTGAATATGGTGTAGAAGTTGGCACTCAAAACATATTCCGCACCACCGGCACATTAAAGAAACCTATATTATTTGCTCTTAATCAGATTGATGGAGAGAAAGCTGACTATGACAATGTGATCGAACAACTCCGCGAGCATTTCGGATCCAAAGTTGTGGCAGTGCAATTCCCTCTTGAATGCGGTCCGAATTTCCACTCCATGATCGACGTTCTTCTTATGAAGAAATATGAGTGGGGTCCTGACGGCGGCGTGCCCACTGTCAGTGAAATTCCTGAGGAATACATGGAAAAGGCAAACGAACTCCATAATGCTCTTGTGGAAGCTGCAGCCGAAAATGATGAGACATTGATGGATAAATATTTCGAGCAGGGTCATCTCACAGAGGATGAAATGCGCGAAGGTATCCGAAAAGGTCTTATTGACCGCAGCATTTTCCCGGTTTTCATTGTCAGTGCACTGAAAGACATGGGCGTACGGCGCATGATGGAATTCCTTGGCAATGTGTGTCCCTTCGTGTCTGATATGCCTGCCCCATTGACTACGACCGGTGAAGAAGTTAAACCTGATGCCAATGGTCCTTTATCAGTCTTCTTCTTCAAGACATCTGTTGAGCCTCACATTGGAGAGGTGTCTTACTTCAAAGTGATGAGCGGTACGCTAAAAGCAGGTGATGATCTCGACAATGTATCACGTGGTGGCAAAGAACGCCTTGCGCAAATATTTACAGTATGCGGGCAGCTCCGTACACCGATTGAAAAATTAGAAGCCGGCGATATCGGTGCAGCCGTAAAGCTTAAAGATGTTAGAACCGGCAACACCCTTGACGCAAAAGGATGTGAATATCAGTTCGATTTCATTAAATATCCTCAGCCTAAGTTTATCCGCGCCATACGTCCGGTGACTGAGAGCGACGCAGAAAAATTGATGGGTATTCTCACCCGCATGCATGAGGAGGATCCTACCTGGATCGTTGAGCAGAGCAAGGAGCTCAAGCAAACTCTCGTAAAAGGTCAGGGAGAGTTCCACTTGCGCACTCTCAAATGGAGAATCGAAAACAATGAGAAACTTCCTATCGAATTCCTTGATCAGAAGATTCCATATCGCGAAACAATCACAAAGGCTGCCCGCGCCGACTATCGCCATAAGAAGCAGTCAGGTGGTTCAGGTCAGTTCGGTGAGGTTCATTTGATAATCGAACCTTACACAGAAGGTATGCCGGAACCAGATACTTACAAGTTTGGCAATCAGGAATATAAAATGAATGTGCGCGACAAGCAAGAAATTCCTCTTGACTGGGGAGGCAAACTTGTAGTCTACAACTGCATTGTCGGTGGAGCTATCGATGCACGCTTCATTCCTGCGATAGTAAAGGGTCTTATGGACCGCATGGAGCAGGGTCCACTCACAGGATCTTATGCCCGCGACGTTAGAGTAATGATCTACGACGGAAAGATGCACCCGGTTGATTCAAATGAAATTTCATTCCGTCTTGCAGGTAGAAATGCATTCTCTCAAGCATTTAAGGGTGCTAATCCGAAAATTCTTGAACCCGTTTACGACGTGGAAGTATTGACACCCGGTGACACCATGGGCGATGTGATGAGCGACCTTCAAGGAAGGCGTGCTATCATCATGGGTATGGAATCAGATAACGGAATAGAAAAGCTCAATGCAAAAGTTCCGTTAAAAGAAATGGCTTCATATTCAACATCTCTTAGCTCTATCACTGGTGGCAGAAGTTCATTCACTATGCAGTTCTCTTCATACGAACTTGTTCCTGGCGACGTACAAGAAAAACTGTTGAAAGAATACGCAGAAACACAAGAGGAAGATTAAACCCGGACTCAACACTAACGTTTTTGTTTAAGGGGCTGCGATTTCCGCAGCCCCTGCTTTATATAATAAAAGACTCTCTTTCCCATCATTATATATTACTATCATAGAAAAAGCGGTCGTCTGATGACGACCGCTTTTTCTATGATTATATAATCGCTTATATTTATTTGGATGTATTATCAGAACCAACGGGTATAAGCGAAATCCTGACGATGAGGCAATTCAGGATTATTTGGATACATTCTGAGCGAGTAACGGAACACACCTGCATTCTCAAGTTTAGACTTAAGTTCGTATGTGTATACACTACCCTCTTTTTTCACAACCTTTAGAGGCTCTGTTCCTGCGAATTCGCTTGTACCGTCATGGTCGCGATATTTCACAACCTCAACTCCAATAGAATCACCAAGTCCCTTCGTATCGATAGTGCATCTTACATCGATAGGATTGCCGGTCCGCGCAGCTCCCTTACCTGCGACGCCGTCTTTAACGTCGACATTAAGAATTTCGACCTGATTCCACTTGGAAGCCACTTCCTCTTTCCATGCCACGATCTCGCGCGCCTTGGCAAAATTATTCTTCTTAAGTTCTGCGGCACGTTTTGATTCCGGCACGTAGAGACGGAAGATATAATCATCGAGCTGACGCTTCATTGTGAAATGAGGAGCTATGTGACCGATGGAACGTTTGATTCTGTCAATCCATTCAGGGCTATAGCCTTTATAGTTTTTCTTGAAATACAGAGGAACTATCTCATTTTCAAGCATAGAGTAGATTGTAGCTGCATCAAGACGGTCTTGTTGAGCCTGATCTGTGAATGTACGCTTTTCTGTGAGAGCCCAACCGGCTTCTTCATCAAATTTATATCCTTCATACCACCAGCCATCGAGAACGGAGAAGTTGAGGACACCATTCATTTCTGCTTTCTCACCTGATGTGCCTGACGCCTCAAGAGGACGGGTAGGAGTATTCAACCAGATGTCGACACCACTGACAAGACGTTTGGCAACAATCATGTTGTAGTCTTCAAGGAAGATAATCTTACCAAGGAACTGGGGCATCTTTGAGATCTCAACTATTCTCTTGATAAGGCCCTGACCCGCACCGTCTGCAGGATGCGCTTTGCCCGAGAATATAAACTGTACCGGATATTTGTCGTTGTTTACAATCTTTGCAAGACGGTCAAGATCTGTGAACAGAAGATGAGCACGTTTGTAGGTGGCGAAACGACGGGCGAAACCGATGATGAGGGCATTTGGGTTGATTTTTTCAAGAATACTTACCACAGCGCCCGGATCACCTTGGTTCTTAAGCCATTTCTCTTTGAAATCCTTCTTTACAAAGTTGATAAATTTGTTCTTGAGAGTCATTCTCATGTTCCAGATTTCCTCGTCAGGCACATTGAAAATACCTTTCCAAGCCTCCGGGTTGCTCTGGTCATCAAACATTTTCTCACCAAGGTTCTGCAAATAGAATGATTTCCATTCTGAAGCAGCCCAAGTAGGCATATGCACACCGTTAGTCACATAGCTTACATGGCTCTCCTCAGGGGCGTAGCCTTTCCAGACTCCGGCGAACATCTTCTTTGAAACCTCTCCATGAAGCCAGCTTACGCCGTTAGCTTCCTGGCAAGTATTGAGCGCAAACACACTCATAGAGAATCGCTCGGGAGTGTCGGGGTTCTCCCGACCCATATTGATGAGATCATTCCAAGAAATTCCAAGCTTAGCAGGATACTCGCCAAGATACTTTCCAAGAAGACTTTCCTCAAAATAATCGTGACCTGCAGGTACCGGAGTATGAACTGTGTAAAGAGAACTTGCCCGAACAACCTCAAGTGCGACATTGAAGGGGAGTCCATCTTTCTGCACATAATCTACAAGGCGCTGGAGATTGAGCAGAGCGGCGTGACCCTCGTTTGCATGATAAATATCTGTATGAATACCGAGACGATTGAGCATATACATGCCGCCTATACCGAGAAGATATTCCTGCTTCATACGGTTTTCCCAATCGCCGCCATATAGTTTATGAGTGATCGGGCGGTCATATTCGGAATTCATGTCAAAATCTGTGTCGAGCAGATAAAGGTTCATACGACCTACATTCACACGCCATACATGGCAATAAATTATGCGGCCCGGGAATGGAACCTCAAGAATCATAGGCTGACCGTCTTCACCGAGAACTGCCTCGATAGGAAGCTGGTCAAAATTCTGAGGCTCATAATTAGCGATCTGCTGACCGTCCATAGAAAGAGACTGCGCAAAATATCCATATCTATAAAGGAAACCTACAGCAGTCATCGGAACGCAGCTGTCAGACGCCTGTTTGATATAGTCACCGGCAAGGACTCCAAGACCACCGGAATATATTTTAAGACAGTTGCAGAGACCATACTCCATTGAGAAATAAGCCACTGAAGGGATATCATTTCTCATTGGCTTACTCATGTATTCTTTAAACTCAGCGTAAGTCGCATTGATCTTTTCCATCATGCGCTCGTCTGCAAGCACCTCTTCAAGGCGCTTAGAGCTGATCTGCTGAAGAAGCATCACGGGGTTTTCTCCCACTTTGCGCCAGAGATCGTGATCCAGTTCACGGAACAGATTTTTTCCATCGCTGTTCCATACCCACCAGAGGTTTTTGGAAAGTTCCTCGAGGGGTTTCAATTCTTTAGGGAGCTGAGCGCTTACCGTGAGGCTGCGCCACACGGGCTCATTAGTGTTGCTAACCTGAAGTTTCATATTAATTTTGTATTACTGGTTTTTACGAATTATTTTATACGGGCATCACGGTTGCATGCAGCCACCTTAAATGCCTTATAGTATTCGGAAATAAAGAATTTCCAGTCAGCCTTTTCAGATGTGGACAAAGCCGCCTTGGAAGCAATTTCCATTTCTTCATCTGAAAAGCCACAATATTTGATTAATTGCCTGCCTATTTCTTGTGCTGCAAAATCATAGTTTGAGTCTGTACGTCCTATAACCTTTACACCACAAGCCAACAAAGAATTGACAAAATGAGACAATATCCACTGCCCGAAGCCACTCTTGTCTGTAGTCACAGTCGGTTTCCCGAAAGCGATACTCTCAAGTGGAGTATATCCCCATGGTTCGTAATATGACGGGAAAACTGTCATATCAAGTGCCGGAAGCAGATCATAGTAACTGATATTTACTATTCCATCTTTGCCATCGAGATAGCAAGGAATGTAAATTACAGAAACATTTCCTTTAAATTTACCTTCCGCTTCAAGCCCTCTGATTCTACACGCCACACTGTCATAATCTTCATTGTTTAAACGATGAGTGATGAAATCAGGCGACTCCTTGACATTGTCATTGTCTTTTATTGCCTTCAGCAATTCTGAAGAAGGAGATTTAACCCAAGCAGGAACCATTACTATTGCAAGAACATTTTTCGAAGGATTCAGCTGCTCAAGTTTCACAAGAGAATCGAGAAACAGGTCAAGTCCTTTGTTGCGGTATTCGTTTCTCCCGGAAGTGGCGACAACAACAGTCTCGTCATCAAATTTCTTACCCTTCAACGCCCCGGCTATTGCAAAAAGTCTGTTCCTTCCTGATTTCCGCAATGATTGATATTGTTTTTCAGAAGGAACAAAATCAGGTTCAAATCCATTGGGAGTAACCACTTGGGGACGAATATCAAGCAACTGAGCACATTCATCAGCAGTCAGATCACTGACTGCCGTGAAACAATCAGCCTGATGCGCTGCAGTCTTTTCAAGAGAATGTTTTGCCTCCATGTTAAGCTCACGCGACATCTGGTCACCATTGTATCCATTGAAATAATCATACAATGGCTTCCCGTTTCCACAGATACTTCTGCCTATGCTTGTGGCGTGAGTAGTGAATAGAGTAGCCGCCTGCGGGAGAATCATCTTTAAATAGAGCAACCCCATAGCTGTGGTCCACTCATTAAAGTGAGCGGTTACATTCATACCGTCAACTTTGAGATGCTCCGAAAGGGCATTCATCACAATCGCAGAGGCGACAGCAAACGCACAACCTTCATTATAGTCTCCATAGGCATGCATCGAGTCCACGCCATAGAGTTCCCACATCTTTCCGAAAATATTGTTGATATGTGGGTATACACCATCGAATTTCACAAGAACAACCAACGGTGAACCCGGAATGTTCCAACGACCTACCCTGACAGTTATGTCATAAGGTAATTTCATTTTAGAAGAAGCTTGCTTAAGAAGCGTCTTTCTTTCCACGAAATATGGGGAAGGATTATCTTCAGTCCATACATCCGGACCAATAAACACTAATCTGTCGCCAAATTTTTCCTGGAGAACGCGGGCTTTAGTAGACAAGACGGTGTATATACCGCCTATTTTATTACACACTTCCCAACTGGTCTCCATAAGGAGATCGATATTGTCACGACATGACCGCATGTCTTTCTGCATAATCTATTATTATCTTTTTTACCTAAGGCAAATGGAGTGAAAGAATCACGTTAAGCATTTTGTCAACAATACCATATCAAAACTATGGTTGTCTTAAAACTTTTAAGATCCATTTGTCAATCAATGGGAATATTTACCCTTAGTCGGCTGCAAAATTACAAAAAATCACTGACATAACAAAATAATCTGCCGACAAATCACCAAACTAATCGCCAAACAGTTTATGGAAACAACAAAAAATAGTTCTGCCTGATCCGCAATCAGACAGAACTATTGTTTATATCTTATTTATGATTTTTAATCCCCTTTTAGAAAGGCAGATCTTCATCGCTTGATGCCGGAGCCGGTGAGAATGTTGGCTGCTGACCAGCAACTCCAAAAGCGGGACCCGCTGCCGGCTGCTGATATCCGCCACCCTGAGGTGCCCCACCATATGCAGGAGCCGGATCTCCGTATGCAGGAGCCGGATTGTTGGCTGCATATTCTCTTGCTTGATATACATTGACATCGGTGTACCATCTGCCATTGAATTCGCGACTTTCGAGATCGAAGGAAAGGATGTAATCCCTACCCTGTTCAAGACGGATGGTATCTACACGGTCTCCAAAAATATGAAATTTCACCTTGCGGGGATAAGAGCCGAATGTTTCGAGCACCAACTCTCTTTTTTTCCAGGGATTGCCTGCCTTCGATGTGCCTGACTGAATGCCCAGGTCCTGGATAATTCTTCCTTCAATTTCCATAATGAATTCTATATTGTTATTGTGGTTTCGTTATTCTTTTATGACTGCGAAATTACAATTTTAACTTCGAATGTGCAAATTTAAAATCAACAGTTTCTCCCATAATTATAAAATCAAACTTACTCTTTGGTTTTATCTTACACTCTTCGCTTTTTCAATCCTGCGGGGAACCTGTGTGTTTATTATGAGGGGTATGGTCTCAATGGTCACATTGCTCGTGTCAAGCCCCAGCGCCTTTTCATCTGCCAAAGAAAGTCGCCTCATCAGGGAGTGCAGGTTCATCAAAACCGTTGCCATCTTTCCACATTGGCTCGATGCCGAAAAAATTCTATGAATGACTATGAATTTAAAATTGCCGGCAACTCCCATTTTCCGCAACGCAGGCACGCGGCTTGTCAGATCAAGTTTTCCTTCGCCAACAAGGTCTTCCACTATCTGGCGCAGATAGAGTGTCAGTCGCGGTTCAACGCGAAATCCAATTCTCATATGCACCTCATAAACAGTATCGGGCACAAGAATATCAACGTCATATTCAAGAGTGTCAGGCTCATCTGTAAATTCCGGATTTATTATCCAATAATGGTCTGCACGCTTGGGGTCTTTATTCAATATGGAATATATCAATTTACTTTCCACCTCTCCCCTCACCCTGCTTTTGCTTAGATATACCACATTTGATGCATACCTGGGAATATCTTTTTCTTCTTTTAATCGGGAAATCACATCTGTGTATTCTGACAATTTCCTATATTCTATAAAGTTGCGGCGCAAATTTGTGGCATTCCTCCACACAATCATCGAAACTGCCACAATGCCTGCGATCATCAATGTGAACCATCCGCCATTCATGAATTTACAAGCATTTGCCAGGAAAAAAGACCCTTCGATTCCAGCATAAATCACAAGAAAAATCCCGCATACCCATTTTGGGAACCCTTTATGACGTAAATAAAAAGTAAGCAGCACTGTAGTCATCAGCATCGTAACTGTTATTGCAAGACCATATGCAGCTTCCATTGCAGAAGATGTCTTAAACAATACAACAGTCAACAGACATCCAAAAAGCAAACACCAATTTACGGCAGGAATATATAATTGTCCCTTTTCATCAGAAGGATATTTCACTTTCAATCTTGGAAAGAAATTCAAACTTACAGCTTCACTGAAAATAGTAAACGAACCACTTAAAAGAGCCTGACTGGCTATTATTGCGGCACCTGTCGACAGAATCACCGCCGGAACGATCCAACCTTCCGGCATTATACCATAGAAGGGATTAATGGATAATGCCAATCCGCTACCTGAAGATATAATCCATGCACCCTGCCCAAGATAATTCAATATCAGCATTATCTTGACAAAAATCCAACTAATTGAAATATTGAGTCTGCCACAATGCCCAAGGTCTGAATAAAGTGCTTCAGCACCTGTCGTGCAAAGGAATACAGCCCCGAGGATAATAAACCATGCGGGATAATCTATCAGCAAGCGTACTGCATACCACGGATTGAACGCTTTAAGGATCGCTGTGTGTAATCCAATGTTTAACGAACCCATAATTCCAAGGAAAAGAAACCATACAAGCATGAATGGTCCAAAGAATTTACCGATTTTACCGGTTCCTGCCTGTTGTAACAAAAATATACCCAAGACAATGACAACAACAATGGGGACAACCGGTATTTCTTCATATACGATCGACAGACCTTCAATTGCAGACGTGACAGTGATAGCGGGCGTAATGACACCATCTGCGATAAGAGTTGAAGCCCCTATAGCTGCTATCAGATACAGCCATTTGCGGGAAGATGATTTCAGAAGAGAAAACAGGGAAAGTATACCTCCTTCCCCTTTATTGTCGGCACGCAAAGCTATGACGACATATTTAATGGTTGTCTGAAGCGTCAAGGTCCATATCACGCATGAAACAGCTCCTATGATATATAAATCATCATAATCGGCATTAGCCCCGACGATAGCTTTCATGACGTAAAGCGGCGACGTCCCAATGTCGCCGAATACAATACCCATGGTCACAAGAAGCCCCATGGCGGTCAGTTTCCGAATATTTGAATTCATAGTTTATAGCTTTTTTTACCGATGTATAACGTTACACTGAGATTTTGAGTTCATTCCACCTTCAGTTACGTTTTGTTGCATGTAGACTTATCCTTTCTACAACTTTATTTTATGTGAATGGTTCAATTTTAATTCTAATGATATTGATAGTTGCGCAAGAATAATTAATTTTGCAAAAACATATCTTTAAAATGATAGACCACATATTAAAATATTTTCCAAATCTCTCTGACAAACAAAAAGTCCAATTTGAAAAGTTATGCAGTCTTTATCCGGAATGGAACGAGAAAATCAATGTCATTTCCAGAAAAGATATCGACAATATAGAAATAAACCATATTCTGCACTCCCTTGCGATAGCAAAGTACATTCAATTTAAACCGGGAAGCTCGGCCATGGATTTTGGCTCAGGGGGAGGCTTCCCGGGAATCCCGCTTGCTGTTTTGTTTCCTGATGTGCATTTTCATCTGATAGACAGAATTGGGAAAAAAATGAAAGTTGCTGATGAAATATCTCGGGAAATAGGGCTTAAAAACGTAACTGTGCAACACGGAGACAGTGGAGAATGTCATGAGAAATTTGATTTCGTTGTGAGCAGAGCAGTGATGCCTCAGCCGGAATTGGTGAAACTATCAACGAAAAACATCTCCAACATTCAAAGAAACGCTCTCCCTAACGGTGTCATCGCTTTGAAAGGCGGAGATCTTCATGAGGAAATCAAATCCGTCAGAGGGAAAACTGAAGTGACAGATATCAAAAATTATTTCGACGAACCATTCTTTGACACCAAGAAAATTGTTTATACTGTAGTATAATCTAAAACAAGTATAATGAAGATAGCTATATTCCAGTTCAGCCTTTTCGGCATAAACACTTATGTGGTCTACGATCCGGCAACTCTTTGTTGCGCTATAATCGATCCAGGAATGCTCGGATTGCAAGAAGAAAAAGCCATGACCGACTTTATAGGTAAAAATCAATTGAAGGTGACTCATATCATCAACACTCATCTTCACCTTGACCATGCGGTGGGAAATAATTTTTTAAAAGACACTTATAAAGTGCCCATACTTGCTCACAAAGACGACGAGCCTCTTGGCGAGCGTATGCAGCAGCAAGCTTATATGTTTGGGATTAACGAGAATTTCAAAGGAGTTGAAATCTCTGATTATCTCACAGACGGCGAAATAATAAAAATCGGAGACGGCGAACTAAAAGTGATAAGCGTGCCCGGACATTCTCCCGGCAGCGTTGCCCTTTACGACAAAAAAGATGGCTTCCTGATTGCCGGGGATGCATTGTTTAAAGGAAGCATAGGCAGGACAGACCTTCCGGGAGGTAACCACACTCAATTGCTCTCAAGTATTAAAGACAAACTTTTTACCCTTCCCAAGAATACGGTTGTTTACCCGGGACACGGCCCTGCCACTACCATCGGTGATGAAATACGCCTTAACCCCTATTTACAATAAAATGATCCAACTTTCGAATTCGAAAGTTGGATCATTAACGTTTTATTTCCCTCCGACATAATAGCATTTGACCTGTCCCACAGGCAGACTTCCAACAACAAGCAAAGGAATATGAGAGCTATCGGTGGAGATCCATGTGTCGATGTCGTCACTCGACTTTTTCTTTCCTGCTGTTGTAAATTTAAATTTTATATGATATGCCTCGCGTTTTGACTTATCCCGAAGCTTAATTGTTTCTGTACCGACACATCTAATGGTAATCGTCTCCACTTTACTTCCGGAAAAAACTGTCGCACTCACCTCCTCTCCTTTCTGTAATTTAGAATAGTCTATTTGACGTATAAAGTAGAACACACTGAGCATATCATAGACATCGCCTGATCCTGTGAGCTGTTTTTCTGTCACCTTAAGAGATCCGTCTTTTTGTTGACGTATTCTTTTCGCCGCACCTCCTACAACTTTTCCTGCATGAGAATATGATATATCATCCCTGCTATATTTCCCTTTTTCATGAGCGATCTTAGTATAGGCTACCGGTCTTAGACCATCTTTTTTCACCCTTCCAAGAAGTGTGTCGCGGACCTGATAGAAATTATCCGCCCATGGTTTTGTTTTGCCTGTCAGCTTAATCATATATTCATTACCATGGTTGCGTAATGAAAGTGTGGCATCTCCGGCATCCTTATGGATCAATCCCCATTTATATGAAATCACATAGTGTAAAGATTCATCACTAAAGGTTGCTCCTGAGGAGGGAGAACAGAACACCATCATCATCATCAACCATAATGTATATTTTATTTTTCCCATATAATCATGTCGTATTTAAAGAAGTTGTTTCGACCTTTTTCTTTTTCAAGATTTCGTTAGATGTCGAGTCGATTTTGAAACTGGTCAAGAGTTTAACGATAAAACCTCACAATATGTTACAGGAAAGGGAATTTTAGCCTAAAAATAAGCAATAAAGCAAAAACACTATGCGGGACAAACATTCTGTATGTCTATCCCGCAAGCGTCGAAACTGAAAAACCGTTTTTATCAATAATACTGAGCGAGAATCTGTTCCAGTTTTTCAACTTGCTGCACTCCTGATTCACGCCATTCAAGCTTACCATTTTTGAAAATCATTAATGTAGGCACTGACCTAACATTATAGATAGCCGCAAGGCGTTGGTTTTTATCGATATCGATAGTAATGATTCGAGCCTTGTCTCCAACTTTGGTATGAAGTTCCTCAAGAATTGGATGCATCATCTTGCATGGGCCACACCATGTGGCGAAGAAATCTATCAGAACAGGTTTCTCAGATTTAATAATATCATCAAAATTTTCCATAATATAATGTATTAGTATCTATTTTATACAACACTCACCTTATCCTGTTGGTTGACTCTATCAAATTATAACTTATCAATTCAGCTTTTGTAAGCGAAACTTGAATGATAAAAGGTTTGATCCCAGCTATAAAAACTCAACAAGCAATATTAAAATATAGTTCTCACCTAATTTAGTTGAAAGATAAAATGAATCAATCTGCTAAATCCGCGTTGTGATGGTTATGTGCCCAAGCTTTCCCGAGGGGAGAATAAGTGAGCTGGTGATACTTAAATTATAAATTACAGATTGATACAAAATATATCACAACAATACCACAATATCAAACTGACAGATTTTAATACTATTTTTCAAAAAATAGATACTTTCCAACCGGCATGTCTCCATTCTTCACCCAAGGGAATAGCATTTTTACACATATTATTGCAAATTTTACATTTTTTAATATTTAATCTTGGTAAAAATTTTGGTAATAGAATTTTTAATCTTAATTTTGCCGATGCAACTCCGTTAGGAGTGACAAAATGTACCTTAAATTTAATAATATAACACTCACCATGGACAATAACCTAAGTCTTAACCCCAATAAGGTTGTAGAGTATCTTCAGAAGGCTCCGGCAGATTTCCGCAAAGCTGACATTATCAAATATGTTAAAGAGAATGGCATCCGCATGATAAATTTCATGTATCCTGCCGACGACAACCGTCTCAAGACTCTCAATTTCGTAATCAATTCTGAGGAATACCTTGACTCTATTCTCACTTATGGAGAACGCGTAGACGGCTCGAGCCTTTTCCCGTTTATCGAGGCGGGCAATAGCGATCTCTATGTAATTCCCCGATACTCCACCGCTTTCCTTGATCCATTCGCCGAGATTCCTACCCTTACCCTTCTCGCATCTTTCTTTGACAAGGAAGGCAAACCGTTGCATTCATCTCCTGAATATACTTTGCGCAAGGCTTGTGAATCCTTCCATGAAGTCACGGGAATGGATTTTTACGCAATGGGAGAATTGGAATATTATGTCATCTCTGAAGACACGGGACTTTTCCATGCTAATGATCAGAAAGGATATCATGAATCTGCTCCTTATGCTAAATTCAATGATTTCCGCGTGGAGTGCATGAGCCTTATAGCTCAGGCTGGCGGTCAGATAAAATATGGACACAATGAAGTGGGCAACTTCACAATCGATGGCATGATCTATGAGCAGAACGAGATTGAATTCCTCCCTATCCCAGCTCAGCAAGCTGCAGACAATCTCATGATCGCAAAATGGATTATCAGAACTCTTGGTGCCAAGAAGGGCTATGACGTGACTTTCGCTCCAAAGATTACTGCAGGGAAGGCTGGAAGCGGTCTGCATATCCACTTCAAGGTGATGAAGGGCGATCAGAACATGATGACTGAAAACGGTGTGTTGAGTGATGTGGCAAAGAAAGCTATCGCCGGCATTCTTGAACACGCCGACGCAATCACGGCTATGGGCAACAAGGTTCCCACAAGCTACTTCCGCCTCGTGCCTCACCAGGAGGCTCCCACCTCAATTTGCTGGGGCGACCGCAATCGTTCTGTACTGGTACGTGTGCCTCTCGGATGGACAGGAGAAAACGATATGTGCTCTCAGGCTAATCCTCTTGAAAAAGGACATGGAACCGTTCCTCCGCAGAAACAGACGGTTGAACTCCGTAGCGCAGACTGCTCAGCAGATATCTACCAGCTCATCGCTGCTATGGTTGTGGCTGCACGCACCGGTTTTGAGATGGAAAACGCCCTCGGTCGTGCTGAGGATATGTATGTGAGCGTAAACATCCATAACGACGAGAACAAAGAGAAGCTGGCACAACTTAAATCTCTCCCCGACAGTTGCGTGGCATCTGCAAAGGCTCTTGAAGCTCAAAGAGATGTCTTTGAGAAGAATAGTGTGTTCTCACCTCAGCTGATCGACGGCATAATCAAGAAACTTTCTGCATTCGACGATGCGAATCTGCGAAACTCTCTCTCGGGAAGTCCGGAAGAAATGATGAAGGTCGTAAGAAAATACTGGCACTGCGGTTAATAATCATCTATTATCATACAAAACGGCGATCAATTATGGTCGCCGTTTTCTATTTCGTTTGATTGACATAAAATTCACTATTTTTGATTTATTTTGATATTAGTATGACTTTCTAATATTTAAAATTAATTGCTAATTTTACAGAAATTAATTACACATAATAATATTTATGAAAAGTTTTTATAAATCTACAATTGTCATCGCCTTAATTTCGGCAGCTTATGCAATTGGTGGCTTAAATTTATCGGCATCGCTTCCGTCTCGGCACATGTCGAAAGTGCGTTACGGTGTTCCGAGAGATTCAATCATTCTTAGCGACCCTGCCGTGTTGGCTGATTCCAACACACAAACATATTATATGACCGGTACGGGTGGATTGTTATGGAAAAGCAAAGACCTTGACAAATGGGATGGTCCGTTTGTTGTTGCTAAACCCGACACCACGTCTTGGATGGGATCACATCCTCAGATCTGGGCTGCCGAACTTCATGAGAAAGATGGAAAATATTATTATTTTGCCACATTCACAAACGACAAAATAATCATCGAAACAAATCAGGAAGGAGATATTCCACGAAGAGCATCGCATATTCTCGTTGCCGACACACCTGACGGATCATACCGTCCTGTATCTTCCGCCGATTACCTGCCTGATGACAGACCTACTCTCGACGGAACATTCTGGGAAGAAAACGGCAAGCAATATATGGTGTTTTGCGGTGAATGGCTCCACAATCAAAACGGAACTATGGAAGCCATAGAGCTCTCACAAGATCTCAGCCATTCGATTGGAGAACCGACGTTACTTTTCCGGGCTTCCGATTCACCGTGGAGCAGGGAAAAACGTAATGGAGAAATCACATTCAACCGTGTGACCGACGGTCCATGGCTTTTCAAAACAGATACCGGCAAATTAGGAATGATCTGGACATCTTGGGTATTCGGAGATTACACCATGGGCGTGGCATATTCTGAAAGCGGCTCCATTTTTGGACCATGGATTCAAGAACCGGAGCCAATCACACCTCCAAACTATGGACACGGAATGATTTTCAAAGATCTCAACGGAAGAGACATTCTCTCGGCACACAGTCATTCGGTAGTGAACGGAAGATACGTCAGACGCCCGACTTTTTGGGAAGTCGATCTTTCCGGCGACAAACTCAAAATCCTTAAAAAATTAAATTAAAACAAGAGCTGCGAAAAACGAATTCGCAGCTCTTGTGGTTATGAGAGGTCTTCAGATACATCACTCGTTTCATAAAGCTATCACATTATATGAATTATTCAAAAGATCGAATACCATAAGTTTTGATTTAAGACATTCTCCTGCCCCTGTCAGATATTTTATTACCTCAGCAGATTGCAATGAAGCACAGATAGCGGCTGCGGGTCCGACAACACCATTGATTGAACAAGGTAAAAATCCCTCGTTCTCCGAATCAGGAAATACTTCTCCAAATTTAGTCGACCCGGGGAAAACCGTCATAACCTGCCCATGAAATTCTGACACACCTGCTATGCTGCAAGGTTTATCCAACTGTTGACACACAGATTCGATGATAAATTTCGAAGAAGGGTTGTCTGTGGCATCCACAATAAAATCATAGTCAGAAAACAACTCAACGGCTTTTTCTTTATTTATCAATGCATCACATCTCAAAACCTGACAGGAAGGATTAAGTTCCTCCATCCTCTGCTGAAGGACAAGACATTTTTTCATACCGGCTTCATCAGTTTTGAAAAAAAACTGCCTTTGAAGGTTCGAAACGTCAATAGTGTCGAAATCGGAAATCCCTATACTTCCGACCCCTGCTCCAGCCAATTGCATTGCAACCATAGATCCCAGCGCTCCGCATCCTACAATAAAAACCTTAGATTCCTCAAGCCTACGCTGACCGGCAACTCCAATCTCTTCTATCGCAATCTGTCGCGAATAGCGCCGCCTTTCTTCTTCCGTCAGATAATTATCCATAATTACTTCGAAACAGCAGAAATTTTGATCGAATCAGGCACATCTGCAATATGCACATCCATCTGTGGGAAGGGGAAAGAGAATCCATGTTCCGGAAGCTCTTTGTAGAAACGTTCGTTCATCTCATAATAAAGCCCCCAATAGTTTGAAGAATGTGTCCAGGCACGCACAACGATATTGATACTGCTGTCGGCAAGCTCATCAAGTCCCACAAACGGAGTGCAATCCTTCTTTACAGGAAGTCCCTCGTTAAGGGAAACCTGTTCACGCAACTTCTCCTGAATTGCAAGCTGATGTCTTTTTCTCCTGTTTTTAAATCTCTTCCACCAACTCTCCTTTTTGACAATCTCATCCTCTACTGCAATCTCAGAAGAATGTTCTTTTAATTCTTCCTCTCTTTGAAGCTCCTTACGAAGTTTCATATCGTCTTCAATATATTGCTTCACAACACGATTATCCGAATTAAGCATCTCAAGAATTGTCTTCCTTGCCTCAGAATAATCATTGCCGTAAGAAAGTCCTATTTTCCAATCCACTCTCCTATATTGTTCAAGAGAATAGTTGTTGATTGACCCTGTCGATAATCCGCCATTGGGAATTATGATAGCCTTGTTATCCGTTGTGTTGATGATGGTATGAAATATCTGAATTTCCTTGACAGTACCTGTAAAGCCCTGAGTCTCGATATAATCACCCACTTTATAGGGTTTGAGCAACAATATCAAAACTCCACCGGCAAAATTTTGTAAAGTACCGCTAAGTGCCATACCGATAGCTACACCGGCAGAGGCAAACAGAGCCAGGAATGAGCTGGTCTCTATGCCGATAATTCCTACAACAGTGACTATTAAAATAAAGAAAAGAACGATTTTCACCAACGACAGCACGAATGTGGTCAAGGAGGCGTCGACTTTCCTATTCACCATTATAGAATAAACAAGCCCGTAAATTTTCTTTATGATAAATTTACCGACATAGAATACCAATATTGCAATCAGCAACTTAAATGTGAATTCCACAATGCCGTTGGCAATACTGCTTATTGCATCATCAAAGCCAAGTCCTTTCAATGCCTCGAAAGCCGATTTCCCGCTATCTATCTTATCGGGAAGCGGCACAACCGGGAGATCTTCTGTCTGAATCATATGTATTTTATAAGTTGAAAGTTTATAATGTATCAATATACTTGCAATTAAAAAGCATTCGGTATATTCCGGATGCCTTTTAATTGTAAATTAATTATGGTTATGATTTGTTCACCTTTAAGGTTATTCTTCTATCTGAGGATAAACGCGTTTATACCAGTCAAGAGTGTGATAGAAAAGAGCCTTATCGCTCGAGTCTGTTTCAGAAAAACAATAACAGGAGATTCCTGAATAATTTTCAGGACTAATCGGATTAAAATTAAAATCTTTATCCGTTGCCGCTTTATATACTACAAAATTGTCCATAACCGCGTCAAACTCTTCTACTGACGGTGCATCGGGGTTACTTTGCGCCATCAGGCGGGTGTATTGACCAAAATCGTAGAAAGGTCCGAAATGCGATCTTGAATATTTCTGCAGTCCATTAGCATCCGGTGTAATCGCCAATGAATAAGCCGATTTGCAATAATCCGCCACATTTTCTATCTTGTTTACATCCGCAACAACCACTGTGGCTACTCTATATGTCGAAGATGCATGATTGGCATAATAATTAAAAAAAGCTTCAGCCGCACCTTTTAAATCCGGATTATCTTTTAATATATATGGTATAGTCAAATCATAAGGCATTCCCGGTGTATATACTTCAGTTGGATAGCCCACAAAATAATCACATTTATTCCTAAGCTGATAGATGGTCTCAATACCACTCATATAGCATGCATCGAACCATATAAAATCGAACATATTGTCAGGGATTGCCTCCGCCAACTCGTCTATATCCGTTTCATCATAATATCTGCCATCTTTCTCTGGATCGTTATCCGATCCAAAAGAATAAAGTAAAGGAAGATTCGAAATTAGAACCGAATTTCCAAATTCTTCAGACTCTGTGGCATTTGTCAAATTTTTCTCTACGACTCCATGTGTAGAAAAAGAAGGGTCAATCCCGGTGCCATGCGACCAAAGAATAAGACCATATTTTTCTGCATTACAAATATTTTTGACATCTGCAATCACTTCTGATATCCTTTTGGGATCTGTGGAATACAATTCCCTCGAATACTCCTTTATCGGGACAAACTCACAAGAATCAGATTTAATCCTCCTCAATTCAAAGAGCTGCGGGTTTCCTGTCGGTGCTACTTGATATACAAGCATTGACAATCCATCAAGGTTCATATTATTTGCTGCCTTAATTATTTCAGCCTTGTCTGACCTCAGGTTACTGTAAAGATTATTTGAAGCCACAGCATATAGAAGTACGGCCCTTTTTGTAGGTCCGTCATACGGCTTCGGTCCATCATTATTGCTATTACACCCGGCAACTGTCAATAATGACATTATAATGAATGAATAAAATAACTGGCGGAATTTTAAAACTTTCATTGTATGATAATAAAATGATATTTTTAATGAAGTTGTTTCTACTTTTTTACGGAGATTGATTTTCTTATGGCTTTTTATATTAAAAAGACCTCTTTTCCAATCTTCCACCATCTTTCCGATCGCTTTTGAACCTTTCATCGGTCGTTTGGCACGCTAAACTCCCTCTTCAAGTTTCAAAAGCGCCTCGAAAATCTGACGAAATCTTGAAAAAGAAAAAAGTCGAAACAACTTCAATCATAAAAACTCGATTCAGATAAAATTAATAGGAATCATCTCAATTATAACGAAATTTTGTCCGTTTTCATATCTAAAAAGCCAATTCGACGGTCTATTTATCAAATTGGCATCCTTTTTATAGAATATTTAGAGTTGATTTTTTTAATTTTCACATTTAAATGTTAAATTTGCACTTCAATGTTAAAATTTAACATTAAACTTATAGCCTTTAAATTTGTTAAATCTATGTAAGATTTATGGAAAAGGCTTAATTGCCTATAAATCCATAACTAATATAATATGAAGAAATCAATCATCTGGTTGCTCACTATCGTGATGTCGCTCACATTCGGGGCTCTTCTTTACTTTCAACTCATGTATCTTGAAAACATGGTTAAAATGAGAGAAGCCCAATTTTCGGAAACCGTCTTGCGTTGCATGTCGGCAACTTCCTCATTCCTTGAAAAGAAAGAAACCATGCACTTTCTTCAAGAAGACGTCGACATCATCGAAAAAAGCCTTCTTGATGACTCCCCATTCGCCGGCAACGGAGATAAATTCAGCTACTCCATTAAGAGTCCTGACGGAACTGTGACCAACTATACTTTTGCAGCGGAAGTAGATAATTCAAAAAGCGACCCTGCAAAATTAGGATTCCCCTCTCCTACAAACAATGTGGAGAGCAGGTATCGGAACATGCAGGAAGTGATACGTAGTCAATATCTTTATCAGAAAGGGTTACTCAACGAGGTAATCCTGACTATTCTGAGAGATTCCGGCAAACGTCCTGTATTCCAACGTGCAGATTCTACTCTGATTCGGAATTATCTTACATCAGAATTGGCAAACAGCGGATTGAGTCTTCCGTTTGAATTCGCCGTATCGACAACAAAAGACGCAATCCTATACGCATCTCAGGGGTTTGATGAAAATATGTCGCGAGGTAAATACACACAGACACTTTTCCCTAATACCGACAGTCAGCTAAAATTGAATGTAGAGTTTCCAAGTCAGAAAAACTATATATTCTCTTCAGTGAGATTTATAATACCGACGCTTGCTTTCACCCTGATATTGTTGGTGGTATTTCTTTACACTATCATCTTGGCGTTCAGACAGAAAAAAATCACCGAGATGAAAACTGATTTCATCAACAATATGACACATGAGCTTAAGACCCCGATTTCTACCATATCGCTTGCATCTCAAATGCTTAACGATAACTCTATTCAAAAATCTCCGGCATCTCTAAAACACTTGTCGCAAGTAATAGCTGATGAAACTAAGCGTCTGCGTTTCCAGGTAGAAAAAGTTCTTCAGATGTCTGTTTTTGATAATTCAGACAGCAGTGCGCTTAAATTTACAGAAGTTGATGCAAACAAGATTGTGGAGAATGTCATAAACACATTCAAAATCAAGGTTGAGAAATTTGGAGGCTCAATCAGTTGCAGTCTTGATGCCCCCAACGCACTTATAAGTGTAGATGAGATGCATTTCACCAATATCATATACAATCTTCTCGACAACGCAGTGAAATATATGCGGGAAGACGCCGAACCGCACCTTAAGATCACCACACGCGATATAGACAACAACCGTCTTGAAATCAAAATTAGCGACAACGGTATAGGTATCAAGAAAGAAGATCTGAAAAAGATTTTTGAAAAATTCTATAGAGTATCCACCGGCAATCGTCATGATGTTAAGGGATTCGGTCTCGGTCTCGCTTATGTAAAAAAAATGGTCACAATTTTCGATGGGACAATACGTGCAGAAAGCGAACCGGGAAAAGGCTCGGATTTCATAATCACAATTCCCCTTTTATCTGATGATTCTATCGATGAATCAGGCAATAATGAATAATATTATAAACTAAAATATAGAAAGCTATGGACGACAAATTGAAAATACTGCTCTGTGAGGACGATGAGAACCTCGGTATGTTGCTCAGAGAATTCTTGCAGGCAAAAGGCTTCAATGCCGATCTCTATCCTGATGGAGAAAAAGGGTACAAAGCATTTCTTAAAGGTAAATACGACCTATGTGTTCTTGACGTAATGATGCCTAAAAAAGACGGCTTCACTCTTGCTCAGGAAATCAGGAATGTCAACAGTGAGGTGCCGATTATTTTCCTCACTGCAAAAGCCCTTAAAGAGGATGTTCTGGAAGGCTTCAAACTCGGTGCTGATGACTATATCACCAAACCATTTTCAATGGAGGAACTCGTTTTCCGTATTGGTGCCATACTTCGCCGTGTGAAAGGGAAAAAAGACAAGGAGATCACACTATATAAGATTGGCAAATACACCTTCGACACTCAAAAACAGGTGCTGATTGCTGACGACAAAACCCAGAAACTCACAACAAAAGAGTCTGAACTTCTTGCACTTCTATGTTCGCACATCAATGAGATTCTTGAACGTAATTTCGCACTCAAATCTATATGGATCGACGATAATTACTTCAACGCAAGAAGTATGGACGTCTACATCACCAAACTTCGTAAGTTGCTTAAGGATGATCCCAACATCGAGATTATCAATATCCATGGCAAGGGATACAAACTTATAGCACCTGACGGTCAGGTATCTTCTCAAGAATAGAAATATTTATAATATTCTGCTGGGGTGAAGATTGTTCGAAAATAATCTTCACCCCTTTATTATGCCGTTCCATTCAAAACTTTAAGTCGCAAAGGAATATGACTTATATGTTTTTTTATTAATTTTGCAATATGAAAATTCTGTTTTTTATATATCAATGGATCATAGCGGCTCCAATTTTTATTGTCGCTACTTTTATCACGGCTATAATCACAAGCCTCGGCTCTCTGATATTCGGCACTCATTGGTGGGGATATTATCCTCCTCACCTTTGGTCACGATTTACATGTTGGCTGATGTTTGTGAGAGTAAAAGTTGTTGGACGCGAAAACATTGATAAAAACACTTCATACATTTTTGTGGCAAACCATCAGGGAGCTTTCGATATTTTCTCAATCTATGGATATCTTAACCATAATTTCAAATGGTTAATGAAGAAAAGTCTCGAAAAATTGTTTATGGTAGGTCCGGCATGCCGTCGGGCGCATCATATCTTTGTAGACGATTCAAACATCACTGCCATCAAACATACTATTGAAGAGGCTGAAGATACCCTAAAAGACGGAATGTCTTTAGTAATTTTTCCGGAAGGCAGCAGAACCTGGGATGGGAAAATGATTCCATTTAAACGTGGAGCCTTCATGCTCGCAGGCGAATTTAAGTTGCCCGTTGTGCCTATCACAATTGACGGAAGCTTCAAAGCGATGCCAAGATTCTCTTACAATGTTTCCCCATGCCGCATAACTATGACAATTCACAAACCGATATACCCCGGAGAAAGAGGATTCAATACAAAAAAGCTTATGATACAATGTCGTGATGAAATTGAATCTTCTCTACCTGCCCCAGATAAAGGAGAAAGCCTGGGGCACCGATAATTTTGAATGTTGAATTTTGGATTTTGAATTGTTTAAGATTGTTTGTCTAATCTGATCAAATCCATTTCAATCTTCGCAGACACACAAAAGCAATAGTGGTCAAAACCGCAGCAATGCCGAGCACAATCCAGAAAGAGTATCTTGAAGTCAGCAGGATATCAACATTCATTCCATAAAGCGATGCCACAAATGTCGGCACAATCAGAATAATTGAAATCCCTGACATTCTTTTCATTACATTATTTAAGTTGTTTGATATTATCGAAGCATAAGAATCCATCGTTGCCTTTAAGATGTCGTTATAAATTCCTACGGTTGTGTCTGCCTGACGCATTTCAATATCCACATCTTCTGCAAAATCTTCATCGATCTCATGTTCATAAATCTTTTGTATTCGTTCAAGCACAAGCACATCTCCTTTAAGAGATGTATTGAAGAAGACTAATGATTTTTGCAAGTTCATCAATTGCTTTAAATTATCATTAGCAACAGAGTTACTTAATGACTTTTCGGAACCCACAACGAAATTATACATATCTTTCAAAAAATCAAGATACCTGTTAGCTGTCGTATAAAACAATCTTAAAGTAAAATCAGAGACATTATCTATCTGAACATTCTTTTGACATGTGTGCATGGCAAATATCCTGGTCAAGTCATTTTCATGATAACATACAGTAATGATTTTGTCAGGTGTTTTACTCATTATTCCCAATGGAACTGTCACGTAAGGCATGATTCCATTATTATTTTGAACAGGAATCCTTACAATAGTCATCAGCCATTCTCCATTTCGCTCAACGCGAGGTCGTTCATCCATATCTTCAAGATATTCAAGCAAAATTGCTGGAACATCCTCTTCTTTGATGAGATATCTCACATCGTCAGCATCGGGCGCAATAATATTTATCCATTCCGCCTTTAAAGATGAGTCACACTCACGAAATCCCTTTTCATTATAATAAAAATTTCTCATTGTGGAATCTAACAAACCTTACCTCGAAGTTATTTTTAAAGCTCGGCGGCAAGGATAAACCTATTATTAAAACACATGCACACCCTTAACAGTTCGTTTCCCTCTCAACAACCAGACTAATCACGATGTGTCCTTAAATTTGCCATTCTGGTTTAATTTTATTATTTTTGTAAATGAAAAAAATAATGAATTATTATGTTCTTTTTTGAATTCGACTCTAATACAAATCAAATGATAGAATCACAAAAATTGGCTATCATTGAAAATGGGAAAGATTATTTTAGAAAAATAATTATACCAAATCATCTGAAAAGCCTTAAAAAATTAAAACTTAAAGATTTCAATGTTAATCCATTTTTAATTCATTATTTAGCTTCATTTTTATGTGGGGATACCTCTGCTGAATCTCTAGCAAAAGCATTAATATATCCCAGAATACTTGGAACAAGCATAAATACCAGCTTTGGTCAAAATATTCAAACTTTTATATCGGGACTCGAAGAAGTTACCGGATGCGCATCTGGGATTGAAGGCATCGATATTGAATTTATTGACGCCATTGACCATCGAAGAAAATATTGTCAATGCAAAGCTGGTCCTCAAACAATTAACAAAGATGACGTTGCAACCATATTAGGGCACTTTAAATATCTTCTGAACAAATCAAGGTTAGATAAAATGAATTTGCAAGTCGATGATCTGATGGTAGGAGTCCTATATGGAGAGAAATCAAGATTATCAGCAAACTATAAAATGATCGATTCCCATTATCCTGTTTTTTGTGGTGCTGAATTCTGGGAACGATTAACCGGTGATCCATGTTTTTATTACCGCCTCTCTAAAGCTTTCGGAGAAGTAGTTGAAGAAGAAGGAATTGACGGTAGTGAGTATATTAATAATAAAATTGATGAAATCGCTAAAGAAATAGAGGATAAAGGAGGTATTTAATGTTCATATCAGAAAGCAATCTTGCAGCCCTTACAGGCACATCTTTGGCAACCACCCACTCCTGGGCACAAAAAGGAATTTACAAAACCTATATTGACTCCAACGGTACTCATGGTTTCATGATGGAAGAACTTTTAGATATTCCAGAAGTATATGCCATGAATAACAGTAACTGGTATGCAGAATTAAATCCAATTCCTCTAAGACAATACAATTCATTAGAATTATTTGCAGGAGGAGGTGGATTAGCTTTGGGAATGGAAAAAGCCGGTTTCAATCATATCCTTTTAAACGAATATGATAAATCTGCTTGCAATACTTTACGAGTGAACAGACCTGAATGGAATATAATAGAAGGAGATGTAAGAAATATTGATTTTACACCCTTGAAAGGATTAGTGGATTTCATTTCAGGAGGTTTTCCATGCCAAGCTTTTTCATTTGCCGGAAAACAAGGTGGATTTAATGATACAAGAGGAACCCTATTTTTCGAGTTGGCAAGAGCGGTCAAGGAAATTAAACCTAAGGTGTTTATGGGTGAAAATGTAAAGGGATTAGTTTCGCATGATAATGGGAAAACATTTGAAACAATTTGCAATACAATTAAAGAATTAGGTTATACATTGGTTGAACCAAAAGTGCTTAAAGGAATAATGTACCAAGTACCTCAAAAACGGGAACGTATTATTCTCATAGCAATAAGAAATGATTTAGCCAAACTGGTTAAATTTAATTGGCCATCCCCATATAGAAGAATCCTTACTCTGAGAGATGCACTTTATAAGAGTGAAATATATAATACTGACGTTCCTGCGTCAGAGGGAGCTACGTATCCTGAAAAAAAACGTAAAGTCTTAGAACTTGTTCCTCAAGGAGGGGATTGGAGAAATCTACCTGCAGATATAGCACAAGAGTATCTGGGAGGCAGTTGGCATTTAGGTGGAGGGAAAACAGGTATGGCAAGGCGTTTATCACTCGATGAACCATCATTAACTTTGACTTGTTCTCCCGCTCAAAAACAAACAGAACGTTGTCATCCTCTTTTTACTCGACCTCTTTCCGTTAGAGAATATGCAAGAATTCAAACATTTCCCGATGATTGGCTATTCCAAGGAACAATGAGTGATAAATATAAACAAATAGGGAATGCAGTTCCCGTTAATTTATCATGGGCCATTGGAAGATCCTTAATAAGATTATTTAATGACATCCAAAATGCATCTCCAGAAGATACCCCTGATTGTAGAAAAGCAATTAGAGATATAATTAACGCCCACTCCAAGTTGGCAATTGCTAAAAATAAAAAAGATCAAACCTCTATTATAGACAAATCTTGTAGGCAATTAAACTTATTTGACTTATTCGAATTATACGGAGATTCGCCTGTATACACAAACAATGTAATTTCGGATAAATCATATCCATACCCCAATCAACAAGACATTATACAAAATCTTTTAGAAGAAAAAAATGTATTGGTATCTTATGTAAAAAATGAAAAGCCAGACAACTATATTAATAAACAATCAACATTATATTTCACTGGAAAACGTTTCCCTTCAAATATTGAATTAAAATCCATTTATTATTTTATGCCATATTTTAAAGGCATAGGGATAAGGGATATATACATTGTACGAAAACTTAAAGTAGGTAATTATAGTGATGATTCCAATAAACCAGATTATAGATTAGCATTTGAGATAGAATTAATTGGTCAATTATTAGATGATTATGTTAAAATTCCTCTCAAAATATGGAGAACTTATTCAAACTATAAATTAAAAGATATCATAGAGCTTCAATCAAATCTTAATCATAAAAAAGACAGATTGGTTTTCAATACAATTCTTCAAAACGATTAATCATTTAACAATAAAAATTTATTTGCAATATTAAATAATTTGAATTAACTTTGCCGATGAAGCAGGGGTGCTTCGGATATTTGTCCCGGCTGAGATTATACCCTGTGAACCTGATGCGGATAATACCGATGAAGGGAGCTTCTCTTAATATCAAGTCAACTCTTTTCTTTGCTATTCGTATATTATCGGTCAGCATCAGGCGGGTCGATATTTTTATTTTGAGATCATGCAAAAGAAATTGGTGACATTACTTACTATAGCTGGTTCGGATTGTACGGGAGGCGCGGGTATACAGGCGGATATCCGTGCCGCAGCTGCTTGTGGCGTATATGCAATGAGTGCGGTAACAACTGTCACAGCCCAAAATTCAAATGGAGTTGCAAATCTATTTCCTGTTCCATCTAATTGTTTAGAATCTCAGTTAAAAGCACTGACCGAAGATGTAATTCCTGACGCGGTAAAGATAGGAATGATCGGATCAGTTAAAAACTGTGAAATCATAGCTGATTATATCGAATCTCTTCCCAATTCAACTCCCATTGTAATTGATCCGGTTCTTACGTCTTCAGCTGGAGGTGAACTTTCAGATAATAAGAAATTGTTGGCTGATGCAATGATATCAAGACTATTTCCATTATCAGATGTCGTTACACCCAATATCAAGGAAGCGGATTATTTTCTTGGAAGAAACCTTGACAGCATTAATCCTGCATCAACCCAAGATATAACATGGGAACTATTAAACATATTTAATTCCAAATCTGTAATATTAAAAGGTGGACACATCTCAGGAAACACCTTGGTAGATACTCTTGTGATAAAAGATTATCCCGATACTCCTAACAAGTATTACACAAAACGGATTGAATGTAAAAACTTACATGGCACAGGATGTACCTACGCATCAATTCTTGCTTCAGAACTCGCTAAAAACAACACAATTGAACAAGCTTTTCTTAAAGCAAGCTCCATGATCAATGATATAATATCAAAAAGCATTGATTACGATTTCGGATCGTCTGCATACGGGCCGTTAAATACTCTGGATTATATAACTAAAATGTAAGCATAATGAAAATCCTATTAAACAATATTATAACTCCTCTTCCATCTGATTTCATGACAGTGGCGGAATTCGTGGCATGGAAAGATATAAAACCTTTGGGCACGGCAATAGCCATAAATGATAAAATCATAAAAAAAGCCCTTTGGGATTCAACTACTTTTCAAGACCTTGACAGAGTCACTGTGATAACGGCTGCTTTCGGTGGATAATGACAGAAGGATTGTTTATAGTGGCTATCACATCTCCTGACAATATTTATAATGAAAGTCAGAAGATTTCAAACATACTGGAGGAAAGAGAAGCCGATATCGTGCATATACGCAAACCGGAATGGACGATTGAGGAAACAGACTGTCTGATTCGTTCAATTCCTGAAAGATTGCATCCTAAGCTTAAACTACATGATCATTTCGAGCTTATTGAAAGGTATGAATTGGCAGGCGTTCATTTGAACAGCCGCAATCCTCTACCTCACCCAAAAGCAAAATCCGTAAGCATATCATGCCATTCTATTGAACAACTTGAAGAGTATGAGCATTACGATTATATAACCCTCTCCCCTATTTTCGATTCAATTTCGAAAACCGGCTATCATTCGGCATTTGATCTCGAGAAGATCAAATCTCATTTAAATGGCAGAAAAGTGGTTGCTCTTGGTGGCGTTACTCCATCCAAGTTCCATCTTCTGAGACAAACCGGTTTTTTCGGAGCAGCGATGTTAGGACATTTTTGGAAATAACATAACTCCTTAAAGTAACCAATTAATCAATATACATATGCTACAGTTCATCACAAACACCGATTGCAAAGTTCCTGTTCATGAACAGGTTCTTGCTGTCATCGAAGGTGGTTGCAAATGGGTTCAGATCCGTATGAAAGACGCGCCTGATGATGATATCAGAAGAGTTGTGGAAATAATTAAACCCAAATGCATTGAGAAAGAGGTATTCCTCATTCTAAATGATCGTGTCGAACTTGCAAAAGAACTCAATGTAGGCGGTGTACATCTTGGCAAAGAGGATATGCCACCGAGTAAAGCAAGAATGATTCTCGGACCGGCAGCCGTGATTGGAGTGACAGCAAACACTTTTGCAGATATTATTGCTGTCAGCGCACTCGATATAGACTACTATGGCATCGGTCCTTACAAGAATACGACTACCAAGAAAAATCTTGCACCAATACTCGGTCTTGAAGGCATCCGGAAAATATGTTATGAAATGGCTGAAAAAAATATCGAGATCCCTCATGTCGCGGTAGGAGGGATACAATATGACGATATTTTACCACTTCTTGAGGCAGGTGTAAACGGCGTAGCCGTAAGCGGAGCTATAGCAAATGCCAAAGACATAGTCAAAGAAACCGAAAAATTTGTTTCTTTATTCCCCAAAACAGAATAATTAACATTTCGAGAAAGTGACATCTTTTTTTGGAGACATCCATAATCACTATCCAAAATGGTGTCCCTTTCTAAAATCTACAAATAATTCAATTCTCATGAACGATATTCTTAAAATCGGTGATAGGGAATTCTCTTCTCGTCTTTTCGTAGGCACAGGAAAATTCCCGTCATCCGATATTATGCTCGAAGCAATCAAAGCCTCGGGCTCTCAAATGATCACCGTGGCAATGAAGCGTGTAAATATGATGAATGAAGCCACAGACGATATGCTCACTCACATAAACCGTGATCATGTTCAACTTCTCCCCAATACTTCAGGCGTGAGAAATGCCAAAGAAGCTGTGATAGCAGCTCAAATGAGCCGTGAAATTTTTGGCACAAATTTCATTAAACTTGAAATACATCCTGACCCCAAGTACCTCATGCCGGATCCTATAGAGACTCTTAAAGCTACTGAAGAACTCGCTTCCGACGGATTTGTTGTGTTGCCCTACATACAGGCAGACCCAGTGCTTTGCAAACTTCTTGAAGAAGCAGGATCGGCTGCCGTCATGCCTCTTGCAGCTCCTATTGGCACCAACAAGGGACTCGTCACGAGAGATCTTCTTGAAATTATAATTGAGCAAAGCGCTGTTCCCGTTATCGTAGACGCAGGTCTCGGGGCGCCTTCACATGCTGCAGACGCCATGGAAATGGGAGCAGATGCCGTCCTTGTCAACACAGCAATTGCCGTAGCCGGGAACCCGATATTGATGGCGAATGCATTCCGTCAGGCTGTTATAGCCGGCAGGGAAGCATACAATGCCGGACTTGGTGCAGTATCTACACACGCTGTCGCAACCTCCCCCCTCACCTCTTTCCTCGATTAATTCGTTACGAATTACGAATCTCATATTATGAATCACGCATTATGCATTAAATCAAGATGGAAATCCAAAATATAAACGTGTCATCATACCCGAATTCGAAAAAAATATACGTTGAGGGTAAACTTCATCCTATCAAAGTAGGGATGAGAGAAATTCACCAATATCCTACCGTGACTATAGAAAACGGCAAGAGGATTGAAAAGCCAAACGCTCCCATTACAGTTTATGACACAAGCGGCCCGTTCACAGATCCGGATATCGACATAGATATCAACCGAGGGCTCCCTCGCCTTAGGGAAGATTGGGTAGAAAAAAGAGGCGATACTGAAATTCTTGACGATATTACAAGTGAATATGGAAAAGCACGAAGAGACGATCCCTCGCTCGACCCCATACGTTTCCCAATAATACACAACCCTCGCAGGGCAAAGGATGGCGCTTGTGTCACTCAGATGCATTATGCAAAGAAAGGCATAATCACACCTGAAATGGAGTATGTTGCTATTCGTGAAAACCTTGATAATGAAAAGAGGGGCATCAAGTCACACATCACTCCTGAATTTGTGCGTGATGAAATTGCTGCAGGCCGAGCCATAATAGCTGCCAACATAAACCATCCTGAAGCGGAACCTATGATCATAGGAAAAGCTTTTGCCGTTAAACTCAACACAAATATCGGTAACTCAGCCTTATCTTCAGGGATCGAAGAAGAAGTTGCCAAGGCTGTATGGAGTTGCTATTGGGGAGGAGATACTCTCATGGATCTCTCCACCGGAAACAATATTCATGAAACCCGTGAATGGATTATACGCAATTGTCCTGTCCCGGTAGGCACTGTCCCCATCTATCAGGCTCTGGAAAAAGTCAACGGCGATGTCAAGAAGCTCACTTGGGAAATCTATCGCGACACACTCATTGAGCAATGCGAGCAGGGTGTTGACTATTTCACCATCCACGCCGGGGTGCTCCGCGAGCATGCCCAGTTGGTGGAACAACGTCTGACGGGATGTGTGTCACGTGGTGGATCTATCATGGTACAATGGTGTGTGGAGCACAATCAGGAAAGTTTCCTCTATACCCATTTCGAAGAAATATGCGAGATTCTCAACAAATATGACGTAGCAGTCTCGCTCGGCGACGGTATGCGTCCCGGCTCCACTCACGATGCCAATGACCGTGCACAGTTCCTCGAACTTGAAATTCTCGGTAAACTTACAGAAATTGCCTGGCGTCACGACGTTCAGGTGCTCATTGAAGGCCCGGGTCACGTTCCGATGCATAAGATCAAAGAAAATATGGAAAAGCAGATTTCTGCATGCCACGAGGCTCCGTTCTATACACTTGGTCCTCTCACTACAGACATCGCTCCCGGCTACGATCATATCACATCCGCTATCGGTGCGGCAATTATTTCCAATCTTGGTACGGCTATGATCTGCTATGTCACTCCAAAAGAACACCTCTCCCTTCCCGACCTCAACGATGTCCGCGAAGGAGTGATAGCATACAAAATCGCCGCCCATGCCGCCGATCTCGCTAAAGGTTTCCCCGGAGCCAACGTGCGTGACGATGCCCTCAGCAAGGCACGCTACGAATTCCGTTGGAAAGATCAGTTCAATCTTTCTCTCGACCCTGAAAAGGCAAAACGATATTATCTTGAATCAAGAAGAGATGCTCCGGACGCAGATGACCGTTTCTGCACAATGTGCGGTCCCAACTTCTGTGCTATGAGAATATCTCAGAATATAGCTGAATCATGCAAAGAATTATGAAATCCGACCCTACTCCGGATGCTATTTTCGGACATGGGTTTGCCGATATCATCGACTCCTACGACTGGGATGAGACCATAGCGATGGTGGAAAATGCCACCATCGCTATGGTCGACGCAGTCCTTGCCAAGGCAAAAGCCAACAAAAAAGCGCTCACACCAGAAGAATTTGCTGTCCTTATTTCTCCCGCTGCTTCCGCTCGATTGGAAGAGATGGCGATGCTCAGCAACCTTTTTACAGGTGAACGTTTCGGGAAAACTATTTCCTTATATATACCTTTATATGTGGGTAATGCCTGCACGAACAAGTGCGTTTACTGCGGTTTTAATCATGATAACCCTTTTGAACGTACGGTTCTGACAATGCCGCAAATTGAAGAAGAGTGTAAGGCTATCCGGAAAATGGGTCCTTTTGAAAACCTTCTTATAGTGTCAGGAGAATACCCTTCTCTGTGTGGAGTGGAATATCTTGAAAACGTTCTGCACACTTGCCGTCCATATTTTCATAACCTCACAATTGAGGTGCAGCCGATGAGAGCTGCAGACTATGAACGTCTCACCCACTCCGGACTAAATGGTGTTGTATGCTTTCAGGAAACGTACCACAGGGAGGCTTATAAAAAATATCATCCGAAAGGGATGAAGAGCCATTTCGACTGGCGACTAAATGGCTATGACCGTATGGGAGAGGCTGGTGTACACAAAATCGGGATGGGTGCTCTTCTCGGTCTTGAAGACTGGAGGGGAGACATTGTCATGATGGCACGCCATCTACGCTATCTCCAGAAAAAATACTGGAGAAGCCGATATTCGGTCAATTTCCCCCGTATGCGCCCGTCGGAAAGCGGGTTCCAGCCCAAAAGCATCATATCTGACCGTGAACTCGCACAGGTCACTTTTGCGTTCCGAATCTTCGACCACGATGTAGACATCTCCTACTCTACAAGGGAAAGTCCTGAATACCGCGACAATATGATACGCCTCGGAGTGACTTCGATGAGTGCGGGAAGCAAGACCGATCCGGGAGGCTACACATCAGTGCCCGACTCCCTTGAACAATTTGAGGTGAGCGATGAGCGTTCGCCCCGCGAGGTAGAGAGATCAATCCGTGCCCACGGCTACGATCCTGTCTGGAAAGACTGGGATTCAATCTTCGACTAAAATGCGTTGAAAGTCTGGACATATACTGCATACCTGTATCGCAAACACGATCCAGAATAAAAATCTAAATAACAACAAATCAACAATTATTTAATTTGAAGGTAAGGAGATAATTTCTTACCTTCTTTTTTTGATAGAACTTCTTTTTAAATATACATATATGTATAATATTCAGTTTAATCACGTTTCAAAAGGCACCTACAAAAATATATGTGCATATGATTAACTTATATTATGTGTTCACATATTTGTTTTAGGGACTTAAACAATAAAAACTCTTTATTGTTATTAATATCAAACCAATTATATTTTGCAACATGAAATTCACACAACCTAAGTTACCTTACGCCCAGGATGCTCTTGCACCTGTGATTTCTCCCATGACAATAGAATATCACTATGGGAAACATGAGAAAGCTTACATCGATACACTCAACAAACTTATCGAGGGAACTGAATTCGATGATATGGCATTGGAGGATATAATTGTTAAAAGTGAAGGTAAACTTTTCAACAATGCCTCTCAGGCATGGAACCATATATTCTATTTCTTCCAATTCTCTCCCGAAGGTCTTAAAGAACCTTCAGGCGCATTGCGCAAACAAATAGAAGAACAATTTGGAAGCCTTGATGACTTCAAAAAGAAATTTGAAGAAGCCGGAGCGACATTATTTGGATCCGGATGGGTATGGCTCGCAGCAGATTCCGATAATAAACTCTATATCATTCAGGCAAAAAATGCTGAAAATCCTCTGACTCAAGGATTAAAACCCCTCATGGTATTTGACGTGTGGGAACATGCCTACTATCTTGATTACCAAAATTTACGCGCAGATTATCTTCATAAATTATGGGACATCGTAGATTGGGACACTATAGAAATGAGATATGGGAAATGACAGATAATAAACTGAAATAGGTTATAGAAAAATTAAAATGAATAATGAAATTTATATTATTCATTAATTGTCAATTTCTAATTTAAACATAAATGCCCGGCTTGTTTTGAAGTTTGGGCATTTTTTTGTAATTTCGCGACCATCATTTAACAATTGTATTGTTAAATTCATGTTTAAAATGATAACTTTGGCATGACATTTGTTATTTAAATGAGAACTTAATAACTCTCTCAAAACATATAAACAAATTAAAAATTCTGCAGCGAATGCAAGATAACTCTGACATCACCCCACAAATCATAGATGCGATCACCGACAAAAAAGGGAAAAAGGTCGCAATTGTAGACTTATCAAATTTTGAGTCTGCATCAACAGGAAAACTTATTATATGCCAGGGAGGTAGCACTTCTCAAGTCAGTGCTATTGCTGATTCAGTCCGTGAAAAAGTTCAAATAGAAACTGGAGTAAAACCTTTCAATTATGAAGGATACAAAAACTCACAATGGATTGTAATAGATTATGGCAATATAATGGTTCATGTCTTTCTTCCCGAATTTAGAGAATTCTATTCTCTTGAAACCCTATGGAATGATGCCCCCACTAAATTTATTCCTGACGATATTTAAGTTTATTACAAATTTATGGATATATAAATAGAAAAAACTCATGCTAAAATATCCAAAGCCTCCACAAAACGGAAACAACAGAAGAAATGCATTCAATATGTATTGGATGTATGCCGTTATCATACTTTCCCTTTTTGCCCTTTTTTATTTTCAAGACGCTTCCCAGACAAAGGAAGTTGACTGGACAGATTTCCAAAAAGCTGCCCTTGCCGGAGATATTGACAAAATTATTGTCTTTTCAGAAGCCGGTGCCGCTGAGGGATTTATGACTGACGAAGGTGCAAAAAAACATAAATTTGACACATCGAGTGGATATGACGGGGATAAAAAAATAAAAACTACAATTCCGTCCACTGATAAGATTCAAGAAAAGATCGACGGTTGGAATGCTGCTCTTGCGGCTGAAGGGAAACCTGAAATAAAGGTGAATTACGAGAAGGGTTCTGATTTCATGAAACTCTTCTATTATTTCGGGCCGATAGTATTGCTTGTCATATTCATGGTCTACATGTCTAAAAGAATGAGTGGAGGCTCAGGTGGCGGCGGTATTTTCAGCGTAGGTAAATCAAGGGCTACTGTCTTTGATAAAAATAATGGCGCGACCGTAACGTTTAAAGACGTTGCCGGTCTTGCCGAAGCAAAAGTCGAGATTGAAGAGATCGTAGAATTTTTAAAAAATCCGCAAAGATACACGGAACTCGGTGCGAAAATTCCTAAGGGAGCACTTCTTGTAGGACCTCCAGGGACTGGTAAGACTCTTCTTGCCAAGGCAGTTGCTGGGGAGGCAAATGTTCCTTTCCTTTCAATGTCTGGCTCTGATTTTGTAGAAATGTTTGTCGGCGTGGGAGCCGCTCGTGTACGTGATCTTTTCAAACAAGCCAAGGAGAAAGCTCCTTGTATCGTATTTATTGATGAGATCGATGCTGTAGGCAGGGCTCGCGGAAAGAATCCCAACATGGGTTCAAACGACGAGCGTGAGAACACTCTAAACCAAATGCTTACCGAGATGGATGGCTTCGGTTCCAATAATGGCGTGATTATCCTTGCTGCCACAAACCGTGCCGACATGCTTGACAAGGCTCTTCTAAGACCAGGCAGATTTGATCGCCAGATTTATGTAGATCTGCCTGAGCTTACAGACAGAGTGGAAATATTCAATGTACATCTTCGTAGAATTAAAGTCAACAGTAAACTTGACGTTGAACAACTTGCACGCCAGACACAAGGATTTTCCGGCGCAGACATTGCGAATGTCTGCAATGAAGCTGCCTTGATTGCTGCACGCAACAATAAAAAAGCTGTAGATTGGAACGATTTTATGTCGGCAATCGACAGAATTGTCGGTGGTCTTGAAAAGAGATCTCGCATCATCACAGATGAAGAGAAGTTTTCAATAGCCACTCACGAGGCGGGACATGCTACAATCAGTTGGATGACACAGTATGGCAATCCACTTGTTAAAGTAACCATCGTTCCTCGTGGAAGAGCGCTTGGAGCTGCTTGGTATGCTCCCGAAGCAAGACAAATTATTCCGACACAAGCTTTACTCGACACTATGTGCGGACTTCTTGCAGGTAGAGCTGCTGAAGATGTTTTCACCGGTCAAGTCGGCACAGGAGCAAGCGACGACCTTGAAAAGTGTACTAAGATTGCACGTTCTCTTGTATTGGTTTATGGAATGAGCGACCGTCTCCCAAACCTTAATTATAATGACTCCACAGGTCAGGATTACGGATTCACCAAACCTTATTCTGATGAAACAGCTAAAGTGATCGATGAGGAAGTGAAGCGGATTGTCAACGAGCAATACGAACGTGCTAAAGAAATACTACGCAAATATGCAAAAGAGCATAATCAAATCAGAGATTTGCTTGTTGAAAAAGAAGTGATTTTCCACGATGACGTGCAACTTATCCTGGGGCCGAGAAAATGGAAATCACGTACCGATGAAATCATCGAGATCAATAAAAAGGAGGAACAAAAAAGGGAACTCGAAAAGGAGAAAAAAGAAGCTGGAGATCCTGTATATGATTCTTCAAAACGGATTGCATCTTCTTCAGATAAAAACGATTCGTCTAATGATGGTTTTAATCATGACGATTCCTCCTCAGATATCGATGACCCGGGCACTCCACCTCCGTTTAATAAAGCGTAACATAAGTGGAATTCTCCATTGATTCTTAAGAAACACCCAAAGTGCAAACACAGACTTCTGGCAAAACTGTGTTTGCACTTTTTCTATACTATAAGATTCTCTCTTGTTAAACTTTATATTTTTCCAAACCATACAAAAATTGGTCAATTATTCTTATCATTTCCAATTTTTAACACAACAACCGTCAAAAATTGCTATCTTTGCACCGATTTACGAATAAGGCTCTCCCTTATTCTTGGAAGTCGGGTATAAACAAATATAGGTATTTGTACGTATATAACTATAAATGGCTGATTTAGATGATAAACCATATTGAAGGTTCAAAAAATATCCACATACAACGCTTCATATTAAAGAAAATACGAAGCAAGTCTTAACGACAATCTATACAAATAACATAATATGAACATCAAACAATTCAATGTGCTGGCTATTTTGCTGGCAACCGGAAGCATTGTGCTTCCCTCTTGCAAAGGTAAATCTGACCAACAGCAGGGCATGCAGGCTCCGGAATTGGCAGTATTGACCATGGCGACTACAGATGCGACTCTCGAAACTGCCTATCCTACGACTCTTGAAGGTGAGAACGATGTAGAGATACGTCCTCAGGTGACAGGCTTCATTACAAAGGTTAATGTAGAAGAAGGCGACAGAGTGTCCAAAGGACAAGTTCTGTTTTCAATTGATCAGGTTCAACTTCAGGCAGCTGTAGAACAAGCACAGGCAGCTGTAGCGGTGGCTCAGGCAAATGTAAACACTGCAACCACCAATGCTACAAACAACAAGATCCTACTTGACAAAAACATCATAAGCCAATCGGCATATCAAACTTCGGTAGATGCCCTTAATTCTGCTAAAGCTCAGCTTCAGCAAGCTCAGGCAGGACTTACTTCTGCCCGTAAGAATCTCTCATATTCTTCAGTGACGGCTCCTGTGGCTGGCGTTGTCGGAACGATTGATTTTAAGGAAGGTACCCTTGTATCCCCCTCCACTCTTCTCACAGTTCTTTCTAATAATTCAGACATGCAGGCAAACTTTTCTCTCACTGAGAAAGATGTGCTTAATTATACGGATGGTGGCAAACGCTCACTAAAGGACGTGATTGGAGAACTTCCTGAAGTATCTCTTCAGCTTGCAACTGGTGAAATTTATCCATACAAAGGCAAAATCATCTCCGTTTCAGGCGTTCTCAACCAGGCAACCGGCAGTGCAAATGCAAAAGCTGTGTTCCCTAATCCTGACGGAATGCTCCGCAGCGGAAATACAGGTAAAGTTCTTCTACCTTCAATCCATCAAGGCGTCATGCTTGTACCCCAGAAGGCAACTTTTGAAGTGCAAGATATGAAGTTCGTCTTTGTTGTTGGCGACTCTGCAAAACTTAAATCACGAAACATAACAATTGCTCCTGAAAATGATGGTAAAAATTATATCGTAACTTCTGGACTTAATCCTGGTGAGACTATCGTAACGGAAGGCGTTGGTATAACAACACGAGAAGGTATGATAATTACACCTAAAGCAACAGCTGCCGCTCCCGTACAGACTGCTCCTCAGGCAGAAGAAGGAAATAAAGAGGCTGCACAACCTGTAGAAAAGAAATAACAAGTCATTAATAATAAGATGAATTTAGCTACATTTATCAACAGACCTGTATTCTCAACCGTGATCTCGATTTTTATCGTGATTTTCGGTATTTTGGGTCTAATGGCACTTCCTATCGAGCAATATCCTGATATCGCTCCCCCAACAGTGCAGGTATCTACGACCTATACCGGTGCAAATGCCCAATCTGTGCTCAACTCTGTGATCGCTCCACTTGAAGAGCAGATCAACGGTGCGGAGAACATGGACTATATGTATTCATCTGCCGCGAACAATGGCTCTGCCACAATCACTGTGACATTCAAACAGGGCATGGATCCTGACATGGCTGCGGTAGATGTTCAAAACCGTGTGGCTAAGGCAGCATCATTCCTCCCGGCAGAGGTTAATCAGGTAGGTGTCATAACTCAGAAGCGTATGTCATCTATGTTGATCGTATTCGACGTCTATGATGAAACCAACAAATACTCTGAAAGCTTCATCGAGAACTACCTTGCGATCAACGTAATCCCTGTTATCAAACGTATCTATGGTGTTGGTGAGGCTATGGTGATGGGTGCCGACTACAGTATGCGTATATGGCTTAAACCAGACGTAATGGCCCAATACGGACTTATGCCTACTGACATATCGGCAGCTCTTGCTGAACAAAACATAGAGGCTGCTCCCGGTCAGTTCGGTGAACGAGGCGACCAGAGTTTCCAATATGTAATGCGCTATAAGGGACGCCTCGCCGACGAAGGAGAATTTGAAGACATCATTATACGGGCAACACCGGATGGTCAGATTCTAAGACTAAAAGACGTGGCAGACGTTGAGCTGGGCAGACTTTCTTACGGATTCCACGCAACAGTGAACGGACACATTGGTGTAGCTGCTCTCGTGTTCCAGTCTCCGGGTTCTAATGCCACAGAAGTCGTAAACAATATCGTGGCTGAACTTAAGAAATTCCAGGCAGAAGCTCCGGAAGGACTAAAAATAGGATACACACTTAACGTCAACGACTTCCTTTTCGCTTCAATGCATGAGGTTGTAAAAACCCTTATCGAGGCTTTCATACTTGTGTTCCTCGTGGTGTTTATCTTCCTACAGGATTTCCGCTCTACTCTAATCCCTATGATCGCCATTCCTGTGGCGCTTATAGGCACATTCTTCCTCCTCTATATTTTCGGATTCTCTATCAACCTTCTCACCCTCTCCGCACTCGTTCTTGCGATTGCAATTGTGGTCGACGATGCCATAGTGGTCGTCGAGGCGGTGCATGCGAAGCTTGATCAAGGATACAAATCTGCAAAACGTGCCGCCATCGACGCTATGAACGAAATCGGCAGCGCCCTTGTGTCAATCACTCTTGTGATGATGCTCGTGTTCATTCCGGTGTCATTCATGGGTGGTCCTTCAGGTGTGTTCTATCGCCAGTTCGGTCTTACTATGGCGATGGCAATTTTCCTTTCCGCCATCAATGCTCTTACCCTTTCTCCTGCTTTGTGTGCTCTCTTCCTTAAGCCACATGCTACTGAAGATGAGACCGAAATGACAGGAGGCTATGACATTCCTAAGCAAGAAAAGAAAGTGCCTTTCCGCAAACGTTTCTTCTATTGGTTTAACGTAGCCTTCGATGCCCTCCTTTCGAAATATAAAAAGGCAACCACATTGTTCCTTCAACATAAGTGGATCGCATTCGCTTCGGTAGCAGCTTCAGTAGGAATACTGGTATGGTTGATGTCTACCACTCCTACCGGCCTCGTACCTAATGAAGATACCGGATCTCTAATGGGCGTTGTCGACATGCCTCCTGCTACTTCTCTTGAAAAGACCAAGGCAATAATGGACAAGGTTGACAGCATAGCGAGAACAATACCGGCGATCGAAACTACCACCGCAATCACAGGTTATAGTTTCGTAGGTGGTCAAGGCAACACATATGGTTCATTCATCATCAAGCTGAAGAATTGGGAAGACCGCAACATGAAGACTGAAAATTCCACAGCAATTGTTCAATTGCTTGCTCAGAAATGTTCTGAAATCAAGGATGGTCGTGTGATGTTCTTCCAACCTCCTATGATTACAGGTTACGGAGCGACCAACGGCTTCGAGCTTAAGCTTCTTGATAAAACCGGTGGTGACCTCAACAACTTCTTCCAGGTTTATCAACGTTTTATCGCTGCTTTGAATGCTCGTCCTGAGATCGCCATGGCTTATTCAACTTTCAACCCTTCATTCCCTCAATATCTTGTTGATATCGATGTGGCTAAAGTTAAACAGGCCGGTCTCACACAGAATGCCGTGCTTTCTGCTCTTCAGGGATATTATGGCGGTATGTATGTGTCAAACTTCAACAAGTTCGGCAAGCTATATCGCGTCATGATGCAGGCTGATCCGGAAGCTCGTGTTTCACCCGAGACTCTCAAACAAATCAAAATCCGCAACGGCAATCAAATGGCTCCTATTGACAACTTTGTGAAGCTCACACGAGTATATGGTCCTGACGTTATCAACCGTTTCAATATGTTTACCTCAATCAATATCACAGGTAATACTACTCCCGGTTATTCTTCAGGTCAGGCTATTGAAGCTATAGCAGAAGTTGCCGATCAGACACTTCCTGTAGGATTCGGTTATGACTTCTCCGGTCTTACTCGTGAGGAGGCGTCAACAGGATCTGGACAGACAGCTTATATCTTTGCTCTTGTGCTCCTGTTTGTCTATCTCATTCTATCTGCTCAATATGAAAGCTACCTCCTTCCTTGGTCTGTTATCCTTTCAGTACCGTTCGGATTGATGGGTACGTTTATTTTCGCAAGAATGATGGGCATAGACAACAACATCTATCTTCAGATTGCATTGATCATGCTTATCGGTCTTCTTGCTAAAAATGCCATTCTTATCGTGGAGTTCGCACTCGAACGCCGTCGCACCGGCATGAGTATTTTCAACTCTGCTGTACAGGGTGCCGTTGCGCGTCTACGACCTATCCTCATGACCTCACTTGCCATGATTATCGGTCTTATTCCTTTGATGATCGCCACCGGTGCCGGTGCAAACGGTAACCGCGCACTTGGTTCAGGTGCTATCGGAGGCATGTTGATAGGTATGATTCTTCAGGTTATTTTCGTTCCTGCCCTCTTCATGGCGTTCCAGGCTCTTCAAGAGAAACTCTCACCACCGAAATGGAAGGACACAGACAATACCGGAATCACTTCTGAGCTTGAACAATATTCAATTCCTAAGAAATAAGTGAACCGTCATTATAGCATGTCCGGATTATGATTCATATTACGGATATCATCCGGACATGCAATAACTTTCAATCTTAAATATGAAGCTATATAAAATTTGCGCAGCAGGCGCATTGATGGCGGTAGCATTTTCAAGTTGCCACATCTATAAAAAATATGATCTACCTGTTGAAGAAAGCCAGCTTGTGGGAGACTACAAAAAAGCTATGGAGACACAGGTTGATTCAACCTCTTTACCCTATCTTGGATGGGAAAAGATATTTCAGGATCCCAAATTACAGAGTCTCATCCGTCTTGCCCTTGCAAACAATAAGGATCTCAAGAATGCAAAGCTTAATGTAGACATCGCAAGAGCCCAACTCAAGGGAGCCAAATTAAGCTATTTCCCTGCTGTATCCATTTCTCCCAATGGTGGTACAGCCACCTATGGAGGCAACAAAATGGACTGGACAGATATGAACTGGAGCTATACAATTCCATTGAGCGTATCCTGGGAAATAGACGCATTTGCAAAGATTCTCAACCGTAAGCGCGGTGCGCAGATGAGTTATGAAATGTCTCAGGAATATGAACAGGCAGTTCATTCCCAAATTGTATGTGGAGTAGCTTCCGTCTATTATTCGCTTGTAATGCTCAATCAGCAACTCGACCTTACAAAACGCACTTGCGAGATTTGGACAGAGCAGGTTGAAACTATGGAGCTGCTTAAAGAAGCCGGAAGGACAAATGAAGCCGCAGTGGTTCAGAGTCGTGCAAATCTTTATAATATTCAAAGTTCTGTGCCCACGCTTGAGGAATCTATCCATCAGTTACAAAATACACTTTCGTTACTTTTGAATTCGTATCCTCAACATTGGGATGTCACTTCACAACTCGATTTCACAATACCGGAACAAATTATCAATGGTATTCCGGTTTCGTATCTTGCAGTCCGTCCTGACGTGAGAGCCGCAGAAAGATCTATGGCGGCAGCATATTACACGACAAACAGTGCACGTGCCGCATTCTATCCAAGTCTAATTATCTCTGCGCAGGGTGGGTTCACCAATCTTATCGGTTCGATGATAAAGAATCCTGGAGAATGGTTCCTGCAGCTTGCAGGTCAGCTTACTGCCCCGATTTTCTCAAGGGGACAAAATATAGCGACTCTTGAAGCAGCCAAAGCTCAACAGAAACAGGCACTCAACAATTTCGAATATGCAGTTCTTTCTGCAAGTTCTGACGTAAGCAACGCCCTTGTGTCATACAACAAGAATGTAGAGAGACTTAAATTTCTCGAACTTCAAGTTGATCAACTTGAGAAATCGGTTGAATACACCAACGAACTTTTCATGTATAATCAGTCTACCACCTATCTTGAAGTGTTGACGGCAAGGTCAAGCCTACTCAATGCTCAGCTTGCCTGCATAGCAAACTGGCATGAACGTGCCGCTGCTCTCATTTCATTATATCAGTCGGTAGGCGGAGGCAGATAATATTAACCTTAAAACCTATAGCCTATGGCAACAATCAGCAATCTTGCATACGTGCATCCTGAAGCAAAACTTGCCGACGACATTATCGTGGATGCTTTTGCTTATATAGATAAAGGTGTGGTCATTGGAAGCGGATGCCACATACACCCTCATTCCAGTGTGCTCGAAGGGACAATCATCGGTCAAAACAACGAAATTTACGAAGGAGCCGTTGTGGGAGCCACTCCTCAGGATTTTCGCTGGAAAGGCGATCTGTCATACGTTGAAATCGGAGACAACAACAAAATCCGAGAACAGGTGATAATCAATCGTAGCATTCACAAAAATGGCAAGACAATAGTTGGGAACAATTCGTTTATCATGGCTCAATCCCACATCGGGCACGACTCACAAATAGGAGATTATTGTGTTCTCGGAAATGCTGTAAAGATTGCCGGAGATGTTATAATCGGTAATTATTCCATTTTGTCATCCCATGCCCTTGTTCATGAAAATTGCCACATCGGCGAATGGGTGCTTATCAAAGGTGGATGTAGAGTGAATGGCAACGTCCCTCCATTTGTGGTCATGGCACATAATCCCATCGAATATTTTGGAGTGAATGCCTATGTGCTCAAAAAAGGGAATAAGAGTGATGAAATAATTGATGACATAGCTAAATGTTATCGTCATGTGTATCAAACAGGCACATCTGTTTTCAACGCTATCCGCCGCATCCATGAAGACGTGGATCAGTCGGAAGAACGTGATCAGATTCTTGATTTCATCAAAGACCACGATTTGAGACTCGCAGCTTTGCCATTCGCAGATCAGGATGATTGATAGAATATTATAATCATTAATAGACGGAATCTTATAATCGAGGATTCCGTCTATTTTATTTATAGACAGAGGCAGCCTATAAGAGTATTATCACATATTAATGATTTTATTTTGCATGATGAAATTAGCAATCTTCATTGGAAATAATTGGAATTTTAATTAATTTTGCAAAAAATAATAACAAAACCTTTATCAATACACCATGATCCGACCGAAAATATTACTTTCGGGAGAATTGCCTGAATACCCTTCTTTTGTAGAAGGAATCAGACGTGCTCCAGACAGGGGATATACCCTCACAAAAGAAAAGACTATTACTGCATTGAAAAATGCTCTACGTTATCTTCCTGAAGAGCTCCATGAAGAAGTTGCTCCGGAGTTTCTTGAAGAACTAAAGACAAGAGGCAGAATATATGCTTATCGTTGGCGTCCTCAAGGCGATCTGAAAGCAAAACCTATTGACGAATATAAGGGGAAATGTCTTGCAGGTAAAGCGTTCCAAGTTATGATCGACAATAACCTGTGCTTTGATATCGCACTATATCCGTATGAATTGGTTACTTATGGAGAGACAGGGCAGGTATGCCAGAACTGGCTCCAATATCATCTGATCAAGAAATATCTTGAAGAACTCACAGATGAGCAGACTCTTGTTGTTGAATCTGGACACCCACTCGGTTTATTCCCGTCTAAAAAAGATGCACCACGCGTAATCATCACAAATGCAATGATGGTAGGAATGTTTGATAACCTTCATGATTGGCATGAGGCAATGCAAATGGGCGTGGCAAACTATGGTCAAATGACAGCGGGAGGCTGGATGTATATCGGGCCTCAAGGAATAGTGCATGGCACATTCAACACTCTCTTGAATGCAGGAAGAATGAAACTCGGCATTCCTCAAGACGGAGACCTTGCAGGTCATCTTTTTGTTTCATCCGGACTTGGAGGCATGAGCGGAGCTCAACCTAAGGCAGCAGATATAGCGGGAGCTGCTTCAATCATAGCGGAAGTTGACGCATCCCGCATCGAGACAAGGAAAAATCAAGGATGGGTGCAAGAAGTCACTGACTCTATCCCGAAAGCATTTGAATTGGCTGAAAAAGCAATGGCTGAAAAGAGACCTCTTTCAATTGCATACCATGGAAATGTGGTCGATCTTCTTGAATATGCCGTTGAACACAACAAACCAATCGAACTTCTGAGCGACCAGACATCATGCCATGCAGTATATGAAGGTGGATATTGTCCTGTGGGTCTTTCATTTGAAGAACGTACAAAACTCCTGCATGAAGATCATGAGGCATTCAGCAAAAAAGTTGATGAGTCTCTTCGCAGACATTTTGAGGCAATCAAAAAGCTTACCTCAAGAGGAACATATTTCTTTGACTATGGCAACTCGTTTATGAAAGCGATCTACGATGCCGGAGTAAAAGAAATTTCCCGTAACGGCATCGACGAAAAGGATGGTTTTATCTGGCCTTCATACGTGGAGGATATAATGGGACCAATGCTCTTCGACTATGGATATGGTCCGTTCCGTTGGGTATGTCTTAGCGGCAAGCATGAAGATCTCGTCAAGACTGACCATGCCGCTATGGAGTGTATAGATCCAAACAGAAGAGGTCAGGACAGAGACAACTATAATTGGATTCGCGACGCTGAAAAAAATGCGCTCGTTGTCGGGACGCAGGCTCGTATTCTTTATCAAGACGCGATGGGACGCCTTAAGATAGCTCTCCGTTTCAATGAAATGGTTCGCAATGGAGAGGTAGGGCCCATAATGCTTGGCAGAGACCATCACGATGTCAGCGGTACAGACTCACCGTTCCGTGAAACATCAAATATAAAAGACGGCTCAAACGTTATGGCTGACATGGCAGTGCAGTGCTTCGCAGGTAATTGCGCCCGAGGCATGAGTCTTGTGGCTCTCCATAACGGTGGTGGCGTGGGCATAGGTAAGGCTATCAACGGAGGATTTGGCATGGTATGCGACGGATCTGAAAGAGTTGATGAAATTCTTAAGAAAGCTATGTTATGGGATGTCATGGGAGGCGTGGCGCGTCGTAGCTGGGCTCGCAATGAAAATGCCATGTCAACAGTTAAGGAATGGAACGAGACTCAGTCTGAAAACGGGTTCATGATTACAGAACCATTCTTGGCTGACGAAAAAATGCTTAACGAATTATTAGAGAAATAATAATCCATGATCCCAAGATAACAATCAGCATCGTTCTCTTGGGATCATCAATACCTAAGAAATCACAATGAAACAAATCATAGAGTGTGTTCCCAATTTTTCAGAAGGCAGGGATAAATCGGTTATTGATGCAATTGTGTCCGATATAGAAAAGGGTGGCGAAGTCAGAGTCCTTGATGTTGACCCAGGAGAAGCTACCAACAGAACAGTCGTCACTTTCGTAGGAGAACCGGATGCCGTTATCGAGGCGGCTCTCCGTGGCATGAAAAAAGCGGGGGAACTTATCGATATGCGTAACCACCATGGTGCTCACCCCCGCATGGGTGCCACTGACGTCTGTCCATTGATACCTGTAAGCGGAATTACACTTGAAGAATGTGCTTCTCTTGCACGTAAACTTGCTGAAAAAGCAGCAAATGAGCTAAATATCCCATGCTATTGCTACGAAGCGGCAGCATTCACACCTGAACGCAAAAACCTTGCTGTATGCCGCCAGGGTGAATATGAGGGTCTTGCAGATAGAATGGGGAAAGAAGACAAGGGTCCGGATTTCGGGAACAGACCATTTGACGACGGAGTGGCGCATACCGGATGTACAGCTGTCGGCGCACGAGACTTCCTGATTGCGGTAAATTTCAATCTTAACACAACTTCAACACGAAGAGCAAATGCAATTGCATTTGATGTGCGTGAAAAAGGACGCCCGCAACGTGAAGGAGGTAAGCCCAACGGCAAACCGATGAAAGATACAGATGGCAATACGATCATGATTCCCGGAACGCTTAAGGCAACTAAAGCCATCGGATGGTTTATTGATGAGTACGGGATTGCCCAGGTTTCAATGAATATCACAGACATTTCCACCACTCCCCTACACGTCGCATTCGATGAGGTATGCCGTGCGGCAGCAGCAAGAGGTCTGCGTGTCACAGGTACGGAAATAGTAGGACTTGTGCCTAAACGTACCCTTATTGATGCAGGGAAGCACTACCTTCGCAAACAACAGCGTTCTGTCGGCATAAGCGAAGACGAGATTATCAAGATAGCAGTGAAATCCATGGGTCTTGATGAACTCAAACCGTTTGTCCGCAATGAGAAGATAATAGAAGACATGCTGCAAGACAAACATGGGAAGAAACTTGTTGACATGACTTGCAAAGATTTTGCCGAGGAAACAGCTTCTGAATCTCCCGCTCCCGGTGGAGGAAGTATATCCGCATACATGGGAGCACTCGCCGCTGCTCTCGGAACTATGGTTGCAAACCTTTCTGCACACAAGGCAGGATGGGACGACCGTTGGGAAGAGTTTTCAGATGTCGCAGAAAAAGGACACGCAATTCAAGACCGTCTTATTGCTCTTGTGGACGAAGACACTGAAGCATTCAACCGCATAATGGATGTGTTTGCGATGCCTAAAAAGACACCTGAAGAAAAAGAGGCACGTGCAAAGGCTCTTGAAGCAGCCACACTTTATGCCACAGAAGTGCCTCTCCGCACAATGCAGGCTGCTTATGACACATTTGATGTGCTTGAGGCAATGGCTTCAAAAGGAAATCCTGCATCTGTCAGCGACGCCGGAGTTGGAGCACTCGCAGCACGTAGCGCTGTCCTCGGCGCTCATCTCAACGTAAGAATCAACGCTGCAGGATTAAAGAATCGCGAAAAAGCTGAAGAGATTCTCACAGCCGCTTCGGTGATAGCTTCTGCAGCCATTAATCGCGAGATGGAGATATTAGGCATCGTGGATAAAGTAATTGACAAAGAATGATGACTTAGATTATGCAAAAAAAACTCATCATAACTAACGCCACTGTTGTCACCCCTGTAGGCAATTCAGCCTGCAAGGGTGCCGACATGGCTAAATTAACTGTCATTGAAAATGCAGCTGTCAAAGTTACTGACGGAATCATCACTTACGTTGGTCCGGCAGCTGGATTGATTATAGATAGTGACATTGATTATTCCCTAATAGATGCGGAAGGACGTGTTGTTCTTCCCGGTTTTGTCGATTCTCATACGCATCTGATTTTTGGAGGGTATCGTCCTGATGAATTCAGTTGGCGTCTGAATGGGGAATCTTATATGAGCATAATGCAACGCGGTGGAGGGATTCAGTCAACTGTCAATGCAACACGTTCCGAATCATGTGATGCTCTTGCAGATAAAGCCCAATGGTTCATCAATCGTATGTCTGAGATGGGTGTGACGACAGTTGAAGCCAAAAGCGGATACGGTCTTGACACAGAATCCGAACTCAAGATGCTCGAGGCAATAGATTGTCTTGCATCAACTCCGGGACAAAAGTTAAATATTGTCTCCACTTTCCTGGGCGCACACGCTGTCCCCAAAGAGTATAAAGGTCGCACCGGTGAATATGTTGAACTCATGATCAACGAAATGATTCCTGCGGCAAAAGGTAAAGCCAAGTTTTTTGACATCTTCACTGAGAAAAATGTTTTCGAAATCGAAGATTCAAGAAAGTTGCTTAAAGCTGCACGTGAAGCAGGTTTTGAATTGAAACTTCATGCTGACGAAATAGTGACATTAGGTGGCGCGGAATTAGCAGCAGAAATGGGTGCTGTCTCTGCAGACCATCTTCTTCATGTGAGCGATGAGGGTGTTAAACAGATGGCTGAAAAAGGAGTGGTTGCAACTCTTCTCCCTTTAACGGCTTTCGCTTTGCGTGAGCCATTCGCCCCTGCAAGAAAATTCATAGAAGCCGGCGCCGCTGTAGCATTGGCTACCGATTTAAATCCGGGAAGCTGTTTCTCAGGATCAATACCTCTGACAATTGCCCTCGCTTGTATCTATATGAACATGACTATTGAGGAAACAATCACTGCTTTGACCCTTAACGGGGCTGCGGCGGTTGGCATGGCTGATAAAATCGGATCGATCGAAACGGGTAAACAAGGTGATCTGGTAATGCTTGAGTTCTCAAACTACCGCATGTTGCCCTATTATGTCGGCATGAATTGTGTAAACACCACGATTCATAAAGGCAATATTGTGTATGAGGCAAGATAACCTCATACAATTTTTTGAAAATAAATCTGACATCATTATGGATAAAAATAATACTTATGCCATAGGCTCAGGACTCCTGACTTATGATATAATTGAAAAAATACTTAAAAACGGCACAAAGCTTACTCTTTCTGATGAGGCTAAACAAAAAATTCAGCATTGCCGCGACTATCTTGATAAAAAAGCTGAAAACCATTCCGCCCCGATCTATGGTGTGACTACAGGATTCGGTTCTCTGTGTAACAAACATATTTCCCGCGAAGAACTTTCTACACTTCAGGAGAATCTTGTAAAAAGCCATTCCTGCAGTGTGGGCACGCCCGTGGATCCTGTAGTGGTTAAACTGATGCTTCTTCTCAAGGCTCATGCACTCTCTATGGGATTCAGCGGTGTTCAGTTAAAAACCGTGGAGCGCATCATTGATTTCTACAACAATGATATTCTTCCCATCGTATATGACAGAGGTTCTCTTGGTGCTTCAGGTGACCTCGCCCCTCTCGCAAACCTGTTCCTGCCACTTATTGGCGAAGGGGAGGTTATGTATAAGGGTGAAAAATACAGCGGCAAAGCTATACTTGAAAAGTTCAGCTGGGAACCGATCACACTCCAGTCGAAGGAAGGTCTTGCTCTTCTCAACGGCACACAATTCATGAGTGCAAACGGTATCAAGGCTCTTATCGATGCGTGGCACCTTGTAAATTGCTTCGACCTCTTCGGGGCAATGAGCCTTGAGGCATACGACGGCAGAATAGAACCGTTCTGGGAAGGGCTCCATAGGGTGCGTCCTCACCGCGGACAAATTGAAACTGCCGAAATCTACAGAAAGATTCTCAAAGGGAGTGAAATTATAGAAAGAGAAAAGAAACATGTGCAGGACCCCTACTCTTTCCGTTGCATCCCACAGGTTCATGGTGCCGTAAAAGATGCTATGCACCATGTCACTGACGTGCTTCACACGGAGATCAATTCTGTCACTGACAATCCAACCGTATTCCCGGATGAAGACATGGTAGTAAGCGGTGGCAACTTCCATGGCGAACCTATTGCCCTTGTATTCGACTACATGGGAGTAGCACTCGCTGAACTTGGAAATATTTCAGAACGTCGTGTTGCACAACTCATACTCGGACAAAGAGGATTGCCGGAATTTCTGGTTGCCAAACCGGGTCTTAATTCCGGTTTCATGATTCCTCAATATGCCGACGCTTCTCTTGTGAGTCAGAACAAGATGTATGCATGGCCGGCTTCTTGCGACTCGATTGTTAGCTCCAACGGACAGGAAGACCTCGTTTCAATGGGGGCAAACGCGGCAACCAAACTTCATAAGATCATCGACAACCTGAAAATTATCGCAGTTATCGAACTTATGAACGCAGCTCAGGGAATTGATTTCCGCCGTCCGCTCAAATCTTCTCCACAAATTGAGAAGGTAATGGAGGCTTACCGTAAGGAAGTTCCATTTGTAGAAGACGATGTTGTTATGAACGATTATATCCGCATGTCGCAACATTTCCTTGAGAACTACGATATCAATCTTGATTGAAGAAGAATGTAAAATCGCTATTTACACATAAGGACATCGGCTACAACAAATTTGAGTTGTAGCCGATGTCCTGTTTTATTCTAACCATAGATGTCAACTTTCAAGTCAACACCCTGAAAGCAATTGAATAGTAATTATATAATTTTTTTATTCAGAAAGACGCGAAGAAATTAGACCTCGGATTAAATTAATTTTAAACTAATCTTCATCATTCATCATAATCTTTTTTTATCTCGCTATTATTCACAGAGAATGAGGCATTTTTAACCTGACTGCGAAGTCTGCCGAATGAATAGCTGATTCCAAGACCACAGTACGCATGAAATGTGCGGTGCCACAATCTTGAATAATAATTCTCGGTTTCAGTGGTGGATTTCCTTTTATACCATACGGGCACGAACGAAGATGCTTCGACCGAAACATTCAACGCTCCTGAAAAGAACGATTTGTAAATACTCAATCCATAACTGAAATTGGAGGCTCCCCTACCCTGAAGCATGACAGAAGACGAATTGAAATAGGCATTAGCGTCAAGAAACAAGCCCCATGGAAGTTCCTGTTCACAACGACCCGATACATTCCATTGCCAACCGGAGTTTTTCGTGTTTATCGCAATAGCACGATAATCTATCCAATAAACTCCGGCTGAAAAACGGAGAAATGTTTTAGGGAACAATCTCCCTGATGTATATCCACCGAAGTTATATGACCGTCTTAACCCGATGTTTCCGAAAGTGCGGTTTAGCAAACCTTCTGACATAAATACCCGCGACAAGATCACATCATCCGTCAGAGCATAAGACAAATATACACTTGTATAAAACTTACCTATGTCTCTGCTCATCCTGAATTGAATATCATGAGAATTCTGAGGTTTCAGATGAGGGTTACCGTATGTAATCTCTCCAACATTGTCTGTATTGATAAACGGATCAAGTGCGGTTATATCTGGCACCTGTGATTTCATCTCGTAATTAAGTTCGAAAAGCAACCTGTCGCGAGTTATGAATGCCACTCTTGCGTATGGCAATATCGAGAGGCGTTTGTTTTTTATATCTCCAGACATGCCGGTGGCGGATACTGAATGACGATATCCTTGCGCAAGGATTCCAAGCGTGGTTTCCCAGCGGTTGCCATAATATGTATATTTCGGGAAAATACTTCCGAATATCTCCCTAAGCCTGGTGTTAGAACTCAATGGTTTAACCGTCTGCTCTGGGGAGAAGACAAATATCTTTTCCACATCGTTGTCCCATCCCTCGTTACGGAATCTTAATTTCCCGAACAAACCTATCTCATTTCTTCTGTTTATTCGGTATGAACCGTCTCCCTGCAAAGTATGGGTGGCATAATCCTTCCTTGTGGCGTGACTGAAATCATAGATACCTTGAATCATGGAGTCATCCTCAGCATATTCCATATCATAGATTCCCTTCTCGTCGCTCCGTGTCGGACGGTTATAAAACTCATAACCGACATTGACATAGGAAGGATGATTCTGACTATTGAATATCTTTTCCCATTTCAGCGAAGCCTCGTATTCGGTATCCTTATATCTTGAGTCATCATTGAAGCCATAAGCAAGCAACGTATTGCCATCCCTGTCCGTTACATTCCTCTTCATTGAATGGTTTTGACGCGGATCTGTCTTGAAAAGACCTCTGGCATATAATGAAAGGAAAGATGTCTCGTCTGTGTCGTAGGAAGCTGAAAGTTCGATATTATGAAGATCTGTCTTGTAAGGTCCGTTTTTTGACTTGTCTATTAAATAATAATCACACCCATTGATAGTTCTGGTTTCATCAATGCCTGATGTCATGTCATGCCCGTAAATCCAAGTGTTGGTATAGTTGCCTGAAAAACTGAATCTCCTAACTTTTGACATTCCCCAGATGCCGTTTCTCCAGCTTTGGTCAGTAAGGTATGTCGATACCTGCGCACGATATCCTTCGAGACGAGATTTCGTGACTATATTCACTTCCAACGCCGTACCTTTATCCTCATTGACAACTTTCTTCAACTCTATCTTAGAAATTTGTGAAGCAGGAAGTGCCGTAAGCACCTGAGCGATATCTCCGGAAAGCATAGGATCTTTCAATCCATTGATCTTATAGACCAATGAAAGACCCTCCATGCTGGAAACACGGTTGTCGCCGCTTACTTCGAGTATTGGAATCCGTTTCATGGCACGAATAAGATTGGCATTAGCGAGTGTAGAGTCAGCCGCCACATTATATTCAAACTTATTTGCGGAATACTTGAACAGGCGTTTGTGAGCCGTCACGACAATCTCCCGAAGCGTATCTGTCTTATGTGTAACAGTGTCATTAAGAGTGTATGTAAAGGCATTTATATCAGTCCAGCTTGTTAGAATCATCAATGAAAACAATACAAGAATCCAACCATTCCTCTCTTTTATAATCATATTCGAAATCATAGATATGACTCCCCTCCTGAAAGGGGCGCACCGTTACCCCACATGCATTCCGTGTCAGTAACGAAATTATAATTATATTTCGCTATCCCGAGATCTATCAGGTTCTTGGGATTGGAATCATCAACTTTGGCACAGATTTCTTTATTTCCACCGGTATGATCAATAAATAATCTTACCGGACGTTTATTGAGAGCAGAAGGGGCACATGCCACAGCCTCAAGACCAACTTGAAGAATCGGATTCTCAGAAATAGCGGCATTTACTTCACTTTGCGGCTCAAAGAATTGCTCAGAAGCCATCACCTTTCTGTGAACCATCTTCGCCATCATTCTTGCCAACAACTTTGTCTTATTCAAAGGATAGCCTAATAGAATCAAGAACAATATCTTTTCCCCTGCCCTCAACTGTGCCTTGACTTTATGCTCATCATATGTACCTCCGACAAAACATGTACCTATTCCGAGTTCCACAGCTTTGATTACAAATTGTTCGGCATAATAACCGGCTCGTTCAAGTACATCAGGGGCAGCCATATCAACTACAGCCGCCACATAATTTCTCGGGTTTGTAAAAACACCGTAAGACTTGCTGAATCCAGCAAGCGGATCAGGGTCGTCCGTAATCAATTGGAATTTCAATCCCGGCTGGTGAGTATTGATCATAGTCAGCAAGGATTTTAATTTCTTGACATGTTCCATTGTCAGAGGTTCCTCCGTAAATGCTCTGACAGAATGCCGTTGTTGTAATAACTGGAGAGGAGTCATGATTGTTTCCTTAATTCAAGACGCACCACGTTCTCCACATGGTGGGTATGCGGGAACATATCGACAGGTTGAACTGCTGTCACTTTATATTTTGCATCAAGAAGAGCAAGATCTCTTGCCTGAGTGGCTGGATTGCAGCTTACGTAAACAATTATTTCCGGACTTGCATTCAAGATTACTTTCACCACATCCTCATGCATTCCTGCACGCGGAGGGTCAACAATCATTACGTCAGGATTGCCATGTTTCCTTACAAATTCATCAGTAAGTATATCCTTCATGTCTCCTGCATAGAACAGAGTATTGTCAAGACCGTTTACACGGGCGTTAAGCTTGGCATCCTCTATTGCCTCTTCCACATATTCAATTCCTATAACCTGTCGAGCCTGACGTGCCACAAAATTTGCGATAGTTCCGGTTCCGGTATATAGATCATATACAAGAGGCTTCCTATCAGCACAATTAATAGCGTGAGGATCAAGCCCTGCGAACGACCGTGCCACCTTATACAATTCGTATGCCTGAACAGAATTGGTCTGATAGAAAGATTTGGCATTTATGCGGAATTTCAGACCCTCCATCTCCTCTTCTATATATTCCGGGCCGCTGAACGACAACACCTCTTGATCCGCAATGCTGTCGTTTAGTTTTTTATTAATTACATATAATAAAGATGTGATCTCCGGAAATCTATTTTTTATCGTGCCCAAAATGTCTTTTATAGCGTTGTCATTTTCTTCTCCAAAAGTAAGACAGACCATAATCTGCCCGGTAGAAGCAATCCTGAGCATAAGTGTGCGAAGCAGACCAAAATTATTCTTAATATTATAAAAAGAATAACCTTTCGATTCGGCATATTCATAGATAAAATTTCTGATCTCGTCACCTTTCTTATCCTGAAGATGGCATTTTTCTATATGCAGAACCTTGTCGAATGCTCCGGGAATATGAAAACCCAATGCATTTCCGCTGTCGTTAAACTCTTTTCCGGATTTAATATCGTCCCACGATCTCCATTTTTTATCAGAGAATGTGTATTCCATCTTGTTTCGGTAACCCCATTCCTGACAAGACCCGAGAGTATCACGAATCTCAGGCAGCTCTACTTTGGCGATTCTCTCAAGTGCATCCACCACCTGTTGACGCTTATGTTTAAGTTGCAATTTGTAAGGGAGGTGCTGCCACTTACAACCGCCACACGTGCCGAATGAATTGCATTTTGCTTCGATTCTATCTGCCGATGGCGTAATTATTTTTGAGATATGTGCTTCAGCGTAATTATGCTTTTTTCTATCGATTTTCAAATCCACCACATCGCCCGGAGCTCCATAAGGGATGAACACAACTATCGGAGATTCATCTGTTTCGCGAATCTTGATTCTTGCCAAAGATTTACCTTCGGCAGCCACTCCGGTGATCTCTACGTTATGAATTTCTGGAAGTTCTTTTCTTTTTCTTGCCATTTTTGACACAATTTAAGACTGCAAAATTAGTGAAATTCCCAGAGAATTTATTAAATTTGCACATCGAAATTGAAATGCTGAATAATCTAAGTTGAAAAACCCAAAATTAAAGCCTTAGACACCGATACTTCAAGAGCCGTTTGTGTCGGTTTGGCTTAAGATTGATTTTTTTAATAATTATTATATAACTATGGCAAAAGCGATTTATACGTTCGGCGACGGAAAGGCCGAAGGTAATGCCGGGATGAGAAATCTTCTCGGTGGCAAGGGTGCTAACCTTGCTGAGATGAACCTTTTGGGAATGCCTGTTCCTCCCGGTTTCACAATCACTACTGAAATTTGTACTGAGTATACTCAATATGGCCGCGACAAAGTCGTTGCCGACATAAAGAATGAGGTTGAAAAAGCTATCGCTCATGTAGAAAACCTCACCGGCAAAAAATTCAACGATCCTTCAAACCCTCTGCTTGTTTCCGTTCGTTCAGGCGCACGCGCTTCTATGCCGGGCATGATGGACACAGTCCTCAACCTCGGTATGAACGATGCAACAGTTGCCACTATGGCTGAAAAGAGCGGCAATCCCCGTTTCGCTTGGGATAGCTATCGCCGTTTCGTTCAGATGTATGGCGACGTTGTTCTCGGCATGAAACCAAAGAGCAAAACCGACATCGATCCTTTCGAGGCTATCATGGACAAGGTTAAAGAGGAGAAAGGCGTTAAATTCGATAGCGAACTTGATGTAGAAGACCTCAAAAACCTCGTTAAGCTCTTCAAGGCTGCCGTTAAGGATTACACCGGCAAAGATTTCCCCGATTCAGCTTGGGAACAGCTTTGGGGCGGCATCTGCGCTGTGTTTGACAGCTGGATGAATGAGCGTGCTATTCTCTATCGCCGCATGAACCAGATCCCTGAAGAATGGGGTACGGCAGTTAACGTTCAGGCTATGGTCTATGGCAATATGGGCAACAATTCCGCTACAGGCGTGGCATTCAGCCGCGATGCTGCAACTGGCGAAAACATCTTCAACGGTGAGTATCTTATCAACGCTCAGGGTGAAGACGTGGTTGCCGGTGTCCGCACACCTCAGCAGATCACAGTTGAAGGCTCTCGCCGTTGGGCTGCTCTTCAGGGCATCAGCGAAGAGGAACGTGCTTCAAAATATCCTTCACTTGAAGAATCTATGCCTACATGTGCAGCTGAACTCATCGCAATCGCAAACCGTCTTGAAGACTATTATCGCGATATGCAGGATATGGAGTTCACTATCCAGGATGGCAAACTCTGGATGCTCCAGACCCGTAACGGCAAACGTACAGGTGCCGCTATGGTCCGCATCGCAATGGATCTTCTCCGCGAAGGCATGATCGATGAAAAGACAGCTCTTCTCCGCATGGAGCCTCAGAAACTTGACGAACTCCTCCACCCCGTATTCGACAAGAGCGACGTTAAGAAAGCTACAGTAGTTGCCAAGGGTCTTCCCGCATCTCCCGGTGCAGCTGCAGGTCAGATCGTATTCCAGGCTGACGATGCCGAGGCATGGGCAGAGAAGAAAAAGAAAGTTGTCCTCGTCCGTATCGAGACTTCTCCTGAAGACCTCCGCGGTATGGCAGTTGCTCAGGGTATCCTCACAATGCGCGGCGGCATGACAAGCCACGCTGCTGTGGTTGCCCGTGGTATGGGTAAATGCTGCGTATCAGGTGCCGGCGAAATCAAGGTTGACTATAAGGCCAAGACTGTTGAAATGGGTGGTAAAGTCTACAAAGAAGGTGACTGGATTTCACTCAACGGCTCAACAGGTGAGGTTTACAACGGTCAGGTTCCGACCCGCGAACCCGAACTTGACGGCGACTTCGGCGCTATCATGAACCTCGCTGCAAAATATACCAAGACTCTCGTACGCACAAACGCCGACACACCCCGCGATGCTAAACAGGCTCGCAACTTCGGTGCACAGGGTATCGGTCTTTGCCGTACAGAACACATGTTCTTCGAAGGCGACCGTATCAAAGCAGTTCGCGAGATGATTCTTGCTTCTGACGTTGAGGGTCGTCGTGTCGCTCTTGACAAACTCCTCCCCATCCAGCGTGGTGACTTCGAGGGTATCTTCGAAGCTATGGACGGTTGCGGTGTTACAATCCGTCTTCTCGATCCCCCGTTGCATGAGTTCGTTCCTCATCAGACTGCAACTCAGAAAGAGCTTGCTGAAGAGATGGGCTTGACTCTTGAAGAGGTTAAGGCAAAAGTTGACTCTCTCGAAGAGTTCAACCCGATGCTCGGTCACCGTGGCTGCCGTCTCGGTATCACATATCCCGAGATCACCGAAATGCAGACCCGTGCCATCATCGAGGCTGCCCTTAACTGCCAGAAGAGAGGTATCAAAGTTATGCCTGAAATCATGGTTCCCCTCGTAGGTACACTCAAGGAGCTTCAGAACCAGGCTAACGTGATCAATTCAACAGCTGCAAAAGTATTTGAGGAGCGTGGCGAATCAATCCGCTACAAAGTCGGCACAATGATCGAGGTGCCTCGTGCAGCTCTCACAGCTGATAAGATCGCTGAAGTTGCAGACTTCTTCTCATTCGGCACAAACGACCTCACTCAGATGACATTCGGTTACTCACGTGACGACGCTCCGAAGTTCCTCAAGTTCTACAAAGAGCACGGCATCCTCAAAGTGGATCCGTTCGAGGTTCTTGATCAGGAAGGTGTTGGTCAGCTTGTTAAGATGGGTGTAGAAAAGGGTCGCTCAACAAATCCGGATCTCAAGGTAGGTATCTGCGGCGAGCACGGTGGCGAACCTTCAAGCGTTAAGTTCTGCGCAAAGCTTGGCATGAACTATGTATCCTGCTCACCCTACCGTGTGCCCATCGCACGCGTAGCTGCGGCGCAGGCTGCCATCGAGGATTAATGACTTCGGTATTAAACACCACTAAATAAGAAAGGCTGTGAAGTTCTATCTTAACTGATTGATTCTTCACAGCCTTTTTTACTTTCTTGAAAAAGATTCTTGTCAATGCATTTAATTACAGATAACCTCCAGAAGATTATAGCCTTATGCCATAAATATAAGGTCAAAACTCTTTATGTGTTCGGATCTATTCTTACTCCACGCTTTAATGATAATAGCGACGTAGATTTCTCTGCAACATTCAATCACGATTCCGATCCTATCGTAGCAGGAGAGAATTTCATGAATTTCTACATGGAACTTGAAAATCTTATGGGACGTAGGATAGATTTAGTTGATGAAGAATTTATCAGGAATAAATATTTCAGAGAGGAACTCAACGAAACTAAACAGCTGATTTATGGATAGGAAAATCAAAAAGTATCTTGAAGATATAATGCTTGCAATTGGAGAAATCGAATTGTTCCTCAGCCAAAGACCCAAACAATATCAAGTATTCCTCGATGACCACATGTTTAGAAGCGCTTTGGAACGTCAGGTAGGAATTATTGGAGAAGCTATGTCAAAAATTTTGTCCTTAGAACCTGACATACCCATCACCAATGCAAAGAGTATTAAAGGGACAAGGAATTATATCGTTCATGCTTATGACTCTTTACAACCCTATACTATTTGGGGAATTGTGATAAAAGATATTCCAAAATTGAAAGAGGAGGTCTATAATCTTTTAGATGAAAGATAGAGACCTATTCATACCGTATTACCACAGCATTGGTGCTATCGAAGACTGAAAGCTTGCGCTTAAAGCCATAAAATACAAAATCCGGGATATCGGCTTATCGATATCCCGGATTTTGTATTTGGCTGTGCTTGCATCAAACGGGCACATGCGGAGCCGTCCCCTTCAAATCAATTCGATCTGTTCCGTGATGCGATCGCGAGGTCGCATAATCCGACAAGGAACAACGCCTCACAACTTACAACTCATGATTCACAACTCACAACTCATGACTCACAACTCATAACTTACTTCGGTCCTTTGAATAGGCGCCGGAATGTACGCAGCTCCCCAGAATTGGGATTGTTCTTGC
>CAJTZQ010000008.1 GCA_910583795.1 uncultured Muribaculaceae bacterium
AAATGTCAACGGACTGCTGATACAAAATGTGTCAACGAGGTCCTGAGCCACGGCAGTTAGTCGTTAGTTAAATAAAATTACACTGAATTCTAATCAAAAGAACAGGTGCTGACAACGGACAACGGGGGGTAGTCATTAGTGAATTAGTCATTAGTCGTTAGTTAAATAAAATTACACTGAATTATAACAAAATTACAAAAGAACAGGTGCTGACAACGGATAATGGGGAGTAGTCGTTAGTGGATTAGTCTTTAGTCGTTAATTTAATAAAATTACACTGAATTATAACAAAAGTACAAAAGAACAAAGGCGGACAACGGAGAACGGAAAACGGAAAACGGAAAAGTCATTGCAAAGCAGAAAGATCAAGTTTGTAGACTCCAGGGGTTCGTTCCTCATTCTTAATGAACATAATCATGTATATCGGCGCATAAACAACATTCCCATTACACTTCATATTCCCGTTGCATAACACAACTGCCTTATTAATGTCGTACTCTTTACACTCCATCACATTCGAAAGCGCAGAATGCCTATCATAATCCTTGCCAGATTTCACCTCTATAGGCAAAACTTTACCATCTTTCGAAATAATAAAATCTATCTCACCTCTCTTTTTATTATTGTAATAATATGGATTAAACCCTGCTGCAAGCAACTCTTGAGCGATCATATTTTCATATATCGCTCCATAATTAATCGAAGTGTCTCCACTCAATATTTTCAATTGAAGACCATCCGCGTATTGGGCTGCGAGGAGACCGACATCGTTAGAAAACAATTTAAATAAATTGCGTGTCTCCGCCAAACGAAGAGGATTTTTAGGTTCCTCCACATTATATACCGGGATAGCGACACCAGCATCTTTCAACCATAAAAAGCTATCCTGGTATCTGTCAAATTTGGCATGTTCATTCAGCCGTTTGAGTATAAAGCGTTTGTTTTTGGCATCCAGTTCGGATGGAATCAGATCAAAGATCTCCCTGATTTTTAGTTTATCCTTCTCAGCATATTGCGAAATATCTTGACGATACAACGACACAATGTCTTTTTGCGTATTCATTACAATGGAAAGATTGTTTGTCTGCACATAATCTGCTACAGCAGCCGGCATTCCCCCCACGATAAGGTACAGCCTAAAAAGTTGCATCATCTTTTCATGTATAATTTTATCAACTTCTCTTTGTTTCACCCAACAATCATTTAAATCATTTATAACCCTTTCGCTTACGCCTAAATTGATTATAAATTCATTAAAGGACATTGGATACATTTCTTTTATGCCCATGTATCCTACAGGGTTTGATCTGATGTCTTTCAGTTCTACGCCAAGAAGTGAGCCACTTAAAATATATCTGTATTTTGCATCATCAACTAAAAACTTTACTGCGGTTACAATGTTTTCACAACACTGCACTTCATCAAAAAATATAAGCGTCTCTCCAGGAATTAACGGTTTATCTGTAAATATAGACAATCTAAGCAATATGTCTTTAGCAGATGTAACATTGGCAAATAAAGAAACCAGCTCAGGATGTTCTATGAAATTTATCTCAATAAAACTCTTGAACTCTTTTCCAAATTCACGTATTGAATAGGTTTTACCTGTCTGGCGAGCGCCTGTAATCAGCAGTGCATTTCTGCTGTTATTATAAAAAGATTTTATAAAATCTGATATATATCGATAAAGAGCCATAACATTCTATTAATTAATATATTAATAGTTATAAAAAAAGACATCTGCCGCTTTTCCAATACAAAATTAGCTTTTTTTGCCGCTTTTCCAATAAAAAAAATAAGTTTTTTGCCGCTTTTCCAATATTTAATCAAAAAAGAGCATTTTTTCAAGGCCATGGCCGAGAACCGCGGTAATTTTGAATTTTTAATTTTGATAATGGATAAGAGTAAAACAAAAGTACAAAAGAACAAAGGCGGACAACGGGGGGTAGTCGTTAGTGGATTAGTCTTTAGTCGTTAGTTAAATAAAATTACACTGAATTATAACAAAAGTACAAAAGAACAGGTGCTGACAACGGGAAACGTGTATTAGTCATTAGTGGATTAGTCTTTAGTCGTTAGTTAAATTCAAATTCGCTGAATTCTAATCAAAAGAGCAGGTGTTGACAACGGGAAACGGACAACGGACAACTTATAAAAAACAAAAGCACAAAAGAACAGGTGCTGACAACGGGAAACGGAGAACGGATATCTATTCAAAAACATAAAGTTTCTTAACAACTTCATCGAATTCTCGTTTTTTTGGTTAACTTTGCAAAATATTCTACTAACTCAATAAATGTATCATGAAATTTTTTAAAGTTTTAATTTCCACATTAGTGCTATGCGGATCCGGCTCTATGTCCGCATCGACTCCGATCTATCTCGATGATTCCAAGCCGCTTGAAGAGAGGGTTGAAGACGCCCTTTCGAGGATGACCCTGCAAGAGAAGATCGATATTATCCATGCTCAATCGAAATTCAGCGCTCCCGGAGTGCCCAGACTCGGAATTGCCGAACTGTGGTGTACCGACGGACCGATGGGCGTGCGCCCTGAAGTGCTGTGGGATGAATGGGAACAGGCAGGATGGACAAACGACTCCTGCACAGCGTTTCCCTCGCTCACTTGCCTCGCCGCTACCTGGAATCCAGAAATGGCTACCCTCTATGGCAAGAGTATTGGTGAGGAGGCGCGTTTCCGCAACAAGGCGGTTCTTCTCGGTCCCGGCATAAATATCTACCGCACACCGCTGTGTGGCAGAAATTTTGAATATATGGGGGAAGACCCCTACCTTTCAGGGAAGATGGCGACAGATTATGTTAAGGGGGTTCAAAGCAATGGCGTGGCTGTATGCGTGAAGCATTTCGCCCTCAACAACAACGAGATAAACCGCCACACCTCCAACCCTATCGTAGACGACCGCACACTCTATGAAATTTATCTCCCCGCTTTCAAAGCGGCGGCATTAGACGGTGGCGCATGGAGCTTCATGGGTGGCTACAACCTATTCCGAGGGGAACATGCCAGCTACAATCCTATCCTGATGAACGATATTCTCAAAGGGGAATGGAACTGGGACGGTGCAGTCATATCCGACTGGGGAGCCGTGCACGACACGGAGACAGCCGTAAAAGGGGGACTTGACATGGAATTCGGCAGTTGGACAAACGGACTGACCAACGGAGTGTCTAATGCATACGATAACTATTGGCTTGCCAATCCATACCTGAAAGGTATCGAGGAAGGTAAGTTCACAGAGGAGGAACTCAACGACAAGGTGAGAAGAGTGTTGCGTCTTACATTCCGCACCACAATGAACCGCAACCGTCCGTGGGGTTCGATGGTGAGCGACGAGCATAAGGCTGCTTGCCGTCAGATCGGAGGGGAAGGTATAGTGCTTCTTAAGAATCAAGGGGATCTTCTACCTCTCGATCCGGCAAAGATAAAGAAAATTGCCGTCGTAGGAGAAAACGCAATCAAGATGATGACAGTGGGCGGCGGCAGTTCCTCACTTAAGGCGGCTTATGAAATCACACCGCTACAGGGATTGAAAAACCGTTTCGGAAAGGATTTCGACATTGTCTACGAACGAGGCTATGTGGGTGACACTCTTGGAGAATACAACGGTGTCAAAACAAATCAGGACCTTCGCGACTTCCGCACGGTAGAAGAACTTACCCAGGCAGCCGTCAATGCTGCAAAGGATGCCGATATAGTGCTGTTTTTCGGTGGTCTAAACAAGGCTGACCATAACGATGCGGAAGACTCAGACCGTCTCTCCATGGATCTGCCCTACGGACAAAACGAATTGATCGAGGCTCTTGTGAAAGCCAATAAAAACACTGTTGTTGTCAACATCAGCGGCACAGGCGTTGCCATGCCCTGGGCGAACAAGGTTCCCGCTATTCTTCAGGCATGGTATCTTGGAAATGAGACCGGAAATGCCATAGCGGACGTTCTCAGCGGCGATGTCAACCCGAGCGGCAAGCTTCCTTATACATATTATGCCGACCTCATGCAATGCGGCGCACACAAACTCGGGGAATACCCGGGCACGCCGGCAAAAGACAAATTCGGCAACGACATTTTCGACATGCCTTATAATGAAGGGATCTACGTTGGCTATCGTTTCATCGACAAGAACAAACTCAAACCAACGTTCCCCTTCGGACACGGCTTGAGCTACACCACTTTCAAATATGGCAACGCCACAATAGATAAAACCAGGGGTTCAAAAGATGATAAATTTATCGTTTCAATCCCTATGACCAATACCGGGAAACGTGCTGGAAGCGAAATAGTGGAGCTCTACATCTCTGATCCCAAATCGTCGGTAGACCGTCCGGTAAAAGAACTTAAAGGTTTCTCAAAAGTTGCTCTCGCTCCGGGAGAGACTAAGACTGTGACGTTTGAGATTGACAAACCGGCTTTGAGTTTCTTCGATGCTGACAAACACGAATGGGTATGTGAACCGGGCGATTTCGAGGTTCTTATCGGCGCATCGTCAGCCGACATACGGTCTAAAGTGAAATTTACTGTTGAGTAGTAGTGAGTTGTGAGTTTTGAGCAGTGCTACTTCGTGCGTACCACACTCAAGTTATATTCTTGACCACAGCACGGGGCATCATCCTGCAGACTCGGAAATTGACGTGCCTCTGAATTATGCCGACTATTATTATCTTGAGGCACTACAGCGCCAATCACGTCACTGATCAAATTCAGCTTTCGCAAGCGAAAGCTGAGGATTATAGGGTTATAGGGTTAAAAGGTTAACATTCAATTAAAGAAGGGCAAAACCTCTGAAAAGTAGGTTCTGCCCTTCTTTATTGACATCGGCAGTTAGATCGCTATTCACTGCGGAGATGATTCACAGGATTGCTACGCGCTATATCGAGACTGTTAAGAATCACCACGGAAAGCAATATTACAATCAGACAGACAATACATAACGTCAATAAAACCAATGAAACCGGCTCCTGATCGGAGAATTGTGAAAGCCATTTATTGCCTATGATAATTGCCGCGGCCCCTCCGGCAAGCAACGAAGGCAATGCAATCTTAAGGGTGTTGACGCAAAACAGTTTCAATATCTTTGATGCGGACGTACCGGTGATCTTGCGTATCGTGATTTCCTTTGCCTTGCGCTGCACCTCATCTGAGGTGTAACCGATAAGTCCTATCAATGCTATCACCATTATCATTACGCCGGCAATCAAGACAGATGTTGCAAATTTCTTGACAGGCATAGACAATGCCTCCACACGGTTTTTAAACGGCTCGATATAAATCTCCTCGTCGGGATATGCATTGTTGATTATTTCCTGAGCCTTATTGATGTTTTCCTGACTCATATCGGTGAAACGCAGGTATAAATTAAACTGAACAGGAGTGGATGGGAACCAGACACCGGCACGCTTATCTGAAGATTCCTCCTCGAATCCTCCACGCTTTATATCGTTTATCACACCGCATATCACATATTCATTTCCTCCAGATGAAGTTCGGTGCTCAGAAATATTGAATGTCCTTCCGACAATATTATCTTCATCAATGCCGGATATTTTTTTCAACACATTGATGAACTCTTTTTCCACCACAACCTGATTCACAACAGTATCGGCATCATCACGGAAGGTTTCACCTTGAATAAATTCAATACCCATCACATCAAACAGGTCGGAATTGGCATAATAGTTGTCAGCAATATTAATCTGCTTATCAACATCATCACCCACCCAGACATAATTACCGGAACATCCATCGAGAAATCTCTGATAATTTGATGACGCACCTTCTATGAATGGGAGTCTCTTCAACTCTTCAATCAACGCGGGACGATTTTCTTGAGGTATCTTCCAGGTATAGAGATGACCGATATTCTTATAATCGAATCCCATATCGGTTTTCACAATTCTATTGTATTGACCGCCGACAATCACGAGCAGACACATTAATAGTCCTGTGGCGAAGAATTGTAATGCAAGGAGCGCAACCTTCCAACCGCGCCGGTTGTTCAGACGGTTTCGGAACGCGCTTGCCACCGGAGTGCGGCAATACAGCCATGCAGGGACTACACCACTGACTATCAAAAGAAAGACAAACACAATCCCCTCCACAATCCAGATTCGTTTTGTGGAGAACAGTTGCTGCGGTGTATAACCAAGCAATTCTCTACAAGTATCCGAAAATACGTATATCAAAATAACCGCCAGAATCAAAGATGTCAAAAGGAAAAACAAGCTTTCCGCCATCACCCTGCCGAATATGCCGGAATTGGCTGTGCCGAAACATTTTCTCACCGCCATCTCCTTGCTTCTGTGTCCCATCTGCCCTATCACTATCAGTAGATAGTTCAATCCTGCCGACATCAGCATGATAATAGCAAGGAAAGTAAGCATCCATGTCATTGTCTTTACCACACCTTGCGATGTATAGACTCCTACAAGTTTCTTAAGGCTCACGCCATAATGTGATGTGTCAAGGGTCTCTTTATCAATATTGTCTTCAAGCATCTTCCTTATTCCGGATTTCATATCGTTAGGGTCAGTTCCTTTACTGAGTTTTACATAGCTTATGTAACGGTCGTTGCCCATCCAGTTTTCACGTCCGTCATGAGAGAACAAACCTATTGAAGGAAGACTGAGATACAATGCATTCGGTATAGTGGAATTTATAGGGAAATCTTCGTAGACACCTCCTATTGTAATCATAAAATCATCAGGAAAACCGAACCCTGTAAAACGGAGACCGATAACATCTCCACCGATAGCTTCAGCCAGCGAACGGGGAATCATGCATTGTTTTTCGATCTGAAGGGCGTCATGTGGATCCCCGTAAAGAATAGGAGTGGAGAAGACATCGAAAAAATGTTCGTCTGCCATTTTCCCTTTGTCCACCCTAAATTTTCTTCCGTCTTCAAGAATTATCGTACCGCCGTCTGAAAAAACTGTTCTTCTTGTCGCCTCCTCCACCTGTGGCAGATACCTTTTCAATCCGGGAGCAGTGGCACCGGGAGTCTGATCATACTCACTATATTCCCCGTTATATTCATAGTTTTCGGTAACCATATATATTCTGTCGGAATCAGGGAAGAAACTGTCAAACGTCTGTTCAAAATAGACCTTTGCCACGAGAAGGAAACCCATAGCCATGCCTAATGTAAGACATAGGATTTTAGTCAGGTTTCGTCTTAAGTCAGATGTGAAAAATTTCATATGGATGAATTTTTATGATTTTTATGGTGCAAAAATAAGTTTTAATTCATCGATAAATCAGAAAAAACACAAAATTCGATAAAATCCGATTAAAATTGTCTAAAAATTAGACACTCCTTCATTATACATAAAAGACATACCGATTCATTATTATTTTCGAATAAGATTTTTTTATAATTTTGTACCTGTTTTTAAGTTCAATTACTAAGTTCTACAGGATTCGTTTTATGAATAAAAGTTTGATTGCGCTTGCCGTCGGCACATTCGCCCTCGGTGTAGCGGAATTTGGAATGATGGGCATACTTGGGAATGTCGCACACAGCATAGATGTCACTATAGTACAGGCAGGAAACCTCATATCATTATATTCGTTAGGAGTGGCAGTCGGAGCGCCGATGCTCCTGCTATTCCGTAATTCTCCTTTGAAGAGACTTATGCTCATTCTGAGCGCTATTATATTTATCGGTAATCTCTTGACTTCGTTATCCCCTTCATACGGAACGCTCCTTTGTTCACGCTTTCTGTCAGGGCTGCCTCACGGAGCTTATTTTGGAGCCGGAGCGATAGTATGTTCAAAATTAGCCAAGCAAGGAAGTGGTGCGCAAGCCGTTGCAGTGATGGTCGGAGGAATGACAGTTGCAAATTTGGTTGGCGTTCCCCTCGCCACTATGGTCAGTAATCTGTTGAGCTGGCGAATGGTGTTCGGGTGTGTGGCAGCTATTGGTTTTCTCGCATTTTTGTTGATAAAGCTGTGGGTTCCATACCTTGCACCACTCCCCAAATCGAATATAAAAGGACAGTTCAAATTCCTGAGTAACCCCCAGCCATGGCTGGTCTATGCGGGAGTGTTTTTCGGGCAGGCAAGTGTCTATTGCTGGCTGAGTTATATAGATCCGATAATGACGCAGGTGACACATTTCCCTGCTGATGTGATGATCTGGGTCATGATGCTGGCTGGTACGGGAATGGTTGTCGGTAATGCTATAGCCGGGAAACTTGCCGACAAATATGGAGTATCACTCGTAACCGGTATACTTGCAGCATCGATGTTGGTTGTAATGCCTCTTTTATATTTCGCTTCTCCATATAAGGTTCCTTCACTTCTGCTGATGTTTTGTGCCACAGCCGGATTATTCGGCATAGGAGGTCCATTGCAATATCTTATCGTGAAATATGCCAAAGGTGGAGAGATGTTGGGAGGTGCCGGAATCCAAATAGCCTTCAACGTATCGAATGCCATGTCGGCAGCCGTAGGCGGTCTGGTAATCCACCAAGGTTTTGGACTTGCCTCCCCTGCCCTCGCCGGTCTCCCCTTTGCGGCAATCGGAGCCACCGTCCTGTTTATCCTTCACCATAAATACGATCATAAATAATTCAACTTTCGCTTTCGAAAGTTGAATTTATAATCCTTTTTCTCAAAAAAATGTTATATCTTTGTAATCTAATCACTAAAAGTATCAGTTATGGCAAGACCAATTAAAGAAACACCGGAACTTTATGGGGAAGATGCAAAACGATTTGAGAAGTTAATTTCGAAAATTAGACCGGTGTCTAAAGATGAAAAAGAAAGAGCCCGAAGAGCCTATGAGGTTATGAAATCCATAAGTAATTTCCAATGGTAAAATGGATTTCTCTAAATTAGTTCAGATTCAACTTTCTTCTCAAACTATTATCAAGCCATTCGAATGTGCGGAAGATGATTTGAATGGATTTCTTTTTGAAGATGCCAAGCATTTTCAGAAAGAGCTTATGGCAGTAACTTACTTATTGGAAGATGTTAAAGAAAATTTTACCGTAGCATATTATAGTCTTTTGGCAGACAAAATTTCTTTCAATCCTGATGAAAAATCTATTTGGAACAAACTAAACCGGAATATCCCTAATCAAAAACGGCGCAAAAGTTACCCTGCCATCAAAATTGGTAGACTTGCCGTGAATGAAAAATATGCAGGATTAGGAGTCGTAACTTTTGTTCTTGACAGCATCAAATATGCTTTCACAACAGTCAAAAGGCTTGGCTGTCGTTTTATAACTGTTGACGCTCTATGCTCGGCAACATCCTTTTACGAAAAGAACGGCTTCAAATTTTTTACTGAATTGGATAAAGAAGATGAAACAAGATTAATGTTCTATGATTTGAAAAAATTTGAGTCATCAAACGACTGATGGATACTATTTTTGCAGAAACTGCACTATCATATTTAGGTCAATAAAATAACCAATAGTCCTCCATCCTTCGCGGCAATCGGAGCCACCGCACTATTCATCCTCCTCCACAAATACGATCATAAATAAAAGGAGGTGCCCGAAGACACCTCCCAAAGACCTGCTATCGCCATGTGAAGCAGGACTCTTACGCTTTACCGATAGGGCAAAGCGTATTCACTCACCGATGGCTTTCACAAGAGACCGGGAGCCTACTACTTACTACTTATAATACTAATTGCTACGTACGGCGTGTTTCACAACAAGCCGGATGTTAAATAAAACTTGTTTTTGTTTTGCCTTCTCCAGCTATTTGAAATTCGGCATTATGATCATGATAAGCCTAATCTTTTAATAGCTGCCATAATACTTTTTCAACCGGAGGATCTTTCATCACCACTGTTCCATCCATGTCGAAGAGATAGAACGTCGGCATAGCCCTGATCACGTATATCTCCTCTTCCTCAATAGGATCCGTGGCAAAACCTACCGTCCATTCCTCGGGGAATGAACCCTTGTCTTCCGCCCACTTATCTCTGTCGCCCATCGTGTCGATAGCGATCATCTTCACATTGTCGTTGATCTGTGAAAGCATAAGCTGCTCTTTCACAGCCGTGCATTGCTCACAATCGGGATCGTAGAACATCACGAGTGTCATCCCGTCGCCAAACGAACGATAGAGAGTTGTGTTTTCCCCATTTCTGTTAAGGAATGCGAAATCGCTACCTTTTGTTCCTACCCGGTTCTTCATCGCCTGATTCAACCGGTAGTTAGCTCGGGCACGCCTCTCTTCCGGTAGCGAATGATCGGCAGACCAATCGCGGGCAAAGAGAATAAACAGTTCCTCATTGCGCATCGGGCTGTTCGGGTCGTCGAGATAACGATAGGCGACATCATCCAACAGGTCGGCAGCTTCCGGTGATACTTTCGCCTTCACTCTCAACCGCACAATCGCCGATTGAACCACAGATTTCGGAGTGACAGACAAGACAGCGAGATAATTGACGAAATTCTGCTCCATGAAAGCAGTGTCGAGACTGCGGCTATCCTGCCCGAAATCCAGCTCATCCCAAAAGTGCTCCGCGACAAAAGCCGCCCTCTCCTCCGCATCCCATAAAGAATCAGGCACAGCCGGCATCGGAAGGAGATCATTTTGGGAATTCAAATTTTTCTCTGAGCTATTATTGTCTACATTGTGAGGACGTTGGCAGCAACATAATGTCACCAACGCCCATCCAATGAATAGCCACTTATGCCCATTAATCATTCTGTGATTTGATTTGCATTCAATGGTGTATCTTCATCTTTAAGACCCCAATTTGGAGCGATACCGCTCTTGCCGATAAAGGATACTTCTCCATAATTTGAATAAGTACCATCATCATTTTTGGTCTTGAAATAATCGTTTTGTATCCTAATTCTTCTTACTGTATTCTTATCTATTGTCATGATGGTAAGGAATCGACAGCGCACTCGGTGAAGTTCTGTACCATCTTCATGCTTCACTATTGTCCCTGTGATATGATCTAACGACAATATGGTGTTGTATTCAGTCCAAGTAATCGTCTTAGTATACTTAATTCTATTACTATTTTGATTATCGAAAAAAGATTTTCCGGATGTAACAACAAGTGTGCCGATTTTATTATTCTCTATATTCTGTTGTTCTGCCTCCAGTGTAAATGTCAAGGGGAAAATTGATTCGGGTAAATCGTTATCAATTGTAAATACCACGGTAAGAGGTTGACCAGGGGAATTTGTAGATACAAATCCTTTCCAAGGTTCCTTGGGATACTTGGTATTTATAAATTGCTTCCTTGTATTGTAGTTACCTCCCCACACACCTAAATCAATATATTCCCATGGTTGTCGTACAACAATATTAATAGTCCTACCGATTCCTGACTCTCTATCATATGCGATAAAACTGTAGGATTTACGACTCTCAGTAGGATCAACTGTTTTTAATTGAGTCTGTCTCCATCCTTCCGACCCAATATCTGTCGTATTATACCATGAAGTTATCACTCCTTTTGATAAACGGGAAATGTTATCATTCGTAATCTGTTCTCCCGTTTCTTCATCAATAAACGTTAGTTTGTCAGTATCATATCCGGCTAACGCGATATTATCATCAAATCGATATTGGAAATTTATAGTTGTTGAGTCTACATCATTTACCACGAATGTTGTCTTATTGACCCAAATCATCTTTTCTCCATCAGATATAGCTCTCATCTGCCGCGTATTGACATCGAACGAGAAGTTGTTATAAACAACACCCCTCATCGCTTCATCTATAGACTTAAAACCATCACTTTTAACTGAATTCAAAGTGATTATATATTCAAAATTTCTTAAAATATTATGATATTTGAATATGTTTTGATCGTCATTTTTCCCTATATCCAGTTTATAATACATCGAAGAACCTCCACGATTACCTTTAATAAGCAGATATGTGTTATTAATGGACGAACTCGGACGTTCATATATGTATTTTGAACCAGAAGTGAATTCACTATCTTCGGGCGTGGTGGTTGTAACTTGATTTACGTTATTGAAAGGAAAATATCCAGAATATTCCAAAGCTTCATATTTAAGCATCGTATTGTCGTCATTAAGGAATTTTGCAAATTCCATTGATGCCGAATTCCAGGGTGCAACCGTAGCTTGCTTAGGAGTATTTACAATAGCGAACCCTTCCAATGTAAATCCGGAAGCAGGAGATGAAACCACTGTAATCTTAGAGAAATTCCGTATCATCGGGACATGGGTAAGCTTAGTTACCACATCATCATGTTCTTTCCATGTATTTTCATTTACCTGAACACCATATCCTTTAGGGAATTCCACACGTTGCCAATAAGCATCATCACCTCCATCAACTGTTAGAGATGGTATCACATCACCCTCCAAACCATAAGGAATCGTTAAATTCATAGTTTTCGGGACAGCAATAAGATGAAGAATTCTTGGATCGGAAGATTTCTTAAGTGTCAGCTTAAAATGAATATCACCGTCTGCATTGACAGTTTCTTCATCAGGAGTGTATACACCTGACAAAGTATTTCCATCAAGAGGACCGCCCTTACCCTCAAATTCAGCTACATAAAGTTTCAAATCTTTGTATTCAGGATTTTCCCCTAAGGATCTTGTCGATGACGGCATCATTTCTGAAATGTCTAAAGAAATATCTATGGTAAACTGATCCCCGTTTTCGACAATATCGCTTGGATTCCCTTGAAACACATCATCTGAACATGCTCCAAGCGACAAAAACAATGTCAATGCGGATATATATTTAAGAAATTTCATTTTCTTATACAATTCTGTTAATTATTCAATTAGCGTTGTTTATCTCCCCAAGTAAAATATTACCGAGGTACTGTTACATTATCTGAAGTCCATGTTCCATTAGACTGCAATTTAGGAGTTACATTTTCCCAATACCATTCATCATATACGCATCTAACATGAGAATCTGTAGTATTTAGATTTCCTAAATTCCCATCTGTCCCTGTTTGACCGGAAGCACTTCCTTGTGCTGACCAATATCTTGAATCTGAACTAAACAAAACAGGAATTTTTCCTTGATTTGACAATTTAATTATAAATTCCATTTCTCCATAAGTAGGAAGACGCCATCGACCCGCTGGGCAATCAAGTTCCTGATAGGAGGCACATCTTCTTTTAGCTTCATCTATAGACATTGTAGGAGACACCCCATAAGATGAAGCTACACGAAATTTTGGAGCAATAAAAAATTGTTTATTGTCTGAATCATCTGTTGGATAATAATAACTTAATGTTCTATCGTTTCCACCATAAAGATCTGGTGCAGTCTGCCAAGAATCATAATTCAAATTATCAACTGATGTTTTTCTTGGATCACCTATTATATATCTATTATCATTCAATTGAGTAACATTTATGATATACATATTAGGATTCCTGTTACCTCCAGTTAATCCACTTGGCGCATACCAACTGCTACCGGAATTAGAAACATTACCATCATTCCTATACTGAGGATAATTGTTTATATAAACATTACCTAATTTAGGTTGTCCATATGGGGTGGAACTATTCCATTGAGTTGTAAATTTATTCTCTTTACTTTCGATATACATCTGAGGATATTGAACGATATGAATCGTCCTTTGGAAAGGGGTTGTATCTTTCTGATCCAATAGATCTTCATGGATTATAGTAATCCATACCTCATATTTTGAATACGCTACGTTTTGAGTAGGCGTAAAATATGCGATAGTCTTACTTATATCTAAGCTATCAGCCTCTGTAAATGTTTTATAAGTTGGAGAAGATCCACCCCACCAATTTCCTGAAGTTCCATTCTGGATTTGGACAGGATTTTGCAGGCTGAAATCATCATATTCATCTGAACTATTATACTTTAAAGCTTTTGCATTCCATTGAATCAAGTCATGACTAAAGGTCAATGTCCTCGTATTAGTCTGTTCAGACACTATATTTGATACAGTCACATCATACATCTTTCTATTGTTGTTCATTTCTCCCGTCAGTTCATTTTGTTCGGGAGTTACCCAGATGCCTGTCTCTATACCACTGTTAGTGATATTATATCTATAAAATTTCATTCTTACATCAGGTAAGTCTTTACCATCAGCTGTAGTATGAACAGTAACGATAGTGTTATGAGATGAATAAAAGGGGATATTGATTGTCTCTTCATTATTCATCACATATTCGTTGCGGTCTACTACAAGATATCTGTAGTCGTTGATATCGACACCTATCCCCTCTTGTCCCCAATCAACTGCTCTATAGCTGAGATTTTCCAGTTTAAACGGTTCATCCGGAGTGAAACTACCAAGAATATTGACATCAATATTTACCCTATAAGATATGTTACGACCTATCGACTGTTCATTGCGGACAACAGGAACCATATAATAACATGTCCGGTAATTTTCCTCATTTTCTGCTTTCCATGGTACCATAAGAGTCATATATGTCATGGTTTCACCATCTTCATTCCAAGTATTAGGAAAAGTATAGAACGGTTCAACCAATTCAAATGGATATGTCGCATTTGCGTTTGAAGAACGGGAAAGATGTCTTGCCCTATGATTCTCATCCGAAGCGTTTGTCGCAGTGCTATAATAATCCTCTACTGCAAAATTCGATTTTTTAGATGGTGTAACAAGAGAGTTTTTGACACCGTTAGCAATAAGCACGGTCATATTTTCCGGTTGTGGAGTCCACATGACACCTTTCGATTGCACATTCTCAGCTACCTTAACAGAGATTTTAATCTTGGACGCAGCACGTGTAAGATTAACAGAACCGGTAATCTTATTATTGGAAATGGTTAAATTTGACGTACCGTCCATTACAAAAGAGGGTTGAGCCTCTTTTGTGGCAAAATCAGCCGAAACAGGAAGTTCCCTCAGCTCACCAAAATTTTTTGTCTCAATTGAAGACGGATCATCCGGCAGATTACAAATCACATACGCTTGACAAGAAGTGGAAGATCCATTTGCGGATAATTGATCAACGATTGCCTTTGTCAAAGGTATTTTAACAGTAGCGTCGGTATTTTCCCCAATCTCCACTTTCTTAGCCAAAACAGGTACGTCAGAATCGGTTGCTGAAGAAACACCTAAAAAAATCCAGGCATTCTGAATAAGATTTTCATTTAAATTATCCACATCAGCTTCCGCTCTTGTCTTAAGTTGAGAACTTGCAAGATTGATTGTGATATATCCTGCTTCCGCACCATCTTCGGCAGGATTATCGATTATTTCGTCAGAACATGAGGCAGCCATCAATGCCGGAAGCATTGATGCCACAACAATATTCCGTAACCTCGAAAAATATTTATTAGCAGAAAACATATTTCTATTAAAGCTTTGCGTTCTGAACTATTGTATAATAAGTATCGTCACCATCTACGAGATCGGCAGTCAATGTTCTGCCGTCAGGTGTTTTTACAGTAAAAACCAAACGTGCTGATCTTTGATTCACTCCGGCATCAAGCATGGCTCTAATCTTGACGGTGGAAACAGTTTCTCCTATTTTACCGGAAATCTGATCAACATATTCATTTGACTCATTTATGAATTTAAATGCTTCCGCCTCTGTTTGACTTTCAGGTATAAGAGAAGCATACCAGAAACCTCCCACAGGATCCGAGAACCGGAATGTGCCGGTCGCAATACCTCCCGACGAAAGAATTACATTCGAACTTTCAGTTGACGGTTGCCAAACAAGATATCCACCCTCGGCAACAGTGGGATTGTCTTTATAATTCCAATTGGTTTCATGTTCTTCCCAATCATTCACATGAAGTTGCAATTCAACGGAAGCCATAGTGGCATTCACTATATATTCATAGATATGATTTCTGGATATATTGTCAATTCCTTTATATGTAGAGCCATAAGAAGTTGCCAATGGTATTTCAAAAGTTTTTGTTTCATAACCGAAATCAATTGCGATTTGCAACTTTGTATCACGACCACTTACCACACTCTCAGTAACATAACAATAAAACTGATTAGGATAAGTCACATTATCTACAATGCTTGTATGAGGATTGCCGGTATTCAGGAAATTAACCATAGCCTGATTGTCAAACCATGCAACTTGCTCTGTAGCTGACTCTATTACTGAAGTACCATTATACCAAATAGCATTTGATGGTATATATGCCCCTTTAGTGTTACTCCCAATTAGTTTAACGCTTTCAATTTTAGCAGTACCCCCATTTTCAAGTTGAGAATCATCTTGAAGAGGAATCGCGTCAAGGATCCGGATTTTTGCAAGACAACGTTGCATATAGACATCGCCTATTTCTGCAGCCGTTTCCCATGTGTTTCCTTTCTCGAGGATATCAGATGAGAATGAACCTTTAATAATGCCAGCCATTGGAATTAAATCCTTATTATCTTTTGACGGCATCCACACATCAACCGACTGGTCAGGTATAGCAAATGATTTATAAAGAGACGCTATTCTTTGAGGAGAATAGGCAAACAAATTTTCATCGAAAACGGAAGCTTCTCCCTTTAAACCATTGATATTTGCAACTACCATCAAGGAATACTCAACATTCTCTTTCCCTTTAGCATAGCTGAAATAATCCTTATTCATCTTGAACTTAAGGGTATATTCACTACCATTTGTGCCGTTGATCTCTTCAATCACATATTCACCTGGAAGAAAAGATTTCCAAAGAATCTGTCTGTCATCAAAAAACATCAATGCCATGTCACTCGTATTGATGAAATTTTCATCAATTGATGCATCTTCATCCGGATGAATAGGATCGTTTGGCGCCTCCGCACGAGTCTTTGCAACCTCACCCATGTTTTTTACATGAAAAGATAGCCAGACATCGTTGCCTTCCTGGTAGCCGGGTTGGTCTTCGATGCAGGCGGAGTTGTCGTCGAGACATCCGGTCAACGACACCGTCAGTAGTCCCCCGGCAAGGAGGCTCAAGGTATTATGTAGTATTTTATCGATTTTCATTTGTTCAGTTGTTAGTCCTAAATCAATTAGTAATTAGAAATTATTAATTAGCAATCAATTACCTCAAATCACTAATTACTCATTACTAATATTTGGTGTGAGTTTTGAGTTGTCTGTTTTCCGTTGTCAGTTGTCAGTTGTCATATTATTCTTAAACCATAAACCTTAAACTATAAACACTAAACCATAAACTCTAAACCATATCACTCTACCGGGGTCACGTTGCGGACGATTACCCAGTTATTAATGATTACTCTCGTACTTAACCACTTGCCATCCTCGTCGAGGAAGAATGTCATGTTATACTCGTCCTGACGGTCGAGATACTCCTGTTCACTCATCTTCTCGTTATACAAGCCCTTCACGAGCATCGCATAATCATTCACGTTAATTCGCATCACATTCTTTCCTGTATCCTTATGCCTTATGGTAAGGATGGGCTTCGCACCCCACATCAACCTTCCGGTAGTGAACTCGGCAAGTGCCGCGCTGTGAGTCACTCTGGTTTCATTGCTCAATGAAACAGCTGATTTCGTTTCGGGGTCTACGGGATCGACATTCACCTCAACCGAACCGCTGTAACGATACCAAGGATGATATGTCAGCAACTCGTCTTCACGAAGTGTGTTGTCATAGTTCAACCAGCCGTTTGCATCCGTGATTGTGAAATCATAGTCGTCCACGTCAAGATCACCACCGTTTTGCTGAAGCACCACTCTGATAACATTTGTATCTTTTTTAAGATATACAATCGACTTTTGAGGCTTGGAGGGGGAAGCGTATTTGGCATCCAATTCCAAAGTACCGTGATAGAGGTGGGAGAGATCATCATTGATGTGTCCACCCTCTTCCCGATGCATACGGCAATGGAAATCTTCCATTGTAGACTGACCGACCGTGCCGGCGGCTATGTCGAAGCTTTCGCTGTGGCGACCCGCCCACACAAGAAGGTTATACTTTCCGGGATCAAGATTCAGGAAAATCTCGTTGTTGTCCGTGAGTTTGTTTTCCTCAACGTCCATGCGCTGCACAAGCAGTCCGGTTTCAGCATCGAAGGCAAGCAAAGAGACCTGTTCCACTTCCGAATCGAAAGCGTCGGCAAACTTCATGTTGTGGTCATAGACAAGCTGGATCAGGTTGCAGCTCTCAACGCAGTCGGATTCGTCATAGATCATTGAATCGCAATTCGTAAACAGCAACCATGTGAGCGCCGCCATCATTGCGACAGAACTATTTCTGATGTTTTTATTAATTCTGTTGAGTATCATGACTGGTTGTATATCTTTTATTTGTTGTTATTTAATTCTTTTTGTCGTTGGTCTTCGGTCGATGGATTGCAATTTGCGGACGCGATGTATCGCGTCCCTACAATAAATCATAAATCATAAACTATAAACCATAACCTAAAGACGATATATGTTGTCGCACATTCCGGGAGAGCCGGATCCGTGCGGGAATTATCAAGATAAATAGGGCTGGAGCCACTATGTTGTTACCGAGACAAGAGTATTAAACCATTATGTCTCATTATCATTTAATCACCGACAATATTATTTTATTGACTAATACATACTTTCGCAATGCATTACATCATCGATGATTTTCCTAAATCCATTTTCCTATAATTGTGAGTTTCAAGTTTCAATCTGTAAGAGCTAACTAATTATGATTATGCTTTCTGAATTATGAATTAATTAAACTCTAAACCTTAAACTTTTAAAAGAGATAAAATAAAGAGCGACAGCCCCAGCTACCGGAGGCAGCCGAAGCCGCCGCACTTCATTATCAGAGTCGATTCCGAATCAGATTATTCGAGAACTACACTATTGCGAACGAGATGCCAATTAAGGACATGAACACGAGCTGCAAGATAAGTTTCCTTCTCCGGATCAGGATTCTTTGGATCATTACCTGGTACACCAAGCCCAACAACATTGGTAAACTCATATTCATATATATGGTTACGAACCACTCCATAAAGAGCATCGTCATTAGGAAGGGTAGCATGTTTTATATTGGTGACATAAGAAGTCTGACCATTCACCCAACGAGATATGTTTGCAAAACGGTAATTATTATGAACTTGCCCATTATCACCCAAATCTATATATGCATACCAAGTGTTTGATTGGGCATCAGATTGAGTATATTTGCTAAATTTCACATCGTCAGCTGTTTTCTTATCAGCATCATTTTTATTTTCATTATAGCTATTGATAATTACTTGCTTAAGTGCATCTTCAGTGTAGTAATCGCCACCCCATTTGCAAAGATTAATTACATCATTAGTAGCTGCATTCTTAACAATACCCCTAACAACTATTGCTGTAGAATGATTCTCTCTATCACTTGCTGATGCAGGCTGGAAGTCATTCTCATAACAATATGCAAGATTATTCTTAGGAGCAGTATTATCCCAGTTCTTTAGTGAAAACTGTGCTGAATTCTCAATATCAAAACCAGCAAGCTGAATATCATTTTCAGTTTGTGATGAAGGAGAAGTCCAGTAAGAACGGTGAAGTGTTGCATCATTCCAAGCGATCCAATTTTGATATGGAGGATTAGAAATCCATTCTGTTTTAAGATTTTTTATGGCATAGTTATTCATCGCTAAATTACGAAGACGCCATCCGGTAAGTTCAATATTGAGTTTCACATCTTCTTCAACAGAAAGGACACCATTGTTGATAACATGAATATTGAATGTAGCATCTTGAAGATTATTTCCTACTTTCTCCTTAACTGCCCATTCCTTAATACCTGTTACTCGCACTTTTGATGCAAGACGTTCAATGAATATATCTGCGGGTTCTCCCTGAGCTGCAGCTGCACTCTCTTTTATTTTTCCTGTTAAATCGGTAAAATAAACATGTTGTCCGTCAACATAAGAAGAACTTGTCATCACAAAAGATGATTCAGCTGTAAGATTGTCAGGCGCATCTGCTTTAATATTCAGCAATTTATCCATTGTTTGATTAGCAAAATCCTCAAATGGAATGTTTGAAGTAGGATTAGCTACACAGACAACATACTTTGGTTCATTTCCTTTATATCCCTCTGCCTCTGTACCCAATACAAGGACACCATTGATAGATGTCGCTGTACCGTCAGTTAAATTGTCTTGAGTAATCGAAATTGGTTTTACCATGTTGGTATTACTAACCTCTCCATTTACTCCAGTCATACTCATTACGAATGGGCGCTTGTCAGCCGTGAAGAAATAGAAACGGATATTCTCAGCTGAAATATTATTTTCATTTTCAATACCTGGCTCGAATTCTTCAGCACGTGTCCCATTACTACCTACACTCTGAATACGTACTGCTACATACCTATCACCGTCGAACGTAGTACCGCCTGCGTTGGGGGCATCTTCGCTTGAGCATGAGTAGAAACTCATGCTGAGAGCCGCTATGGCTCCGAGGAAAATTTGTGATTTTCTCATAAGTTTTTTGAGTTAGTTAAAAATTAATTTATTTATTACTTAATTCCTCTTTAATCCAGCCAATCATTTGGCTTTCTGCAATTTACAAATTTATTTATCTTAAAATTTAGTATATAAAGTCCCTGACGGCTGATTTTCAGCCATCGTCGTTGTTAGTTTTCAGTCTTTGGGGATATCCGTCACTGTGTGACGGACACACGACAAAAAAGCTTATCGATTGCCTCCTAATTATGCATTATGCAATTATGCATTATACATTATGCATTATGCAATTATGCATTATACATTATGCATTATACATTATGCATTATGCATTCTGAATTGACTAATTGATGAAGCCCCAGTCGAGCATGTCGTTCAGGAGTCGGTCGGCATCTTTGATTCCGCCGGCGGAAGCTTTCTGGAGAAGTATCTTCGCCTTGTCGTAGTTACCCTCTTTTGCTTCGAGCACTCCGGCGGTATAGAGAGCCTCGGCTGAATCGCCGGCTTTCTGAAGATATTTCCTTGCAAGGTCGTATTCGCCATGGTCTACCGCCGTTGTCGCAGCATTCAGGTTTGCCACAGGATCATCAGGATACATTCTGACCGCCACCTCCATGACCTCACGGAATTCAGGACTGTCCTTGTCAAGGCTCTGGGCGTAGATGAAGAGTTCCTCGAGCGACAGTTTCTGCGGAGCAGTCTTCATCACCTCTGCAATCTCTACGACATCCGTATAATTACGTATCACATAATTCACAGTATAGTCTGAATGACGGAGTGCCGGATAGATATTGGCGAGCATGAAAGAATACTGTTCAGGAAATCTCTTTTTAAGTTCTGCATCACGAACATCAGGGGCGAGAGATGTGTCGGTGACCAATGCAAGGATAGCATCCTTATTGTCGATGTTTGACTTGCGCAACCTTTCTGCAAGACCGTTCCAGTCTTCCGCCTCCCATTCGGAATGGAGCACCGATTTCGGGAAGGAGTAAAGGTCGCCCACATATTTAATAAGAGCCTCCGTACGACCTTTAGCGAGCCTCTCGTTGTTGGCGTAAGAACCTTCGGGAGATGCGAAACCCTTAATGGTCAACGACGTGATATTTATATCCTTATCGTTGCGAACCTGATCTATCGTACGCTTGATCTCGGCAAGTTCCTTAGGGTTGCTTCTATAATCCGGATAAATTACAGTCTTGTTGACCGGGAAGTCAATATAAGCCTTACCTTCCACATGACGCATCTTCTGGATTTCGCCAATAGGTTTCACGTAAGCAAACATCGGACGTATCGTTTTGTCACGGAAATCGAACGCCATAAGATCGTTGTTGGCTGGATCTGCAAGTCCGTCGCCGCAACATCCGTCAATTTCACTCACCAACTCCAGTTTCCCATTCTCCATCCAGGAATCGAAAGGAACATTTACAGAGTAGTCATAATCCTTGTCTGAACCGGCACGGAGAAGCACATATCCCGGAGTGTTGCCGTCGGCGCGCAGATTCTGATAATAACGTGTCCTTCCGGCTATCACCACAGGCTCAAGCCACAGGGAATCCAGACCGGAGACAAGGACGGGGCGAAGTTTGACTTCGCGGTTCCACTTCTTGGCGAAAACCTCCGGATGCACCTTCATCGAGACAAGAAGCGTGGACGCGGAGCGTTCCACCGCCACATCGCTCAAAGCCCCGTCAGGGAGCTGAGAGGATGGAACCTCTTTTGCGGCTGCGCCGGAAATCATAAGCACGGAAGCCGCTATTATAGTAAATATCTTGTTCATGAGTAAAAACTGTTTCCTGAGGTTAGAATACGTAGACGAGATTAATAGCAGCCTTGGTCGGAGCGAAAGTGCTGCCATGATCATGTCCGGTTTTTCTGCCACAACCGGCACATTCATAGATGTCATATTTGCTATAGATCCAACCCAGACCGAGCTCCGCCTCAAGATTCCAGTGCTTGCCGAGAATCCAGGTATAGCCATAGGCGATGCCGGCTCCGGCATACCAACCCTGATAGCGGTTGTCTTGAAGATGGCTGAATTTCATTCCGAGGAAATCGCGTGCAAATGGAAGGTGACCGATGTTATACTGTCCTCCAAGGGCATGGACTGCGAAGAAGTGTCCTGCCATAGCGTCGCAGAGCCAATAGCGCGCTTCTGGCTGCACCATCCAGTGTTTCCATCTCCTTCCGTTGGAAAAGGTCCATGCATTTAGATTGCCTGAGAGGTCGAGCGACCATTTGGGCGCGACCTGCACTTCCGCACCTAAGTTTACAGTTGCGGTAGCATCATATAGAAGATTTGTTTTGATCGCCACTTCCTGCGATTGCGCGGGAAGAGCTACGCAAGCCAAAGCAAGCGAGGCAAGCAGCGTTGGGAATCTTCGCTGATGTTGACGATTAGTTCGTGATAAGATGCTTGAAAGCATGCCGTAGTGATATTGTCGCCCCTCTGATTCCCGGATGAGGAGTAAATATAAAATAAAAGCGTGGGAACCTGCTTTGTTGCCATCCCACGGATCTAGGCCTTCGCATTGCCCCTCTAAGTAAGATGACAACAGTGAAGCCCACGCATATATGAATTGCGTACCTAAAGAATAAACGCTCACGCGTTTATCCTCCAAGTACATGGAATTCATATCCATGCGGCGACTACCGTTGCTAACCTTGACTTAGAGTTGAAGTTGCGAAGTTCGATCCGTCAAGAATCAGCGCCAAGTAACGCTTTAACCAGTATGTTTTACCGCCCTCCTCTTACCCACGACCCTGTGGGCTTCTGGAAATCGGTGACGCAAATTTAATGCAAATTTATTCCGCATGCAAGTATTTTATCAATTAATTTCAATATTTTTCAAAAAATTTTCTATAACTGTTAATATTAATATTGACCTACATTAATTTTAACAATTATAGCATAATACTATTCACAACATAGTAAAGATTTCACATCAGAGAGGAAGCGTTTCGGAGAAAAGCTATGCTTTTGTCAGTCGAGGTCGATGACGGTGATTCCGGCACCTCCGAAACGTACATCCTCATCGTGGAAGTCAGACACATTTGGATTTGCCTTTAGCTGCTGGCGAATCAATGTCTTCAGAATGCCATGACCCGTGCCATGAAGTATCCTCAGTCTGCTTGCATTAAACTGCACGGCATCGTCAAGAAAATATGTCACCGCCTGCAATGCCTCGTCGGCACGCATTCCCCTGACATCTATCTCATTCTTAAACTTCAATTGCCGTTCACGACTATCATCCGATGTGGAGGATGATACCGTCATAACTGTTGAAGTAGCGGTAGGTTTAGGTTTCTGAGCCGGCTGAAGTTTATCGAGTTCAACAATGGTGCGAAGAGCGCCGAATGCAACTTCAGCTTTCTTCCCACTAATACTTAATATCTTACCGACCACTCCCCCATTAGACATTCTTACATAGTCATCGACTCCAAGAGATTTCTTGGGTTCAGGTTTCTTAGATGCCTTTTGCTCAACACCGGTCTTTTTGCTTTTGTGGCGCAAGGGCTTCAACACCTCAGGAAGAACCTCCTTTTCAGGATCCCGCTCCAGATTCTGTTTATATTCTTCCAGCTCTTTACGGATCTGACGCGTCCGTTCCTTCTCTGCCTCAGCCTTACGGATCTCATGAATTGAACGCTCAATCCGGGCATTCGCTCCGGCAAGAATTTCCTTAGCCTCCTCCTTCGCGGCACGTATGATCGCGGCACGCTGAGATTTAAGATCGGAAGAATTCGATTCGTATGTCTCAAGAAGTTTGTCAAGTTTATGCTCTTTCTCTTTTATTCCGAGACGTTTGTTAGCCCAATATCTTCTGTCTCGCTGAATATCGAGAAGATATTTATCCATATTGACATAATCGCTGCCAACAATCTCGCGGGCACGTTCGATCACATCAGCAGGCAAACCGGTGTTGCGCGCGATTTCCAAGGCGAAAGAGCTGCCTGGATTACCGATAGACAGTTGAAAGGTGGGACGCAAGTGCTGACGGTCGTAAAGCATGGCACCATTGACAAAACCCGGTTCGGATTCTGCAAAAGTCTTGAGATTCTGGTAGTGAGTGGTCACAACACCCATACACCCCGACTTACCCAAGTCTGTAAGTATGGATTGGGCGAGAGCCCCGCCAATCTGCGGTTCAGTTCCGGACCCCATCTCGTCAGCAAGAATCAATGTGGAAGAATCCGCATGATTCAAGAAAAATTTCATGTTTGCAAGATGAGACGAATAAGTACTGAGGTCGTTTTCAATAGATTGTTCATCACCTATGTCAATAAACACACCGGAGAAAACACCCATGTGAGAATTTGAATATAGAGTGGGGAGCATTCCACATTGCATCATATATTGAACCACAGCAACTGTCTTAAGACAAACCGATTTACCTCCGGCATTAGGACCGGAAATAATCAGGATGCGTTTCTCGCCTCCCAATGTGATATCCAACGGGACGGCTGTCCTGCCCTGTGACCTCAGATTCATCATCAATCCGGGATGGACGGCATGATACCATTCTATTTCCGGTTTCTTTTCAAGCACAGGCATCTCGGCTCCGGTGTCGGCGGCAAACCTTGCCTTGGCTTTGATGAAATCAAGTCGCGCAAGTATTTTACATCCGTCGACAATCTCATCGACATACGGACGGACCATATCGGTTATAGCGGTGAGAATTATCGCTATCTCCCGCCGTTCATCCATCTCAAGTTCGCGCAGACGGTTGCCAGCCTCGACCACTTCCGCAGGCTCTATGAACACAGTCTTACCCGTGGCACTCTGATCATGAACGATACCGTTGATGCTTCTTTTCATCATAGACGAGACGGGAAGCACTAATCTTCCGTCGCGGAGAGATGGAGTCGCATCCTTGTCGACAATTCCCTCCTGAACAGCCCGGTCAAGGACACGACGCATGGCACGCTGCATCGAACCTGATGCTGCCGCCATAGCCCTTCTGACATCTGACAGACCGGGCGAGGCATTATCCTTTACCTCTCCAAACTTTCCTATGCACCGTTCTATCTCACGTACAATCTCGGGAAACACCGGAAGCGCTGCAAATTCATCACTAAGATAAGGGAAACGTGACTGTCCGCTCTCTTCTTTCTTAGAGAAAAAGGTGCCTACACTATTCATTGTCTGAATCGTGGCTGACAATTTCTGAAGTCTGTCGGCAGACATAAAAGAGCAAGCAGCCCTGATTTCAGAGAGCCACGGAACCACATCATACACCCTTTCATCAGGCATTTCAGTGCCAGATGACAATAGAGTCAGCATCTCAGACACACATATAAGCCTCCGTCTTATCTCTTCAAAAACGGAGGAAAAATCCATATTCGCCGCCTCTTCCTTTCCGAGGCGCGTCTCACATTTATCGGTCAGAAGCTGTCGCAGCTGAGAAAACCCGACCTTCGATTCAAAATCTTTAGGAAAAATCATAAAACAGTTTAATCAACATTCCAAGAAAGTTGAAGATTGCAATATTATAGGTTGAAAGAAAACGATGCCCCTCAGCCTGAACAAGTGGCAAGAGATTCAGAAACTTATTAATTCAACTTTCGCAAGCGAAAGTTGAGGGTTATGAGGTTATGAGGTTAAAAGGTTAATATCCAATTGTGGATACATATCCGACTCACTTGAATCCCATGTATAAATCTAACCCCTTAACCTTCAACCCTTAAGTAAGCTTGTAAAACTTAAATTAAACAGTTTCTAAACCGGAAGAGCCACTATAGGGGTGTCGCGTTCAAACAACAGCTTATGAGCTATCCCGGGATTAAACAGACGGCTGAATACATTTTTCTTTTTGTTCGGGACAATCAAAAGCTGTATGTGTGCCTGCCTGTCGTAATTTTCAAAATCTTCCCTGAAAGACTTTGCCGGGAACACCTCGGTAGTGAATCTTGCCATGGGATAGTTTTTGTTGAAATAATCGCGCAGCATATTCACTTTTTCCCTTATATCATTTCCAGCCCTGTCATTCACCGGAATCAGAGTGACATCAACCTCAGGATACTCAAACATTCGCATCAACGAATCGACGGACAAAATGTCATGTTGATCGAGATTACAAAAATAGACCATTTTCTTTAATGAATCAACCGAAGTGAAATCAAAATTGTCAGGAATCGTAAAGACAGGCACCCTGCAGGAATCGAGCACTTCAGCAGTGACACTCCCAATCAACTGTTCCCCTTTCTTATCGACCCCACGTGTAGACATGACTACAAGGGCGGGAGGAGTCAGCCGGCAATATTCAAGAATGACCTCTTCGGGAATACCTTCGCTTATATTTATCGAATAGTCGATACCATCCATTCCTGATTCCTTCAAAGCCGCATCAAGCTTAGCTCTGAATGATTTCATCATCCTGTTGCTCTCCTTCCTCATGTCTATCTCTTCCTGTACACCCTCAATCTCATCGCCTACAACGGGAGAAAGCCCCGGGTCGAAAGAATCTGCATAATCAAGACTACCGTTAAAATATGGTGTGGCATATGCATGGAGCAATACCGGATGCAACGAGAGCTTTTTAGCCAATTCGAATCCCGCCCGGCAAGCGATCATGCTGTCAGAAGAAAAATCAACCGGAATAAGCACCGTGCTATAAGACCCCGCCATCTTCATCTCCAATTTTGCAGACGGGAAAGATTCAGCGCTCTCCACAATCTTCAATGCAAGAGGGAGATCGGTCTCCTTAATTTTGACTCTTACTCCGGAAGGGATTCCGGCACCGGAAATCACGAAATTTTCAAATCTCACATCCAGTCCATGACTTTCGAGAATCTTTCTGAGAGTCAAAGCATGAGGGTAGGTGTGAATTGCAAGGGTAATAAATCTTTCAGCTGCCATGTTGAATAGGGGTTACCTTAATTTAAGCGGCGCCCCGGGGAAAACCGGAGCGCCGTGATAGATTAACGAATCAGTTCTCTATGTAAGAACAACTCAAGCTTCCGCCTTGTTCTGTTCTTCAAGAATCTTGACTGCCATGTCATAGATAGTGGTGTCATCGAGAACCACGAGACCTCCGTCGGGACCCGGCTCTATATGCATGCCGACATTTTTGCCGAACTGATAGTTAACGCCGCCGAAGTAATTGCGCACTGTCTGTACTGTAAGGTTCAGCTCGTCGGCTATACGATGGGTTGAGCCGTCAGGCAAACTGTCTTTGAGTCTGCGAAGCTCGTTGAAGGTGATTGTCTTGCTCATAGCAGATGGTATTTTTGAGGTTATACTTAAACGATTATATATAAGTAACCGTCGATTCTTATTATTTAACAAACATTGATGATGGTTTGCGATTGCTAATTTAGACATTTTTTTGCATTCCACCAAGAAAAATGGAAATTTCTCATGTGTTTTAAAACATATATGGAGAAATGAACCAATATTTATGCAATTTCCACCCCAATCAGCACCAATAAAACGTCAAATTCTTTGAAGATCGGCGGCAGATACCCATCCGATATAGTCGGAATTCAACCTTATCTTATACCAGGTGACGTTACCTTCCGCGTCGACCTCTTCAGAAAGTATCTGAACCACCGTACCTTTTGTCAGCACCTGTGCTTTTTCAATATCAGTCTCTTTTCCCGGCTCTGTTAGCAACGCAGTCTTGAATGCAGTGAGAACCCCCTCATTTTCAGAATGGAACGCTCTTGCCCCCATAAAAGAGAAAACAATAAAGATCAGACTGACGGCAAACAAAACCATGCCTCCGAAGAATCCTATTTTTCGCACAAGCACGATCCGTGTAAAAATGTATAAAGCCACGCAGACTACAAACAAAACAAATGCCACAGCAGCCCAAACCGCCCAAACATTGGAAGACGTGTCTTCAGCGACAGCCTGATGCACGGATTGAAAAAACGATTGTTCATCCTGTCCGGTTTTAAATCTTTTACCCTTTTGTTCAGCCTTGTTGGCATCTTCCACACGTCCGGAAAGATAATTAAGATTAGCATTGACCTCTTTGTTGGAAGGATCAAGCCTATGGGCTCTTTTATAACAAATCATTGCATTGCCATAATCACCTTCCTGAAAATAAGCATTCCCAAGATTATAGAGCAATGGCACAGAAGTGCCCTGTTCCTCCTCAATAGCTTTATACAATTGAATAGCCTTTGAATATTCTTTTGCATTATAAGCAGAATCAGCTTCGGCAGCCACATTATCAGCTGAGGCACCTGCAACCGAAAAGAGGGAGAGTATGGCGAGAAGAAAATAGACTTTAGTTTTCATTTGCCACATTTTTATTTTTAAACGCACTTTCCAAATCATTAATCACCGTCACACCCTTATCGTAGACAGGCTGCATATCCGCTTTTGTAGCCGCAGGAGCGTATTTAGCAAATTCACAATCGTCAATAAGAGTGATAAGTTCCGTAATCTCTTTTTCAGGGATATTACGTCCAGACAAAGTTTCACTTACATTCTGCCTGTTAAGTTCAGATGTAGGCATCTTGAGTTTGTCTCCAAGATATCCCCAAAGAGCGGCAAGCATCTCATCGTAGAACTCATCGATCTGCTGTTTTTTCATGCATGCGGCAGCTTTCTTCAGACGCATACGAGCCATCTTGCTTGCATTTCTGCTTTTGACTGCAAGGAAGTCGGCATTAGCCTTTAGATAGGCACGATAATAAGCAACGGCAGCAAGGAGAACAAGAACCGGAATCAGATAGAACAGCCAATATACAAATCTTTCAACATAAGGAGTATGCTTTACTGAAAGATTACCGGACACAGGCAACAATTGATTGTTGAATGCAAGCTTACCTTTTGTCTGCGATCTCTCAGAGCCGGTGCCTTTCCCTACGTTGATAGTGTAGCCTTTCGCCTCGGAAGTCTCGTATCTGCCGGTCTGCGGGTCAAAATATACGAGCTGAACAGAAGGGATTGAGAAAGTTCCTGCTTCAAGGGGCATGAAAGAATAATCAAATTTAGCCGTGCCGCTTACATTAGTCCTGCCGACATTCGCATTAACGTCAGGAGTCGGGCTATACACCTCAAGCTGCGACGGATAAAGTGCATTCAAATCCGGGAGCTTCACATATTTCAGATTACCTGTACCGGTGACGGTATAGACGATAGAAGCCGCCTGATTGCTTTTGAAGTTCTGAGAGGGAAGCTCGGACGATATCTTAAACTGACCGACACCACCGGAGAAATTGGCAGGGACAGGTTTCGGCAAAGGTTTGACATTTACTGTCAAATCATTAGGAGTAACATTCAACTCCAAAGGCTTGGCTACAGACATGCTTCCCCAGAAAGGATCATGATAATATTCCCTTTCATCCACACTGATTGTATATTTATTGCCGATAACCTTCAGATCACCCTCCATTTGCGGGAAAATGATATAGCGCGCGATTATCGCGGTAGCATAAGTTTTACCTTGATAAGTCTCATAGTTTAAGGAAGTGGATATGTCTTTGGATTCCTCAATCACAAACCCCTCAAATTTAGGGGCAGCCGTGGCGCCGATAAATTTGATTGCGTCGTAGGTTGTATAGAGCTTAACGGTATAAACAAGCGCTTCCTGCTCGTAAGCATTAGTGCGTGACACCTCCGCCTTAAGGAAAAGATTACCATCCCCCTTGCCGATAAATTTAGGACCATCTGCACTGTTATGTCTATCCTGAACCGATGGATTTGCACCCGGTGCCGGTGCCGGATCTGCAGCCGAACCGATTGAATAGGATACAGTATTACTTTTCACACCTCCAACCGTGACAGGACCAAAAGAGAATTGTCCTTCTTTTTGAGCCCTCAAGGTCAGTGTGTAGGTATAGCTGAAACTTTGAGACGTTTTTCCATTTACACTTGTAAATCTGGAACTTTGCCCCGTGCGGTCAAAATACATGACCTTCGCCCCGGGAACAGATGCCGGCTTTTCCGGAACAGCATCGAGATCGCTAACCTCATAATAGATATAAAACAGGTCGCCGACACCGATTGCCCGTCTTCCTCTCCCGGTATCGACAGTAAGTCTTACGGAAGATGCATAAGATGTCGCTCCGGAAATAAGCAACATCATGAGGAGGAAGATATGTTTCAGATTAAGTTTCATTGTCAAAAATCGGATTTCGTAGGGTTAAAAAAACAATGTAGAGAATTCAAAAGCAATAATGACTAAACATCCATAATTACAGGCGGAGTTTCATCATAATGCTTTGATTCCGTAACCTCAAACTCAAGAGGATCGGATTTTGCGGTTACATATTTCCCCTTATCACTATCAAAATACGAAAATTCTATAGGTGAAATGGTATATTTCCCAGCTTTGCCAGCGGTAAAAAGGCATTCGATTTCAATTTCAGATCCGATGCTGCCATTTTTGATGAAATGAGAACGTGCATCTGTCATTGATTTAAAATGCAATCCTTCGGGAAAGTATTTTGGGAGATCCGGCAGAATGGCTTCAGAAAGATCTCCCAAGCCGACAATCGTCACCATCATACGTATATCATCGCCTGAGCGCGGTTGGTCTATGAGAGTCATCTCCACATCAAACTTACCCACCGCGCCGGAGAAATTCTCGGGACGGTTGCTCACCGGCAATGCATCGACTTTAATTTTTAAATCAGGAGCGGAGAGGGCAAACATTTCCACCCTGTTTGCCAACGATGGACCCCAATATGGGTCATCGATAGTGATCTGACGGTTTAGCCCGATTCTATAATCACCACCTTTGATTGTGTATTTACCTTTATTGTTCGTACCAATAAAGAATCTGTCAATCACGGCACGATAATATAATCTTCCGTCAATATTCACTTCTTCGAGATGATTGTCGGGGGCGGAACGGCTGATATCAAGTCCCGGGAATTCAGGATTTGCCATCACTTCAGCTCCGGCCACGGCAGCATCGGGAGACACCAATATCACTTCATAGATAAGGCGTTCACCCTCGACAGTATGATCACGGTCGATTCTGGTTTCAAGATACGGCACCGTCATCCCTTTTGTCTTTCCGTGTGTCGGAAAGACAAAAAGAATCATAATCAACAATGGCGCAATATATATGAGACCTTTCTTCATTACCAATTTTTGCGAGATCTGTTTCTGTCGGTGCTTTTATCTCCCTGATTACCGGTTGTGACACGCGCGCGTGTCTGATTTTCTTTATTTTCCATAGCCTTCAGGATCTGATCGGCAGTCTGCTGATTTATGTCAGGCTGATTTTGCTGTTGCTGCTGATTCTGATCTTTGTTCTGATCTTTATTCTGATCCTGATTTTTGTCTTGGTTCTGCTGTTGATCCTTGTTCTGATCCTGATTCTGATCTTGGTTCTGGTCTTTATTCTGGTCCTGATTCTGATCCTGGTTCTGGTTCTGAAGCTTTAGCTGAGTGATGCGCAGATTGCGTCGCGCCGCCTCATCGTCAGGATTCAGGCGTAAAGACTGCTTATAATAATTAAGGGCGTTGGAATAGTCTTCAGAATTGAAGGCGATGTTTCCAAGATTATAGTTTGCACGCGAAGCCAGCATCGGTTTCTCTCTTCCCATCTGAGACACCTGCTCCATAGCCTTCGCTCCGTTTGCGAGCATGTCTTTAGCCGCCTGAGTAGTGTCAGAAGGATTTGAACCGAGTCTGATCTGAGACAGACCGAGATTATATCGCGCCACAGCGGATGAAGGGTTCTCCTTCAATGCCTGCTGATATTTCAGATAAGCCGCACGATAACGTCCGTCATTATATAGCTTATTGCCTTCGGAAATATAATTACGTTCTTTTCTTGTAGACTCCGACTGGGCATAAATGTTGCCAGCGGATACAAACGCAACAGACAAAAGGGTCAATATTATCAAAACTTTCGTTTTCATTTCTTTTCCTCCTTCTTGAAAAATGTGATCTTGTCGAGCCAGCTGATTTTACGGTCAAGAACGAAAATATCAATTACAATGATAATCAACGCCACCCACACGAAGATAGCAAACAACTCATCATGGATAGCCGAGAAACTTGACTCAAGCGCAGTCTTTTTAACAGTGTCGAGCTGCTTGTCGAGCTCATTTAGCGCATCATTGTTTGAGGCATTGACATATATACCTTTTCCTGCCGAAGCGATTTCAGTGGCAAGATCCTCATTCAACGCAGTGCGGACCGGCTCACCTGTCTCGGGATTTATAAGATACCCTCCCCGTTTCAGAGGAATCGGCACAGGGGTTGTGGATCCGAGACCGACAACATCAAGCTGAATATCATTGCGGGCAGCTGTTTTTGCCGCATCCATCACACTTTGCGGATCTTCAAGATCTTCAGCATCCGTGATCAGAATTATTGCCTTCCCTATCTTTTTGTCTTCACTAAATGACTTGGCAGCCATATCTATGGCGGCTGTGATGTTGGTGCCCTGATTGTCGATAGAAGAAGGATCGATAGAATTCAAGAACATCTTCGCAGAGACATAATCGCTTGTGACAGGGATAAGAGTGTAGGCATCACCGGCATAGACAATCAGACCTACACGGTCATTGTCAAGACGGTTGATAAGCTTCTCAAGAATGAGTTTTGCCGTGCGCATGCGGTCTATACCGTTTTCGTCCGGAGTGGATGAAGCCAGCATTGAATTACTTGCATCAACAGCAATGACCACCTCGATACCCTCCTTCACAGTCTTTTCATCCTTCACGCCACCCCATGGACGGGCAAAAGCTATAATAATCATTGCAAGAGCAATCATCTCAAGCGTGATCTTGATCGGAGGCTTGTATGGCGAGACCTCGGGCATGAGAGGCGCGAGAACTTTTAAATTGCCAAACTTTTTTAGATTTTTTGCCCTTGCATAACGAGCCCAGGCATACATGGTTATGAATGCCGGCACCAGAAGCAGGAGCATCAGAAGTTTGGGATATGCGAAACTAAACATTGATAATTCTTATATTTATATCACACTTAATAATCTCTATCGCAATTATCAAGGAATTCTGCGAAGAACTGTATACCTGAGCAACAGGTAAGCACAGAAGGAACACAGCGACAGGAGAAGCCAAGGCATAAAATTCTCATCCGTCAGAGTAAACTTGTCGACATCGAGAACAGTTTTCTCAAGGCTGTCGATCTCATCGAAGACGTTGCGAAGCATCTTCTCATCAGTAGCCCTGAAAAACTTGCCACCTGTGACTGACGCAATCTCTTTAAGAGACTGTTCATCTATCTTGGTCTCCATAGTAGTAGTGGAGAAGCCATAAGGATCCGTGATCTGTATCGAACCATTTGTCCCGACCCCAATAGTATAGACCTTTATGCCTTTTTGCTTTGCAATCTGAGCAGCCGTAGAAGGTGGGACATCACCGGCATTGTTTGTACCATCGGTCAGAAGGATAATACTTTTAGATTTTGCCTTGCCGGATGCAATACGGTTAATGGCACTTGTCAAACCATCGCCGATTGCCGTTCCGTCATTAAGTTCACCCATTTCCACCTGACGGATAGCATTCATAAGAGCCGCCCTGTCATTTGTGAGGGGCATCAACGACAGGCTCTCACCGGCAAATACCACAAGACCCATGTTGTCGTCGGTGCGTTGATTCACGAATTTCGATGCAACATCTTTTGCTGCCGCAAATCTTGAAGGCTCGAAATCCCTTGCCGTCATACTTCCGGAGATATCGAGAGCGATGACGATATCCGTACCTTCAATCCTTGAAGTGCGAAGATGATCATGAGTCTGCGGACGAGCCAAAGCCACTATCATCCCCCCGATAGCAACAAGCTGGAGAGCAAACGCCACGTGCATGGCGATTGTTTTCCACGACACAGGCATATCCGCAACCGGCGACACGGTCGATATGCCTAAAGACGGATTGGCATTCCTATGTTTCCAGACATACCACGCAATCAACGGAATATACAGCAGAAACAGCCAAAGGAAAGCTGGATATTTAAGCATCATGACTCACCTCCCTTCTTTTTGTCGGACGAATCTTTCGATTTGGTATTTCCGGATTTTACACCGGAATTATCCTTGTTATCCTCAGTTTCCGTCACAGGAAGAGGTTTTGTTTCTTCTATAAACTTGACAGCATTGTCGTAAGCCGCGATATTATCCGCAGGCAAAGGACGCACCTTGGCAAATTTAACGAAATCAGCCACACTTAATATCTGGCGGACATAGTCCCTTTTATCTTTAACATCACTGTTATAAAGATGGTCCATGATTTCTCGAGATGTCATCTCCATGGCGTTAATTCCGAATCTACGGTCAAGATACACACGCAAAATCTCTGTGAGCTGAGTGAAATATTCTTTCTCCATTCCTTGCTCCCACAGATTTTTAGATTTAAGTTCGCGCAATTTGGTGATGGCAACCTCATAGGGAGAAGGCTGCGGTTTTTTCTTGAGAACCGTACCCTCCTTTTTATATCTTTTCATCGCCCATAATGCACCTATGATCGCAAGGGCCAGGATTAGGATTATCCACCAATAATCATAAATCCAGTCAGGGACAACATCCAATACGGAAGAATTTTCAGGATCTGCAACCTGAGCAAAACCAGCGATAGGGTCTTCAGCCGTGACATTGACAGGGACGACATTAAGTGTAAGTGCATTGGAACGGGCAGAATCACTTTCAGACACATACACGAACTGAGGCAATCTGAAAGTTCCGGAATCAAATGCCTGGAGCGGCACCTGATAATTAATCTGGATTCTGTTGGATCCCAATTCAATGGTATCTGCCTTATACGATGTCCTTAACTCTATGCTGTCTCCACAAACGCCGACATAACCTTTCGAAGGGTCGACATCCTTGAACATAGGGAACCCTCCCGGCTTACCTTTATCCTGAACGACTTCAAGAGAAAGCGTTGTCAATTTTCCCATAAGAAGATTGACGGAATCAAGTCGTGCAGTGACTGAAACTTTTGCGGAAGCCGTAGCTATACACAAAAGAGTCAGCAATGCGATAGAGATATATCTTTTAATCTGATTCATTTACCACTTTAATTATATTGGGATTTACACTCACCTTCTTACCCCGGAACGATTGCGGAATAGAGCAAGCAAAGCCTTGACATAGTCTTCATCCGTGGTGATAGAAGCAAGGTCCACACCACATTTTCCAACAATAGAAGAAAGTTTCTGCTGACGCTCATACCAAGCCTTATCGAATGCTTTTCTGACTTTTGCCGAAGAAGTGTCAAGCCATCTGTCAGCACCGGTCTCCATATCTCTGACCCTCACCAAACCCACATCAGGAAGTTTGGCGTCTCTTTTATCGTAAATCTGAATTGCTGCAAGGTCATGCTTGCGGTTTGCAATAGACATGCTTGAGAAATAGTCATGATGATCAATAAAATCGCTCAACAAGAAAGCCGTGCAACGTTTTTTGAGCGCGTTTGTCATGAATTTAAGAGCGACATCGATATTAGTACCCCTACTTTGAGGCTTCATATCTATAATTTCACGAATGATCAGAAGGATATGTTTCTTACCTTTCTTGGGAGGAATAAATTTTTCTATCCTGTCGCTAAAGAAAATCACACCCACCTTATCATTATTCTGTATTGAAGAAAACGCCAATGTTGCCGCGATCTCGGCAATGACCTCTTTCTTCTCATCGCCCACGGCACCAAAATCACTACTTCCGCTTACATCAATAAGCAGCATCATAGTGAGCTCACGCTCTTCTTCGTAGACTTTTACAAATGGTTTGTTCTGGCGCGCCGTCACATTCCAATCGATATCCCTGATATCATCGCCGGGTTGATATTCCCTGACTTCAGAAAATATCACACCCCTTCCCTTGAAAGCCGTGTGATATTCCCCCGCGAAGATATTCTGACTAAGTCCACGAGTTTTTATTTCAATTTTTCTGACTTTTTGAAGCAGTTCTTTTGCGTCCATATTCAATTAATGCTCGTTAAGAAGCCGGCTGCAGCCGTAATTACGACTGCAAAACCGTCTTATTCAATGACGCCGAATCAAGGCACAACGACTTTGTCAAGAATAGCCGTGATGACTTCGTCAGCACCGATGTTGTTTGCCTCAGCTTCGTAAGAAAGACCAATACGATGGCGCATTACATCATGGCAAACCGCGCGCACATCCTCAGGAATGACATATCCCCTACCCTGAAGGAAAGCATACGCACGTGATGCGAGAGCAAGGCTGATAGAAGCACGAGGTGATGCTCCATAAGAAATGATACTGTCAAGATCAGAGAGGCCGAACTTACCTGGCTCGCGGGTGGCAAAAACAATGTCCACGATATAGTTTTCAATCTTTTCATCAATGTAGATTTTCTCTACAATTTTCTGGACCTCAAGAATCTCGGAAGGATTCACCACAGGACGAATCGGATCAAGGACACCATGAATGTTCTGACGGATAATCGCTTTTTCCTCCTCTTTATTGGGATAGCCGATAACAACCTTCAACAAGAAACGGTCTGTCTGCGCCTCGGGAAGAGGATATGTGCCTTCCTGCTCGATCGGGTTTTGAGTAGCCATTACGAGGAAAGGTTTGTCAAGCGGGAAAGTTTCTTCACCTATTGTGACCTGACGCTCCTGCATAGCTTCGAGCAGAGCACTCTGCACCTTAGCCGGCGCACGGTTGATTTCATCAGCAAGAACGAAATTAGCAAAGATAGGACCCTTCTTCACCTCAAAGCTTTCGTTCTTGATACTATATATTAGAGTACCGATGACATCGGCAGGAAGCAAGTCGGGAGTGAACTGAATACGACTGTATTTTGCATCAACAAGACCTGCAAGAGTCTTAATAGCAAGAGTCTTTGCAAGACCCGGAACACCTTCAAGGAGCACATGTCCGTTGCAAAGAAGGGCGATGAGCAAGGAATCCACCAAATGCTTCTGACCCACAATGCGACGATCCATACCGCTTCTAATCATACTGAGGAAACTGCTCTTAGATGCAATCAGATCATTTAACTCTCTGATATTCACTGTCTCATTCATAAAGTATATTTATATTTATATTTTCTATTCATTAATGGAATAAATCAAATGCAAAAATAATATTTATTAACTTAAAATATTCCATTATCTCTGTTAAATAATCTTGAACTGAATTAAACCTTATTAAATCCGGATTTAATCTTCTGCAATAGATTTAAGAAGATATAATTAGCCACGTTTATTGAGGGTTGTCAGTATTTGAGAAAGCATTCCAGCCTTGCGCCTTGATGGCAATTTCAGCGCCGTCACGGGTGACCATTGCACATCCGAGCTCTGGTTTTGTGACATAACCTATCATGTTGACCCCCTTTAATTTCTCTATCTTCTCATGATCTGTGATAGGGACTGTGAACAGCAGCTCATAATCTTCGCCTCCGTTCATAGCTGCTGTGACGAGATTCATGTTGAATTCTTCAGCCATCAGAGCTGTCTGGTAATCGATTGGAATTTTATCCTCATATACACGACATCCGGTTCCCGACGCCTTGCAGATATGAAGTAGCTCAGATGAAAGCCCGTCGCTCACATCCATCATGGCAGTGGGTTTTATGCCCTCCTTTTTGAGCAACTCTATAATATCTTTTCTTGCTTCAGGCTTTAACTGGCGTTCAAGGATATACTCTTTACCGGCGAAATCAGGCTGAAAGTCTTTTTGCCCTGCTGAAATCCGATTCTCCCTTTCCAGCAGTTGCAGCCCCATAAATGCGGCTCCAAGGTCTCCACTTACACAAATTATATCCGTAGGTTTTGCACCTGAGCGACGCACCACATCATCAGGAGATGCAACCCCGAGGCAAGTTATGCTGATTACGAGCCCTGTGACAGAAGCACTTGTGTCGCCCCCTACTAAATCCACTCCATACAAATCACAGGCAAGACGTATGCCGGAATATATGGCGTCCAGGTGTTCCACAGTAAAACGGCTTGACACGCCGAGGCTTACCGTGATCTGTTTCGGGGTGCCATTCATAGCGTATATATCACTGAAATTGACAATAGCCGCTTTATATCCAAGGTGTTTTAAAGGCACATAACGCAGATCAAAATGAATTCCTTCAAGCAGAAGATCAGTAGTGACGAGCACATCTTTATCTCCGAAAGCGAGAATAGCAGCATCATCCCCCACCCCGACTTTAGTCTCAGGATTATTCAAAGGAAAATCCTTCGTTAAGCGCTCGATAAGTCCGAATTCGCCCAAATTTGATATCTCAGTCTGATTGCTTTCCATATATTCCTAATATTACCTATATCGCCGGATTTGAACGATGTCGAATCCGGCGTATAATGATTATCAAAAGCTTAATTAAAATTAAAGACGTGCAAGCATTTTTTTGATAATGGCGGTCATGGCCGGCTGAGCCTTGACTGCGGCTTTCTGAACCTCCTCATGGGTTGGCACCTCCTTGACATCTTTTCCGCCAAGATCGGTGATCACAGAGACTCCAAACACAGTCATTCCGGCATGATTTGCAACGATGACTTCAGGAACCGTCGACATGCCGACAGCATCTCCACCAATGACACGGAAATACTCATATTCCGCAGGAGTCTCAAATGTCGGACCGGGAGTTCCAACATACACACCATGCATCAATCGAATGTCTTCTTCCCTTGCAATATCGTCTGCCATGCGTATGAGCCCCGTGCTATAGGCTTCTGTCATAGCAGGGAAACGTGGTCCAAGCTCATCATAATTCTTGCCGCGCAAAGGATTTTCAGGGAAAAGATTAATATGGTCTGTGATAACCATCACATCTCCGACCTTAAATTCTTTATTCATACCCCCTGCGGCATTGCTGACAAACAAAGTATCCACACCAAGCTCACGCATCACACGCACGGGGAACGTCACCTGTTTCATGTCGTAACCTTCATAATAATGGAAACGACCTTGCATAGCCATTATGTATTTTCCTCCAAGATTGCCGAATATTAATTTCCCGCTGTGTCCTTCCACTGTAGAAACAGGGAAATTAGGAATATCCTTATAATTGAGTTCCTTCTTTATTTCAATATGGTTCACAAGATCCCCGAGACCTGTACCGAGGATTACGGCAATACGAGGAGCCTCGCCTATCTCTTTAAGAATGAAACCCGCTGTCTCGCGGATCATATCCAACATATTTTTTTCCATTATATCTAAATTTAGGGCTAAATTATAAACATTGAAGAAGCTCAGATTGTTCCCGAGCCCAGATGGTTCCTGACAATTATCATGATAAATCTTGGGAATTATAATAAGAAGATATTCCCAAAGATGCCTTAAGCTCATCAATAAACACTTTGTCGTCTAAACCGCTTATCATTTTCACAGCAACAGGCTGATAGAAAATAAACGGTTTTAGATCTTGCGGGAAATAAGGATTATGCATGAGTCTGACAGCGTCTTTCTCCGTTGTGACTATTATTTTTCTCTCACCGGGCATATTTCTAAATTTCTCTACAATCGACTTTATGTCTTCCCTGGTGAAATCATGATGATCCGTGAAATGATTAACCTTAACCTTGAAAGGATAGTTACGGAAATGACGGACAAAATAACGTGGATGAGCAATCCCGGTCAATAATAGCACACTGTCTTTTGAAGAGAATGCACCGAGCGATGCCTGATACGGGGCGTCGTCAGCAAAAACCGGTTTCAATTGTCCATATTCATAGCGCGAAAAGAAAAGTTTTTGATACGACATAAGATCCAGCTCTTTTGTAACGATACGGAACTGTATAGGCATAAGATCTTCAGGGCATTTGGTGACTATGACTATATCAGCCCTATTAACCTGCATGGCACTCTCTCGAAGCCTCCCAAGAGGAAGCAACTTATCCTTATAGAAAGGCCGGCTATAATCAGTCAATAATATCGAAACCTTAGGTTTCACCCAGCGATGCTGGAAAGAATCATCAAGCACAATAAGCTGAAGATCCGGGTATAATCTGATCAATTCCCTGATTCCTTCCCTGCGGTTCTCACAAACAGCCACGTGAACTTTCATTCCAAATTTTTGATAGATCTGAAACGGTTCATCGCCTATAAGATCCGGAGTACTTTTAGAGTTGGCAAGCACAAAACCCTTTGTCTTTCTCTTATACCCCCTGCTTAACACAGCCATCTTAAGATCTGATGCGAGATGAGTCACTATGTATTCAACATGCGGGGTTTTACCTGTGCCACCCACAGTGATATTGCCCACGCCGACAATAGGAATATCAAACTCTTCCTCTTTCAAGATCTTAGAGTCGAACATCCAGTTGCGGATCCACGTGCCAAAGCCATAAAGCCATGACAAGGGAGTGAGAAATCCCACCATTATTTTGTCTTTCGTAGTTTTCACCGCATTATAAAATTCATTTCAGGTTATGGAAGATCGAAATAAAACAGAAGCGATAAGAAAAGAGCTATCTATCCATCTTAACCTCTATCAAAGGCATTCGCGCCTGCAAAGGTTTCTGACGCAATACATTGATAAGAAACTTAACAGCGAGTTCGTCATAATCTCCCTTGAGCGCATTCTTCAATGCATTTTCAGTTTTGATATTGCTGAGTTCAGGAATCATCTCCCAAACAGATGACTCTAATGAAGGATAGACTGATACTGACCAATTCTCGCCCAAATCTTCTTCTGAGGCGACCCAATCAATTGCATCCTTAAGTCCGCCAAGTGCATCCACAAGCCCGATCTGCTTAGCTTTTTGAGCATCCCAGACTCTACCTTCACCTATTTCACGAACCTTTGCCTCATCCATGTGTCTGCCCGCAGATACACGTTTGATAAATTCATCATATCCCCTTTCTACGTATTTCTGCATTGCCGCCTGTTGAACTTCATTCATAGGTTTATAAAACGCAGGGAAATCAGCTTCAGGATTTGTCGATACAGCCTGAGGAGTGACACCGATTTTCTCAGCAAGTCCGGCTACATTAGGAATAAGGCCGAAAATACCGATTGAACCTGTAATAGTCAATGGATCTGCGAAAATTCTGTCTGAACAGCATGAAATCCAATATCCTCCCGAGGCTGCATAATCTCCCATTGATACGGCAAGAGTTTTACCCTTAGTCTTAAAGTAATCAAGAGCATCAGCTATCTGCTTGCTACCGAACACTGCACCACCGGGAGAGTTAACCCTGAGCACCATCCCCTTAACCTTATCATTTTCGGCGAGTTTTATAATAATCGGCACAAGTTTTTGATAGTTTATTGTGCCTGACCCGCCACCATCTACAATTTCTCCGGTGGCATATAGCACGGCTATCTGATTTTTTGAGTTATATTCCTGTCCCCAAGCGGTTTGATCAACGAGTGTCTGAGGAGATATGAAGTTTAATTTATCTTTATCCTTACCCATCATATCGGCAATCAGATCGTCCATATTCCTTTCATACACAAGACGATCTACCAGACCAGCCTTCACATTGTCTGAAGCCGGGGCAATGAAAATGAAATCTTTACTGATAAGCGAATCAATGGCAGCAGCTGTGACTTTCTTTCTATCCTTTGCAATGCCAGAACGGATATACTGCCACATATTACCATATAATGTGTCAAGCTGAGCTCGTGCGGGAACACTCATCTCATTCAGAATGTAAGGTTCTACTGCAGACTTATAAGTGCCAACTTTTACAACCTGAATCTCTATACCTAATTTATCAAGCAGGTTTTTATAATACAATGATGTGCTTCCCAAACCTTGCATCATTATAGATCCAGCGGGATTTAAGAAAATGCTGTCGGCAACAGACGCTACATAGTATGATCCGTTGGTATACGTGTCGCCATAGGCAATTATTTTCTTACCCGACTTACGGAAATCGCCCAATGCATTTCTCAATGCATTGAGAGTGGCAGGGGGAGCAGAGATCACGCCACATTTCAAATATATGGCGGATATGTTTTTATTTTCCTTTGCCTCACCGATTGCCGTTACAAGGGCTGACAACGTTTGAGGTTTGGAGGCGTCTCTTGTGATCAATGAAATGTAATCCAAATCAAGAGGCGTTTCCCTTTCTTGAATCATACCGCTCAATTCTATTGTGAGCACACTTCCTTTAGAAACCGATTCAGCGTTTGAAGAGGCAACTCCAAGCTTAGCAACAATGCCGATGCAGACAAGCACAGCAACAACGCCAAACAAAACCAACGCAATCCAGGCTCCGACGAAAGAGGAGAGCGCATTCATGAAAAATTTTTTCAGCATTTTTTCAAGATTTGAAAGGTTAGAATGAACGAATACAATATCAGAATTTATATTCCTTGGCCTTACAAGACGATAAGACCAAGGAATACTAAAGTCAAAGACTTGATATCACTTTTTTAATATCCTCTGCAAGCCGGTCAGCCTTTTCCATTGTCTCAGCTTCACTGTAGATACGAATGATCGGCTCCGTATTAGACTTACGAAGGTGAACCCAGCTGTCGGCGAAATCAATTTTAACTCCATCGATATCCGTGATGTTCTCATTCGAGAATTTATGTTTCACAGCCTCAAGGATTGCATCGACATCAATGTCGGGAGTCAACTCTATCTTGTTTTTTGCAATCGCATATTTGGGATAGCCAGCCTTGAGCTCAGTCACCTTTTTACCCTCTTTAGCAAGAAGAGTCAAGAAAAGCGCAACACCCACAAGAGCATCCCTGCCATAATGGAGTTCAGGATAAATCACACCGCCGTTTCCTTCACCGCCGATTATTGCACCTGTCTCTTTCATCTTTGTGACAACATTCACCTCTCCCACAGCGGCAGCAGAATATTTGCACCCTCTCTTTTCCGTCACATCACGTAGAGCCCTTGAGCTGCTGAGATTTGACACAGTATTACCGGGAGTTTGAGACAAGACATAGTCGGCTACAGCAACGAGTGTGTATTCCTCAACAAACATTTCTCCATTTTCCATGACAATTGCCAGGCGATCCACGTCAGGGTCTACCACAAAACCTACGTCAGCTCTCCCTGACTTCATGAGATCTGAAATCTGAGTGAGATTTTCCGGTATAGGCTCGGGAGTGTGTGCGAATTTACCGGTAGCCTCACAATTGAGCTCAATGATATTCTTAACCCCGAGTTCGCGAAGAAGCTGCGGTATAACCTCACCGCCCACAGAATTAACGGCATCTACAGCCACCGTGAAACCGGCTTTCTCAATGGCGTCACAATCAACGAGTGGAAGATTCTTCACCATTTCTATGTGGCGCATAGCCCAGGTGTCATCTTTATATTCTTTTCCTAAATTGAGCACTTCAGCAAATGAGAAGTCTTCCTTTTCCGCAATGGCGATTACCTCTTTGCCTTCCTTGTCTGAAAGGAATTCACCTCTGTTATTAAGAAGTTTCAGAGCGTTCCATTGAATCGGATTATGACTTGCCGTGATAATAATTCCTCCGTCAGCACCAAGCCCGGTCACTGCAAGTTCAGTTGTGGGAGTGGTTGCGAGACCGATATTAATGACATCGAATCCCATAGCCATGAGAGAACCAACAACAAGATGACTCACCATTTTACCGGAAATTCGGGCGTCGCGGCCTACTACAATTTTTTTTGCGCGAGGATTGTTACGACGAATAAATTCTGCATAAGCAGAAGTGAATTTTACTATATCCACACCACCTAAACCTTCGCCGGATCTTCCGCCGATAGTTCCTCTGATACCTGATATAGATTTAATTAGCGCCATGTCAGAAAAATTTTTATAATGCCTTCATAAAATTCACGGAAATATTAATAAAGGCAATCAATTAATATTCAGGTTTAAAATATCTGATATTCATTATGAACGGGATACAATATGTCTGATTTTCCGAGAAACCGTAATAGCTCTTCAATACAAGATTGACCTCGCTTCCATATCCCAGAAATTTTAGCGGCATTTGAATTCCTGTACCGTATCTGGTTGAAGAATTCAGATAGGTGTTTTTGTAGACAAAACTGGCAGGGGTGGTCAGATCATTTGCATTTCCCATCCATTCTGTGTCAGCACCGTTATAAAGATCCTGAATGCTTTTTTGAAGGTAACGGAAATATACTACGTCTCCGCTTTCAACAGGATTGGCAGGGCGATGTGTGGAAGGATTTATTTCCCCCTTGTTTATCACCTGCATATAGACATATCCATTCTCATCAAGTTTATAGAAAGGAGCATCCTCTCCGGTTTCAAATGAAATAGAATCTGCCGGAATGTCTATACACACCTTTTTGGAAGCAAGAAACCAGTTTACCGCTTTTTCTTCTTCACGGAGGAGCTCGGAATAACTTTGAGTCTTGCTACATGAAACGGCACCGAATCCTGACAAAAGCAGAAAAAGGATCGCCATTGAATTTACAAAATTCTTATTAAAAGTCATATTTTTCAAGTTGTGGCAATCCCGATTAATTCAGAAACCGCCATGATGTTTTAATCTATTTTACTTTCTTTAAATACTTGTCATACTTTGGCATTGCATCAATGAGCAATTGTCGGCATTCTTCAAGCGAGCCATAAAACTCACCTCCGGCAGCTTGTACATGACCGCCACCTCCGTAGAGATCTTTGCAAATTTCCGAGACAGGGAAACCGTCGCAGCTACGTGCAGACACCTTTATACAATCGGGATCCTCACGAAGGAATATGCTATAAACCATACCCTTTATTTCAAGCGGACGGTTTACCAACCCTTCAGAGTCTCCTTTCTCATAATTAAATCTGTCGAGTTCCTCTTTACTCAGAGTGATGACTGAAGCCTTGTGAGCCGGAAACACCTCCATCTTTTCAGAAATTGCATAAGCCTCAAGTTTCAGGCTCCAATAAGAACGCGTATTGAGAGACTCTTTGACTATAGTCTCCTTATTAACCCCCTTTTCAAGAAGTCTGATCAATATCTCGTATAAATCGGGATGCTTACAATTTACTGTAAAATTTCTTGTATCAGTAACAATACCGGTCAGTATGCAGGTGGCGCTATCCAGTCCCATATCCGCATAAAATCCCATTCCGGCTATCAATCTGAACATTAATTCGCAGGTGGAAGACATATCGGGATAAGAAATCATCAGATCAGCAAAACGTTCAGGCTCCTGATGATGGTCAACAAGAACTTTACGGCAACGCGCATTTTGAATCACAGGCGCAAGAGAATCCTGTCTTGATGGAGTGTTGAAATCACAACAGATTATAAGATCGGCATCTTCTACTGTTTTGCGGCAAAAATCAGGATGACATGTATAGACACCCATCTCCTTATATCCAGGCAAAAAAGACAAATTGGCAGGAGCTTTGTCAGGCAAAACGACAGTAGCTTCCTTTCCAATAGAATGGAGAAGATGAGCCATACCCAAGGTGCTTCCCACGGCATCTCCATCAGGACGCACATGACATGTCAGCACAATCTTACTCGACTCCTCAATGAGGCGCCGAAACTCCTTTATGCTTTCAGAATCTACAAGTTTATCCATATTTAAACAGAAAAATTCCAGACGTATCTTTTGATTTATCAATTAGATTTGTCCGTAATATTCCAATTTCAAGCCACAAAGATACAAATAATATCGGAATTTCTATCTAACTTTGCATTCAATTTTAGTTAATTTAAAAAGTCTCGCAGTCAAAATATCAATCTTTAATGGCAGCAAGGCTTACTATCATATTATTCTCATGCATACAAAAGAAGAAAAACTTTCAGCCTTCAGCAGAATAATCGAAGTACTCGACACTTTAAGACAACGCTGTCCTTGGGACGCAAAACAGACAAATGAATCTCTTAGGCCAAACACAGTAGAAGAAGTGTTTGAACTTGCAGATGCTTTGATTTCTGAAGACACGCTCAACATCAAAAAAGAACTTGGAGACGTACTTCTTCATGTATTGTTTTATTCAAAAATAGCTTCAGAAAAAGGACAATTTGACATAGCAGATGTCTGCAATTCGTTGGCAGACAAGCTTATATTCCGACATCCCCACATATATGGCAATGTGCAGGCAGACTCTGCGGAAAAAGTATCCCAGAATTGGGAAGAAATCAAATTGAAGGAGAAAGGGGGCAACAAGACTGTACTTGCCGGGGTGCCCGGGGCGTTACCGGCATTGATAAAAGCCAACAGGATTCAAGAAAAAGCAGCCAATGTGGGATTTGACTGGGAAGAACCTCATCAAGTCTGGGAAAAGTTGAAAGAAGAAATTGGAGAAGTGGAACAAGAGATGACATCAGGAAACGCTTCTGATCTGGAAGGAGAATTCGGAGATCTGCTTTTTGCTGTGGTAAATGCCGCACGACTTTATGGTGTGAATCCGGAAAACGCTCTTGAACGTACAAACCGTAAATTCATATCAAGATTTAATTATTTGGAACAAAAAGCAAAAGACCAGGGAGTCTCACTCAGAGACATGACGCTTGCCCAAATGGATGAATTCTGGAATGAGGCAAAGTCTTTTGAAGAATAAAATTTGAAAAAGCTTAAACTCTTTATATAAAGAATGATACTTTGCATCACCGAGAAACCGAGTGTGGGGAGCGATATAGCCAAAATATTGGGAGCCACGACAAGACGCGACGGATATTTCGAGGGAAACGGCTATTGCGTGACATGGACATTCGGACATCTTTGCTGTCTTAAAGAGCCAGCCGACTATTGTAGCGAATGGAAACGATGGTCGCTCTCGTCGTTACCAATGATTCCTCCCCGATTCGGCATAAAGCTGATTCCAAGCGATTCATATAAACATCAATTTGAAACAATCAAAAGCTTGATTGAGCAATGCGACAAGATTATAAACTGCGGTGATGCCGGACAGGAGGGAGAACTCATACAAAGATGGGTGATGCAAAAAGCAGGATGCCAGAAGCCTGTTGAACGACTTTGGATCAGCTCTTTGACTGACGAGGCAATAAAAGAAGGCTTTGAAAATCTTCGGCCGGAAAAAGATCTTGAGCCCCTATATCTCGCAGGTCTTTGCAGAGCAATCGGAGACTGGGTTTTGGGATTGAATGCCACCCGCCTCTATTCGTTAAAATATGGAATCCGCGGACAAGTATTATCCATAGGAAGAGTTCAAACCCCTACCCTCGCACTTGTCGTGGCGAGACAACTCGAGATTGAAAATTTTGTCCCCAAAGATTACTGGGAACTTAAGACAATGTATCGCGACACTCTTTTCTCTGCAACCGGAAAGACCTTTGACAAAGAAGAGAAGGGAGCTGAAATTGTAGAGAAAATAAAGGATCTTCCGCTTTGTGTCACCGACGTGACTAAAAAGGCCGGTAAAGAAGCCCCCCCTCGTCTTTTTGACCTTACATCCCTTCAAGTGGAATGCAACAAAAAGTTGAATCTCGGTGCGGACGACACTTTAAAGACTATACAAAGTTTGTATGAAAAAAAGGTAACGACTTACCCTCGCGTTGACACCACGTATCTGACTGATGATATGTATGGCAAATGCGGAGGCATACTTAATTCCCTTAAAGACTATCAGACTTTGATGATACCGCTTAGGGGGAAAAAATTAAAGAAAAGCAAAAAGGTTTTCGACAATTCAAAAGTAACTGACCACCATGCCATTATACCTACAGGGCAACCCCTTCCCGACAATCTCAGCAAGACTGAACGAGACGTTTTCAATCTTATAGCTTTGAGATTTATATCTGTCTTTTTCCCTGATTGCTCGTTTGAACAGACAGTGGTCAGTGCAAAAGTCGACAATATTAATTTCAAAGCTACCGGAAAACTTATTCTCGATGCGGGATGGAAGATTGTCTATGCAGGCGAAAGGAAAAATGAGGAAAACGATAAAGAGGAAGAAGATTCATCGGCAATTCTCCCGGTTTTTACAAAAGGAGAAAGTGGTCCGCACTTTCCAAAACTTATGAAGAAAACCACCCAGCCTCCCAAATATTTTACGGAGGGCACACTTCTTAAGGCAATGGAAACCGCCGGGGCATCTGTAGAAGATGAAGACCTTCGGGAGGCTCTTAAAGCAAATGGAATAGGACGCCCGTCTACCCGCGCCGCCATAATAGAAATTCTCTACAAGAGAGGCTATATAATTAAAGAAAGAAAATCTTTGCGGGCAACACCTGCAGCTATCGAACTTATTTCATTGATTAAAGAGGAACTGCTCAAAAGCGCAAAACTCACGGGCATATGGGAAGGGAAACTGAGACAGATAGAAAAAGAGGAATACAGTGCACAGGAGTTTATCTCACAGATCAAACAGATGATATCAGAAATAACTCTTTCTGTAATGCAAGATTCCTCCAACCGTAGAATCATTGCCGAACAGTCGAATTCTACTCAAGAAGTTGAACAGAAAACCTCAAAGGCAAATAAAAAAAGTGGTGGGAACCGAAATAAAAGTAAAAAACAAAATGAAGATCAAGAGAATTGATTGTTGAATATTAATTAGCAAGAACGTTTTAAGACAAAAGACGTAGCTAAACTAAAAAATGAAATTAACATGGAAACTTCACAACTGACTACAAATCTCTTGATTCAATACATTCTGGTAGGAGCCATCCTGCTGGCAATCTCGGTATGGATCGTTTGGAAACTCATAAAAATAAAACAGCAAGGACCCAAATCATGCTGTGGTTGTTCATTATCAGAATCATGCGGTAAGAAACCCATAAAAAACAAAACGATATCTAACGATTGCCGGATTTCCTCTGATATTGTTCAACATTCGCAAACGAAAGTTGAAAATAAGAAAGATAGGCTGTAATATTGTTATTAACTTCGTTGAAAGATATTGAATTTGTATAATTACAAATCTTAAAAAAAAGCACATTCTAATTCATTGGTGTTCATGCACCGATCGAGTTTTCTAAATTTAAAATATAATTACGCCATGAAAATAATCAAGATATGGAACGATCAAGCATCAGACCGCCAGCTTGACGAAATATGCAATGATCTTGAATCTGGGAAAACTATGATTCTCCCTACCGACACCCTTTATGCGATAGCTTGTGATGCACTCAACCCAAAAGCCATAGAGCATATCTGCAGATTAAAGGGAATCAATCCTGAGAAAACCAATCTCTCCATCATTTGTAGCGATATTTCTATGGCATCAGAATATGCCCGTTACGACAACTACGCTTTCCGGCTACTTAAAGACAATACACCGGGTCCGTTTACTTTTTTATTTAAATCGGCATCAACCTTGCCGAAAGCATTTAAAGGGAGGAAAGTGGTTGGAGTCAGAATCCCTGACAACAGACTATGCCACGACATAGTTAAAAGACTCGGGCACCCCATATTGTCAACATCTATAGAATTTGAAGACGATGATTATGCCCGAGATCCAGGTTTGATTGCAGAAGCCTACGAAGGCAAAGTGGATGTAATTCTCGAAGGTAATGACGGAGACACGGAACCGTCAACCATCATAGACTGCACCGGGTCTTCACCTGAAATTATCCGACAAGGCAAAGGAGTGATATGATATAAAGCCGGAATACTGTCATTAAAAGCCAATCACGGCTTAATCAAAAAATTTTAAAGGGAAGTATTGTTGCAATTATGGAATTATTTCCTTAATTTTGCAATGAAAGATTTATGAGGGCATTGCATATAGGCTAACATATTCAAACTAACCGTAGTCCTCTTGTCATGATGAATAACTAACCATATATATAACCCTTAAATTTTAAGAAGTTATGTCAAAAGTAACAGTTGTTGGCGCCGGCAATGTAGGCGCAACCGCAGCAAATGTTATCGCTCTTCGCGAAATTGCTGATGAAGTGGTAATGATCGATATCAAAGAAGGAGTTTCTGAAGGAAAGGCCATGGACATGATGCAGACAGCGAATCTGCTCGACATGAACACACGCATCAGTGGAGTGACCAACAACTATGAAGCAACAAAAGATAGCGATGTTGTTGTGATCACATCAGGAATTCCACGTAAACCAGGTATGACTCGCGAAGAGCTCATCGGCGTGAACGCAGGAATTGTGAAGCAAGTGACTGAAAGTGTTCTCGCTCACAGCCCCAATGCAGTCATAGTATGCGTATCCAACCCAATGGACACAATGACATATCTTATCCACAAGGTGTCAGGTCTTCCAAAAAACCGCATCATCGGTATGGGTGGAGCTCTCGACAGCAGCCGTTTCAAATATTATCTCAGCAAAGCTCTGAACGCTAACCCCAATGAGATTGAAGGCTTTGTAATCGGTGGCCACGGTGACACCACAATGATACCAATGAAGCGTTTTGCAACACTTCGTGGCATCCCTGTGACCGAGTTCCTTTCTGCTGAAGAGCTCGACAAGGTGGCTGCAGACACAATGGTAGGTGGCGCCACCCTTACCAAGCTTCTCGGAACCTCTGCATGGTACGCTCCTGGAGCCGCTACAGCTGAAGTTGTTGAAGCAGTCATCCATGATCAGGATGCCATCATCCCATGTTCAGCTCTTCTCGACGGCGAATATGGCGAGAAAGACCTCTGCATCGGTGTTCCTTGTGTTCTCGGCAAAGGTGGTATCAAGAAAATTCTTGAAATCGAACTCAACGAAGAGGAGAAAGCACTCTTCAAGAAGAGCGCTGAAGCTGTTCACAAAACAAATGCAGCTCTTCCCTGCTAATGAATTTAACAGTAACAAAAGAATCCGGATGCCGTCTGGCATCCGGATTCTTCTTTATATTTACTCAATTATTTAGTTTTACACTCAAACTTAAAGTTTGAAAGATATTCAGGGAATTATCACTTGCCAGGCGATAAACACCCCTATTATTGCCAAAACTGTAAGGATTCCAAATACAAATGCACACAATTGTAGAGTTTTAGCCGCGGAGGGACTCAATCTCATGATATAAACAGCGACCAACTCACAGAACGCTTCCATAAACATAAAGAAAAGAGGGATAAATGTCCACCATACCGTTTTAAACACAGATAAAACAATTATCACCAGTATAGTTAATATCATGCCGCCCCATGCGGCTGGTTTGGAATTCAACATTTTTTTAATTTATTAAGTTTATACTATTCAACTTTTGCAAGCATAAGTTGAAGGATTTTATATGACTCTTATTTTAACAATTTAAAACCATAAGATTTTCCACTTTTCCCATTTAGAAGCAAAAAATAGAACCCGTTTGGCATTCCGTCAAGTTTAACATGAGCCACATTCGTCCCATTAAATTTCAAGGCATCGATTTGAGAACCTTGAAGATTATAAATCCTGCCAATAGTTAAATTTTCCGGAATAATCACCTCATAATGCCCGCCTCCCAGACTTTTTATAATTGGAGATTCATTAATCATGCTATCCTCGATTTGACCAGTCCAAGACGATAGAGATGACTTTGTCTCTTCTACAATTTGATTATAAAATGAGAAAGGTGGTTCTTGCCCGCTATCTAAGGTGTTTTCAGAATTGTCGTAATTGTCTGCCAACAAATCAGAAAATTCAATTGCGCTATTCCTGAAAAACCTACCGTTGCCGACAAATTGTTTTTTTAAGAGATCTTCAATGCTATTTTCCAAATCGGTCCACGATAATATGGCATCAGTCGGAATGCGGGAATCATATCGGATAAATTCTATTTCTCTGGCAAACTTTTTCAAAAAAGAACTTGATGCCTCGTCTAATTCGTTAATATCAAATTTACCATATCTATCATATGCCAATACCGGATAAGCTTTATTTTCAGCAGATATCACTACAAAACCTCCAGCTGAACTATTGAACACGTAAAAAGGAGGGAACAATCGGTCAGTAGTCAGATTCCTGCCATTATATACGAGATCGGTTACAGGCATTGTTTCCCGATTTAAAGCTTCAAAGAAATACTTTGCGATATTCTCAGCCTCTTTGCGGGAAACGGTTTCTGAGAAACAATCAATAACGCCGACAACGACAATTGTTAAAAATATGAATAATTTTACCCTCATATATATTTATAACGTGAGTAGATATTAAAAATTAGTCACAGATAATATTATTTATTCAACTTTCGCAAGCGAAAGTTGAGGGTTATAGGGTCATAAGGTTAAAAGGTTAATCTCCAATTGTGGAAAGACATCCGACTTTTTAAGATATTATGTATAGATACAACTCTTTAGCCACTTAACTTTCAATTCTTAAGCAAACTTACGAAACTTAAATTATTTATTAAGTACCTGAGAAAACTATATGATAAAAACGCATCTCCCCAATTGGAAAGATGCGTTTTTTATCATATAAGATTCAAATCGGTTAATCTTCAGCAGCCACAACTTCTGCCTCAAGTTCTGCCTCTTTTGCTGATTCTGAAACGCTATTGGGAAGTTCGAGACCATAGTGTTTCTTGGCATCCATAGCCTTTAAAGCCACACCAAGAATGAGAGCAAGAACACCGAGAGACGCAAACACAAGCATCGGAACGGTGTAATTATAATCCATTGCATTTTCTACTCCGGGGTTAGTAGCCGCAAGGACGGCACCGATAATCATGGGGAAAGCATACAGACCAATATTCTGAATCCAGAATATCACTGCATACGCAGATCCTAAAAGCCTGTTGTCTACTAATTTCGGAACAGACGGCCAGAGAGATGCAGGAACGAGAGAGAAACTTATGCCCAAAAGCACTATAGCACTGTATGCCACAACGGCTGATTGTGTTGCAGGGAGGATAAATGCAAAAGTCAAATGACAAATAATCATTAATATCGCACCCCATATAAGCATTGTTGCACCTTTACCTTTACGGTCAAGAAAATTTCCGAGAATAGGTGTGATTATTCCGGCTCCAATCGGGAATACGAAGAATACACGACCGGCGGCTTCGGCTGTAATTCCAAGGTTACATTGAAGCATGTTGGTTGCATATTTCTGGAACGGGAAAATTGCAGAATAATAAAGCACACAAAGCAATGCCACTACCCAAAACACTTTGGAAGAGAATATATATTTGAGGTCTGATATCTTGAAAGGATCATCTTTAACCTCTCCTGAGGAACCCAACTCTTTCTCAAGCTTCTTATCCATGAAAGCATACGCAATGAATCCAATCAGTCCGATCAACAATAAAAGGACAGAGAATGCCACTGGTCTGGAAACATTGATATTGTCGCGGAAAGATGCTATGGCAGGCGATCCGAGGAAGACAACAGCCACGCCAAGGCGTGCAAGAGCCATCTCGCTACCCATGGCAAGAGCCATCTCTTTTCCTTCAAACCATTTCACTATGCCTCTTGACACCGTGATGCCCGCCATTTCGACTCCACAACCAAAAATCATGAACCCAATTGCTGAAAGTTTTGCAGAAGCAGGCATACCTTCATAAAACGGAGTTATATTCCACCATGTGTCAGGAAGATTGACAAAATTATCAATGAATCCATATAAACCGCTGGATGCAAACGAATCGGTAAGAGCATAGTAGTTGATGAAACCGCCTACCACCATCACGGCTCCTGAAAGAATTGCAGTAAAGCGCACCCCCATTTTGTCAAGAATAATACCAGCAAAAATAAGGAAGAATACGAATACATTCAAGAATGTTTCAGAACCTGCAAATCTACCATATGCAGAGGGATCCCAACCTTTTGTGCTCTGGAGGTATTCCTGCAATGGAGAAAGCACATCAACAAAAATGTAGGCGAAAAACATCGCCGAAGCCAATAAGACAAGCGCGGTCCAGCGTGCCCATGCTTTGTCGCGCATCAGCTCTTGTGGAGCGGAAATAGAATTGTGTTTTGTAGACATAATATTAGGTTTGTTCAAAAATTTCGACTTGAGATCTTACATTCCCATTCTGCAGTCATAAGTTTTTACATGCATAACAGGATAATGGTGCAAGATTTAAAACAGAAATTGTGCAAATTTACACCTTTTAATAAAATAATCCAAATACAAGCCCCAACAATAGATGAATATTTTGTTAAATATTACGGAATATTTTGACGCTTCTTTAAATTATCTTAATTTTGCACAAGGAAATTTTCCTCCTCACGGGGAATACTCCACACCACACAATTCTCTCCATATTATAACACATGAATTATGAAACCATCCCTCCAAGCGTTCTCTAAAAAATTTTTATAATTCCATAAACCCTTATTAATTTAAACAACCAACGTATGAAGAGATTATTGCTCTTTGCCGTAGCACTTCTAAGTGTCGTTTCCTGGGCTTTTGCTCAAGGAAACACAGTGACGTGCAGCGGTTCAGTCATCGATGAACTGGGCGAGCCCGTCATCGGTGCCACAGTTCAAGCGAAAGGCACATCGGTTGCAGTTCCCACTGACATCGACGGTAGATTCTCACTCAAAGTGCCTTCATCAACTAAAGATATCCAAATATCATATATTGGGTATAAGACACAAGTGCTCAAAGCACAACCCGATATGGGTATCATCAAAATGGAGCCCGACTCCAAAATGCTTCAAGACGTTGTTGTCACTCAGTCAAAGGCTCGCACCCGCGAGACCCCTATAGCCATGTCAGAGTTGACAGCAGGACAAATTGAAGCCAAGCTCGGTAACAAAGAATTTCCCGAGGTGCTGAAAAGCACACCAGGGGTATGGGCCACTCCTGAAGGAGGTGGCTACGGCGATGCAAAAATCAACATGCGTGGATTTAAAGCACCAAACGTTGCAGTGCTTGTTAACGGTATTCCTATGAATGACATGGAATGGGGCGGCATCTATTGGTCAAACTTTGCAGGTCTTGGAGGTGTGACTACAAGTATGCAGACTCAACGCGGTCTTGGTGCAGCCATCATCTCATCTCCATCCATCGGAGGAACAATCAACATCACGACTCGTGGCCTCGATGCAAAAAAAGGAGGTTCTGTATGGTACGGAATGGGGAATGACAATCTCAACGATGTAGGATTCAGCGTTTCTTCAGGACTCATGGACAACGGTTGGGCTATAAGTGTGCTTGGCAGCCGCAAATGGGGAGACGGTTACATTCAGGGCACAGAATTTGAAGCCTGGAATTATTTTGTAAACGTGTCTAAGAAGATCGCATACAATCATCAGTTGTCTCTAACTGCTTTCGGTGCACCCCAATGGCACAACCAAAGAAATGCCGTTTATGGCACTCTTTCTATTGAAAACTGGCAAGGTGCCAAGGAGTATATGAATGGAGAAAGCATGTACAAATACAACCCCACCTATGGTTTCGACAATGAGGGTCGTCAACGCACAGCTTATCGTAATCAATATCACAAACCAATCATTTCTCTAAACCATATCTGGCAGATAAATGAATATTCTTCATTGTCTACCGCACTTTACATGTCGTTGGCAAGCGGAGGCGGATATTCAGGTCAAGGTCGCACAAGCAATGATCGGAATAAATGGAGAGGCGCTTATAACGGTGCCATAACCACTGATCTGCGTCGTCCAGACGGTACATTCGACTATGGTGCCATACAGGATATGAACGCTGCATCTACCACTGGCTCTTTAATGGCGATGTCTGAGAGCGTCAACAGTCATGAATGGTATGGTCTGGTATCAACATATAAGAACGAGATTCTTCCAAACAAACTCACCCTGACCGGAGGTGTCGACATAAGATATTACATCGGTCACCATAAGAACAAACTTATCGACTTATATTCCGGTGAATACTTCATTGATGATTCTGACCGTGTAAACGTAAAACCGGAAAACAATAGCGCAGCATTGGATCCCAATTGGAAATATGAAAAATTAGGGGTTGGAGATATCGTTTATAGAAATTACGACGGGTTCACCCACCAGGAGGGTGTTTACGGGCAAGGAGAATATAAAATATTAGATGGTGCGATCACCACATTCCTTGCCGGCTCTATCAATCTTACAAGCTATAAGAAGAAAGATATGTTCTACTATGATGAAGCCCACGGCACAACATCATGGCATTCTTTCCTTGGAGGAACTGTTAAAGGAGGCGTTAACTGGAACATTGACCGCCACAACAACATTTTTCTCAATGGCGGTTATATCTCAAAAGCTCCCTTCTTCTCTTATGGCGTATTCCTTAAGGCTGACCAAAGCAATGCCGTTAATCCAAATGCAAGAAACGAGAAAATCGGTTCTGTAGAACTTGGATATGGTTTCCATTCACCGAAATTCTCACTCACAGCCAATGGATATTTCACCAAATGGATGGACCGCAGCGATCGTGAGACCGTTAAACGTGGTGAAATCACAAGCGGACCTGACGCCGGAAGCTACTATTCTCTCAGCCTTGAAAATGTGTCTGCACAACACATTGGATTTGAAGTAGACTTTACTTATCTTCCAGCAAAATGGCTTGAAATCCAAGGTATGTTCTCATGGGGAGACTGGATTTGGACCAACAATCCTAAAGGATATTATTACAACGAACAAGGTCAACCTCTTAAAAACATCGTGAATGGAGAACTTGCTTCCGGCGTTCTTGCAGAAGACCACGCATGGGGGGTTATAAATCAGAAAAATCATAAAGTGTGCGGTTCAGCTCAGACAACCGCCGCGCTCGGGGTCACCTTTAAACCATTCAAAGGATTCCGTATCGGAGCAGACTGGACGATGAGTGCACGTAACTATTCTGATTACTATCTTGATGCCTCGAGCCTCGAAGTCAATAAAGCTCTCACACTCTCCGATCCTTGGGAAATTCCTTGGGGTAATGAATTCGATCTATCTGCGAGCTACAAATTCAAAATGGCTGGTCTTGATGCAACAATTTACGGTAATGTTTATAATCTTTTCAACTACTATTACGTAAAGGATGCACAGACTCCATATAATGTGAATGGCACTTGGCAAAACGCAACTTATGCAATTTATTCATTTGGCCGCACATTCTCTTTGAAATTAAAAATCAATTTCTAACATTTTCCAAGGATTTCATTTATGAAAAAAATCAATATAAAATCGGTTTCACTTCTCACCGGAATCGTTCTTTTGAGCGGATGCGGCGAGAACGCTTGGAATGATCATCTTGACGGTTTTGAGGTGCCTCCAATTTATTCCAAGACTGAGACCATAAACTATACACTCACTGCAGACGACTATAAAGCTATAGCATCCAACTCAACCAATAAATCATTGGCTTCTGAGGCTGGAGAATCTGATGAACTTGCAGAGATCGGTACAAATGGGTATTTTTCAACCGCTGCGCAGGCACGCAAATATATACCGGCATTTGTTTCCAATTCTTCATTCCCATATTTTACGCTCAACAACGGCTCCTCTCTAAAAATTGGATATGATCTTGCTACAAACCAACCAGCAGAAGTTGTCGCTATCAACAACGGTGTCAAGACTTATACCGTTTCAGAGGCAGACTATCAGGAAGCATGGGGCAGCGAAGAAGATTTCATACCTGGATTCGCACCCATAACCCCGGCTTCTGCTAACCTCGCCGGGATATTGAAAACTCAATTTCCTGATGCCGTGTCAGGTGATTATGCTGTCATTTCATATCAAGAGGCATCAGTAAATCCTGTGTTCGGCAATGCAGAATCCGGTCCGACTGTCTATATTGATGAATCTTTTGCCGAAGGCTTAGGAGCATTTACCATTGACAACGTCTCTATCCCCTCAGACCTCTCTTATGTTTGGAACCATGATGCCGGGTATTCCTGCATGAAAGCGAGTGCTTATGCCAACAAGACAAATTTTGAATCTGAAAGTTGGCTTGTTTCTCCGGAAATTAAACTTTCAGACAATGCAAACGCTATTCTAACATTTGATCAGGCTGTGCAATACTTTGCAGATATAGAAACTGCAAAAAATGAAGCCTCGATAAATGTCAGAATCTCAGGAGGGGCTTGGGAGAAGCTCACAGTTCCGGGATTTCCGGAAAAACTTAGCTGGTCTTTCGTGGCGTCTGGAGACATTGATCTTTCTGCCTACAATGGAAAGTCGATCCAAATCGGTTTTTGCTATAAGAGCACAGCATCAAAAGCGGGCACTTGGGAGGTTAATAATGTAAAGCTTGCAGATGGAGGCGAGACTCGTGCGTTTTCCACAAGAGCCGCCGCTGCCCCGGTTCCAACAATCGGGAAAAATGCCATCTATGTTTTCAATGGATCTGAATGGGATGTACCTGGGTCAATGTTAGTGCTTCAGCCTGACGATTATATTGCAATGGGTCAGTCAAGAGGCAATCTTTCAGGGACTCTTCCTTCTCAGCTCCTTCCGACCTATCTTTCACAAACATTGCCTTATGCCGCTGATGATGCTGCCGAAATTGTAGCATATAAATATTACAATGGAAGCACAACATCATATAAGGCAAACCAGTTTACCAAAACTGAAGGTAACTGGGTGATGAATAATGGAGCCACAGTTGATCAATTTACCAAGAAAGACAACGTTTGGCAGTTCAACCCGTCAGTAGAGATGACTCTTCCTTACTCACGCAACACGGATCCTACATACACATATTTTATGGCATGTAAAGACTGGGTGTTTGCAAATGTAACCAAGAAGTTATATCCGGATGCGTCACCCGCCAACGGAAGCAAACCTGGACCTCCGTTTATTGACTACCGTGATAATGCAGAATTCTATTCCGGGGTGTCAGCATACTACGGAAATGTAGATGTAAGAGCAAATACAGCCAAGAGCAATGCTCCGGAAGGCTATACAGGTTATGACGGTTTGACTGATGATGAAATCTCAGAACTTGTAAAGAAACGTTTTGCAACAGAAACGTTCCCAGGTGCTCTTGCAATGTTGCATGCAGATGCGGAGCCTGTTGCAGGTATGGACGTCACCTATACTTATAAATTTACAGCATATACTTCAGAAGGTGCAAAAGAATATACTATTGTATATATAGTAACAGGTAAAGGTGAATTCACTTTCAGCAGTTGTGACTGGTGGACTAATGGAAAGCCTGAATAATTAATTAATTCCAATAATTGAGAATAGGCACGTTTCATGATGAGACGTGCCTATTTTAATTGGATGTAGTTTATTATTTATCGAGATATTTAGATATATCGGCTTTTATTTGTGCGGCTCCATGGAAGCCGATGCTGCGATACACTTCCTTTCCTTCCGCAGAAATATATATTAATGCGGGGATTGAGGATATGCTATATTTGGCACTAACATCCGGCATGCTGTCTACGTTAACAGTCACAAAATCCACTTTACCCGCAAATTCTTCTTTCAGTTGAGCGAATATTGGTTTAAGTTGCCGACAAGGAGGGCACCATTCAGCTGAAAAGTCAACTACGACAGGCAATCCGTTCGCACTGAATGAATCACCGGAAGAAACCGAACCTTCCGTTTTGACGGATTCTTGCACCGGAATAGAATCTGATGATTTACTTTCTTTCCCACCGCATGATGTGGCAACAAATGCTAATGCAGTTGCAAAATACAATATTTGTTTTTTCATAGGCATATAAATACAAAAACAGTAGATAACATTATAACAAAAAAGGCGTCGGGAATATAACCTGACGCCTTTCATATTTTTATTGATCACTTATCAGATCTCCTTGTCATGCTCAAGAAGCAATGTCATTGAAGGACGATCGCATATTTCGGAGGGTCCGAAATATTGGATAGGCCCGGGGTACTGATAGAGAGTGTTGAGTGCGAGAGTCTCACGCATAGACGCATATTTGAGATAAGGACGACCGTTAAGGTTTACGAGAGCCTTCTGTATAACCGGCTTCATGTGGCCATGACGACGTTCCATATTCATCATCATAGTGATAGGTATACCGCCTGCAATCCAGTTTTCAGTCTTATCTGTAAGATTGCGCACAGAGCTCATATAGCCGGTAAGACCTGCGTTGATAAGCATTGCCGCATTGAAACCAAGTGCATAAGTATAGTCCGCATCAAAGTTTGTAGGATCGGCGCAACGTCCTTCATAACCGAAGAAGTGGTGCTGAGCGTTAAACTTGCCTGAATACTGTCCTTCTTCCGCCATCTCTTCAAGACGCTTTGCAACCATCTGGCTAAGGAGGCTTTCTGTCTCGATGAGAGAAACCTGAACGTTTCCGTGGCTGTCACGATCAAGGCTTAGCTGAAGAGCGATAGTCTTGGGAAGAGACTTGTAGAGATCAGCATTCACGGGTGAGAGCATAGAATGAATCTTGCTGAGCTTCTCGTCTTCTGTAAGTCCTTCAAGAGCCTCAGAATTTGCAGCGAGAACGTCGTTGAGTTCTGCAATAAGATCCTTCATTGAAGGGATGAACTCGATAAGACCTTCCGGCACGAGAACAGTACCGAAGTTCCATCCGAGTTTTGCACGCTCTGCAATAACATAGCAAAGATAATTTACGATGTTGTCGAGAGTCATGCGTTTTGCAAGCACCTCCTCAGAGATAAGGCAAACGTTTGGCTGAGTCTCAAGAGCACATTCAAGCGCAATATGAGAGGCAGAACGTCCCATAAGTTTGATGAAGTGATAGTATTTCTTTGCAGAGTTGCAGTCACGCTGAATGTTGCCGATCACCTCGCTATAGACCTTGCAAGCAGTGTCGAAACCGAAAGATGTTTCAATCCATTTGTTCTTAAGGTCGCCGTCGATAGTTTTGGGGACACCGATCACCTGAACACCTGCATTGATATTCTTGTAATACTCTGCGAGGACAGCTGCATTAGTATTTGAATCGTCACCACCGATGATAACGAGAGCCTTAATATTGAGTTCTTTCAGTATTTTAAGACCCGCCTCGAATTGTTCAGGAGTCTCAAGTTTTGTTCTGCCTGAACCGATGATATCAAAACCGCCGGTGTTGCGGAAATCTTTGATATATCCGGCTGTAAGTTCCATATACTGATGGTTGATGAAGCCGGAAGGACCCATCAAAAAGCCATAGAGACGGCATTCTTTGTTAAGACGCTTGATACCATCGAAAATACCGCTCACTACATTATGTCCGCCGGGAGCCTGACCACCTGAAAGGATGATGCCGACATTGAATGGTTCTTCTACGTGTTCAGCTTTGTCGCTTTCTTCGAACTGTACGATAGGAAGTCCGTAAGTGTGGGGGAAGAGTTTCTTGATTTCTTCCTGATCGGCAACCGACTGTGTAGCCTCGCCGATGTTAAGTTTCACCGGGCCCTGGAGGGCTTTGGGGAGCTTAGGCTGATATTCAGACCTAACTCTTTGAAGTGCACTCTTTTTCATTAGATATTTTTACCTGATTTGATGTGATATATTTAGGCTACAAAATTAATCAATTCAAATGAAAAATGCAAAAATACAATCAACTTTCCAATTCTTTGAACCCCATAATTCCATCTTCACGGCTTCATATCTCGCTCACACTATAAGCCAATCATATGCACATTTATTTTTCGTAGGCACTTAAAAATCATTCATCTATTTATTTCCATGTAGTCTTGATATGGTGCTTTTCAGCCATCCGGGGACAATCAAAGCTCCTATTATGAGGTAAACATAGTAGGAAATCACTCGCCAGAAAATTGCAAGAATCAACGCAAGCCCGGCAGTGGGAACAAGATCTCCATAATATTCGGAAAACAGCCACTCGCTAAGTCCGGACCCTCCCGGAGTTGGACTGATCATCAATACGACCCAGATTACAAACTGACGGGCGAATATAACCCATTGCCAGGGATCATCCTGACTGAGGAACCCAAGAAACAATGCATTTACTACAAGATAGCGGGAAGTCCATGATAAAGCGGTACCACCAAATACTTCAAGCCAAAAATGGAACGGCTTTGTACATAGTTCTTTTGAAGTCGCCACCATATTGTCCCCTAAAGCCACGGCAGATTCCTGCCATTTGCGCAACAATCTCCAACTGAACACCTTTCCTATAACTTTTCTTATCCACTCCGGTTTCCATATAATACCGGTGAACAATATCAAAGTCCAAACAAACAGACATGCGTATACAAACCAGAATGTCAATTTGATGCCATGAGAAAACGATGCACCTCCAGATGCGAATATTTCATGAGCCGGCGTGAGAAAGACCACCAACGGGCATCCAATCACAAAAAACAATTCATCAAGAAACAATGTGGTCATCATCAAAGTTGTGGCACGTCCGAATTCTATCCCCTGTGAATTAAGGAATACCATTCCCAAAGAACTTCCACCAACAGCCGAGGGGGTGATGCATGACGTGAACTCACAAAGGAAATCCACTTTGAAAGCATGCGTCCATTTAAGTTCATGGTCAGTCAAGGCACGAAATCTCCAGCTCAATCCAAAATCGCGACCAAACATAAAAAGAAATGCCAATCCTATGCAAAACCAGGCGCGAGGTGTGAAATCAATGTGGTTCCAAACCTCTGCAAGATTTTCTTTCTTTGCATCTTCCCAAAACATATATGCCACAACACCGAGACCTATCGCAACAGGCAACAGCACTTTCCATATCGAAAATGTTTTTTTGTCAGGCGCAGCGGGTGACGGAGCGGAAGCCGGAGTTGTAGCCATATTTATCTAATATTTTGAGTTAATATAAATTCCTATTTTTTATAATTTCTGATAATCACCTCATAACGGTCAGCCACTTCCCCCACGACATCCTCCCAACTTCTGACAAGAGAATTGCGTGCTCCATTGGCAACTTCACGCAGGAGCTTCCTGTCTTTTGCTATCATCTCCACTTCATTCGCAAATGTAGCGGGATCGGAGAGAGTCAAAAAACCATTGACCTTATCTACCACCACTTCAGATGCCGTGGAGCCTTCAACAAGCACCGAAGGAGTACCCATCGCGGCAGCCTCCCTAACGACAAGAGGAGCGTTATCATAAAAAGACGGGAAAAGGAAAAGATCACTTGCCGCATAGAAGTCGCTCAACTTTGCACGGTCTTTAACCACACCATGCAAAGTGACATATCTTTCAATATCAAGCTTCTTGATCATTTCTTTCATTTCTTCGATTGCATATCCCGTCCCAATAAAGTTAAGATGAAAATCTATCTTTCCTTTTAATAATGCCGCTGATTCGAGAATTGTTCGTATCCCTTTCTCCCAGATGTGCTGACCCACAAAAAGAAGCTCCAGAGTGTCCGGATGCATACCTAACCTTCTTTTGGCATCCTTTTTATAATCTTGAATTGATCCCGTTATATTTGAAACAAAGTCATTGCCGTTTTCCACAACTGTAAGTTTACCCTTATATCCATACTCCCTTACAGTTTCTTCAACCTGAGCCTGGGGAATCCACACTTCATCACATGCGTTAAAGAAGTTGAGAATCCTCTTCATGATAATCGGCACACACCATGGCATGTGTTGAAATGAATGCTCAAGGTCTGCACGATATTTTGAATGAAATGTACCGATCAACGGAATATTCTGACGTTTCTTTACATAGACAGCAAGTCTGCCTGATGAGAAAGGACAATGGGAGTGTAATAATTTGAAATCAGTATCTCTCAGGCGTTTCCAGATAAACGGGTCAAGTTTGGGATAACCATATCTGTAAGGTTTGCGAGACCTTATCGGAAGAGAAAAAAAACGCATTACCGGAAAGGGATAATCATTGCTTTCAGGATTCCATGGAGTCACGACACAAGGATTGAGACCCTTCTTATCAAGCCAATAGACGTAATTTTGCACAGCCAGAGTCACTCCATCGAGTATTGGAGGGAAACTGTCATTAAAGATACCATAAAGACCCTTATCTGCGGGATGTGAATAGAAATTTCTCATTTAGGATGCAAAATTATACCTTTCTTAACTTTTATCCAATACTTATAACGCTTAATTCTCCCACATTTGTTAAAATTTTTATTAAAGCTTTTGCGGTTAAGGGGATACGGTTTAGAGTTGAGGGTTGAGAGTTGAGGGTTTAAGAATTATTTGAAATCATAAATATAGCCCTTAAGCCGCATAAGCGATAATCGAAAGCAATAAAGAAGCTGCCGGTTCGCATCGACAGCTTCTTTATTATTATAGGCTAATTTATTATCTTAGGCTAAGCCAATTATAACTTTCCAATATGATCGGTACTATCAGATCTTAAGTATAGAGAAAAATAATCAAAACTTCGACACAGTTCCGGCAAATATTATTGAACCGGTTGAAGTTTCCCTTACAATATATACGAAGGGATGATCAAGTGTCAGGTCTGCAGACTTTGGTATTGTGGTGTTGAGTAATTCAAAACCTGCATTAAATCGTGCTATTTTAAATCACTTTTATCACTTAACAGACATCGATAATCCCCAAACTCCTCAAAATTATATATCAGAACCGGAGATAATAATTCCATCTTCACATCTTCATATTTTGCTTACGTCATAGGCTATTAATATGCACAATTATTTTTTTGCTGATACTTACGAAACAATAAACTATAATATTTAGCAAAGCGACTTCGTTTTATTTCAAACCACCTAAAAACTTATAACCTAAACACCTACTTCATAATGAGATTTAGAAAAACGTTATTATGGTCACTGATGGCTGCCGCATTGATTTCTGCGGGAACCACACCAATTGCCGGAGCAAAACCGGGAATTTGTCACAAAGCCATGTCAAGTGACAACATATTCAGAGTCGAGAATCCCGATTATGTCAAGAGCCCATACAGCGGCATGACACGTAAGCATTGGATCGAAGCGGCAAAATACTTGCTTGACGGAGCTTTCAGCTATATCCATTGCATGGACGACCCTATGTATTTCCCCAAACAGCTTGACAAGACCTATCCCCATGACGAAAATGCCGCCAAGGTTGCAAAGCTTGAAGGGCTCGCAAGGACTCTGTTTGTAGCCGCCCCTTTACTCAAAGAGAATCCGGATTTGGAAATCAACGGGATAAAGGTTGCAGACTATTACCGACATCAGATGAAGAGCCTGACAAATCCCGATAGCAAGCACTACGTAGAACCGAAACCGGGAGGACCAACCCAGACACTGCTTGAGCTCGGATCATTATGCATATCCATGGGAGCCGCTCCGGAAGCGTTGTGGGACCCTATGACCAAAGAGGAAAAGGACAATCTTGCGACATTGCTCAAAAATTACGGCGAAGGACCGACTATCAGTTCAAACTGGCAATTCTTCAATGTATTTATCCTCAGCTTCTTAAAAGACAAAGGCTATCAGATAGACGAGGCATATCTACAAGAAAAACTTAACAATCTATTGGCCCGATATCGTGGCGAAGGTTGGTATAACGACGTTCCCGCCTACGACTATTACAGCATGTGGGCATTCCAAAGCTATGGTCCGCTGTGGGCAGAGCTATTTGGAAAGAAACAGTATCCGGAGTTAGCCGCCCGCTTCTTCAAAAACCAGGGAGACTTGATTGACAATTATCCCTATATGTTTGCTGAAGACGGCAGAATGAACATGTATGGGAGAAGTATTCCATATCGATTTGCTGCAGTTGCTCCGCTTCCATTAATAGAGTATGGCAATCATGAAAACGTCAACTACGGATGGCTACGCCGTATAGCGTCTGCCACCTTGCTACAATTCTTACAAAATCCGGAATTTCTTGAGAACGGCGTCCCGACAATGGGTTACTATGGACCGTTTGCCCCCTGCGTACAGATTTATTCCTGCCGAGGGAGCGTCTATTGGTGCGGGAAGGCATTCCTTGGACTTCTTATGCCGGAGGACTCGCAATACTGGAGCGCGACGGAAAACAATGGTCCGTGGGACAATGAGCTTGCCAAAGGAAAGGCATACGATAAATTTCAACCTGCAACGGGTCTTATGATCACCAACTATCCCAACAGCGGCTCATCAGAATTACGTTCATGGTGTCATGAGTCTGTGGCAAACGACTGGCAGAAATTCCGCAGCTCTGAAAATTACAATAAACTTGCCTACAACACCGCTTTTCCATGGATGGCAGACGGTACTGACGGCGAGATATCCATGAACTACGCCACCAAGAACGGTAAAGGTGAATGGGAAGTCCTCCGCCTTTATGATTTCAAGGATTACAAAGATGGCATATATCGCCGTGATGCCGTTCTTGAAACAGACACTACCGTGCGCTATCAGCTTGCCGACATAACATTGCCCGACGGAATCCTGCGAATAGACCGTGTGACCACACCCGACACCACCGACATCCGTCTGGGTCACTACTCGCTCAAAAAGTGCTGCAAAGGATTCAGCAGCAGTGAGCGTGAGGTCGGAAAAAATAAGGTAAAAGCCACAATAGTAGGCAATGGGAACTATGAGCTTGCCATGATTCCCCTTTATGGATGGACTGAGCCGGCAGAAGTAATAACTCCTAAAGGGCTGCATCCGGAATCCAAAGAATGCATCCTCCCGGTTTTAGCAGCCGACAACTCCGGTAGCCGGATTTACGTCACTTTACAATTGTGGAAAAAGATTGGAGAAGACGGCAAGGGGTTCACAGACGCTGAGCTGCAACCGGTCAAGTCTATAAAAGTGTCTAACGATGGGAGGAAGGTCACAGTCAAGCTTACCGACAAGACTACCCGCACCGTGGAATTCTGATACGCTGACCGGCATAATTAACAAAAAATCCTGTTTGATTAAATCAAACAGGATTTTTTAGAGGTGCCAACCAGATTCGAACTGGTGTAAACGGTTTTGCAGACCGGTACCTAACCACTCGGACATGGCACCTTATGTATTTGCGTAGCCTCTTTGGCTTTGCGAGTGCAAAATTAGGCATTTTTTTTTACTCAAACAAATTTTTTTATAAATTTTTATCTCATCTCGTTCAGTAAACTTCATAAGTAGCTCACTGTAAAAGACAAAAATTTATTTAAAACGCGCATAAATCTCTATACCTTTTTGCTTGATTTCTTTAATCTGCCCCGCATTTTTAGGATCCACTCCATATTTTGACAAAGGTGGGACAACCACCTTTGTTCCCGGACGAATCCTGTCAGGATGACCTAAAATATCCTTGTTTTCTTCATATATGATAGGCCAGAGATTGAAATTGCCATAATGTTCCTTTGCTATGGTAGTCAGATATCGAGTGGTTGTAACCGTGTCATAAACCGGCTCATCAGAAACTTTGGTCGGAACATCATCGACAATCTCAGAATTATTGCGAACACTATCATTATTATCCAATAAAACTGAATCTTTTACGAAAGATTTGAAAGAAGCTATAGAATCTACCGACATATCCTCTGTTTTGACCACTTCTGAAGTGGACTGTTCTGCGCTCTTCTCACCATTTGTCACTCCAAATGAAAATCCCATCAGGTGACCGACAGCAAATACAATTCCACCGACTAACAAAGCGGTTATGAATCCCGCAGCAAATCCTTTTGTAAATTTATGGCGATTCTCCCCAGGCAGATCTTCAGTGTCATTCCGGCTATCATCAGCCTGCAAACTGTCAGAATAAGCTTCTGCAGATGCCTCATCCTCAACCGCCTCCTGATCAGAGTCTTTCTTAAGTTCAGAGACTGGCACCACAAGATCAGGAATGACATTACTTTCAGAGTCTTGGATTTCAACTTCCTGTTCTAATCCATTCTTCTGTCCAGATTCCTCGTCAGATTCTTCATATATCAAAGAATCCGGCATAGAATCAGGCAGCTCTTCTTCCCCATCAAGGGAATCCGTAGGAAGTTCATCGGCTATTTCAACGGCTTCAAATGCTTCAAATGGAAGGTTCACGCGTGATGCCAATTCTTTAGCGGCTACAAAAAGGACTTTGCTATGTCCCGGAATGACAGTTTCCTCCCCGTTTGACACGTTTACACTCTTACGCGGCTCAACATCCACTATCTTAAAGGTGCCAAAACCCTTGATTCTGACATTCTCACCTTTAACCAATTCTTCCTCCACAATAGCAAACAACTCACGAAGGAAATCTTCGCACAGTTTCTTTTGTTTTCCGGTAGAAATGGCGAGCATCGCCGCCAATCTGGTCATAGTAATCTTATCGTTCATTTCTGATCTTCTGTTTAAGCAATGCCGAAGGTTTGAAAGTCATTACAATTTTTGGAGGCACAAGCAAGCGTTTTCCTGATGCCGGATGCAAAGCCACCCTTTCGAGCCTCTTGCGTGGCTCAAAACTACCGAATGAAGGAATCGAAACACTGTCGAGCTGCGACCCGTTTTCTCCAATTGTCTGCGAAAGTCCCTCTATTAGAGAGATTACGGTGTCACGCGAAATATCGAGCCTTCTCGAAAGGCTATCTATTAATGTCTTATTGTCCATAGACGGGATTTCTGCAAATTTCAACAAAAGTAATAAAAAAAAGTCAAAACCCAACCCCAATAGTTTTATTTTTGCCTTAACATTCCTCTTTTTAAATAAAAGTTTTGATGCAGATGAAACTTTTTGATTACATTTGCGACTTATTATTCAGAACAACATCTGAAACACAATAAACAATTTAAAATATGATGAAATTAAAATCAATCATCGCCTCTCTCCTTCTTCTTGCTGCAGTTCCCGCAAGTGCCCAAATCCTTTATAAAGTGGAAGGGAACGGTCTTACAGCCCCCTCTTACATTTTCGGCACACATCATCTTGCACCGCTCTCAGTAATTGAAAAGACTGGCGCAGACAAATGTTTTAAGGAAGCCAGTCAGGTTGTGGGAGAAATTGACATGACCCAAGACCAGATGAAATTAGGGATGGCAATGCAACCTCATATGATAGCGCCTTCCGACAGCACGCTTTCTAAAGTGATCTCACCTGAAGACTTCACAATTATAAGCGAGGAATTCAAAAAATGGGCTCCGATGCCGGGCATGGAGCTCTCCATGCTCGAAGGGATGAAGCCAATGGTGGCAAGCACTATGGTGGCAGTAGGAATGGCAGCCCAGGCAATGCCCGGATATAACCCACAAGAACAGCTCGACACATATTTCCAGATACAGGGTAAAAACGAAGGAAAAACAATCACACCGCTTGAGACCGTAGAATATCAAGCCTCAGTGCTCTACGACACTACCCCCATAGCTTTCCAGGCTGAGGCTTTGGTAGAGATGCTTAAAGATCCTTCCAAAGCTATTCAATCTTCAAAAGATCTCACAGCAGCTTATGATGCGGAAGATCTTTCAAAGATGCTTCAATTGTCGGAAGAAGATGACGAACACCCTGAATTTATGGTAGCACTTCTCGACAAAAGAAATGCGGAGTGGCTTGAAAAGCTTCCAGAAATCATGAAGGCTGCCCCTTCATTTATCGTTGTAGGAGCTTTACATCTTGCCGGTGACAAAGGAATTGTTGAAGGATTGAAAAAACTTGGTTATAATGTTACACCTGTAAAATAATCCGTCTCCTCCTCTATTTTGTTAGAATTCAATAAAGAAATCGTCGCATGCCATTCAAACGATGGCATGCGACGATTGTTTTAACAATTATTAACACCAATAAACTAAGAAACTGTTTAAATTTGATTCAATAAAATTTTTATGGCAGCCAAGTCAATC
>CAJTZQ010000009.1:0-10405 GCA_910583795.1 uncultured Muribaculaceae bacterium
TTGACTTGGCTGCCATAAAAATTTTATTGAATCAAATTTAAACAGTTTCTTAGAATTAGGCAATGTAATTTCTTTCAAATTTATATAATATTCTTCTTTTTTGCTAATTTTGTAAGAAATTTTTAGAAATAATCTCTTTTAATTAGTATGAAAACTTATTTTTTATATATTTTTAATTCTTTACTGACTCTTTGCTTCTTATTGTCTTCATCATGCAACCCTTCGCCTACATATCAACGCGAAGAAGGGATGATATGGAATACTGTATACCATATCACATACGAAAGTGACATCCAATTGGGCGATTCCATACTTGCAACTCTCGAGAAGGTTGGTAAAAGTCTTTCTGTGTTCGACAAGTCCTCGCTTGTCAGCAAAGTGAATGAAGCCGACAGTATGGAAGTTGACAATATGTTTGCAGATGTCTATAATGCTTCACTTAAGATTAATAAAGCAAGCACCGGAATGTTCGATCCTACCATATCCCCTTTGATTACGGCATGGGGATTCGGGCCAGGGCACACGGTTTCTGCAGACTCTACGGCAGTCGACAGCATATTAAGATTTACAGGTATTTCCAAAACAAGACTCCAGGGTAAAACTCTCATTAAAAATGACCGTAGAATCCAATTCAACTTTTCGGCAATTGCCAAAGGATACGGTTGCGATCAAGTTGCAGAAATGTTGAAACGCAACGGCGTTAAGAATTATCTGGTAGAGATCGGAGGTGAATTGTCGATAGGAGGCAAGAGTCCGCGGAGTGACAAATGGAAAATATCCATCGACCGTCCGATACAGACAGATTCAACAGAGATTCATGATTCAAGTGCTGTGATAGCTGTCACAGATTGCGGAGTTGCCACTTCCGGCAATTATCGTAATTTTCACAAAGATGGAGGGAAAACATTCGGTCATACAATCTCCCCAGTGACAGGTTATCCGGTCGAAACAGATGTGATCAGTGCAACGGTTATAGCCCCGAATTGCATGCTTGCCGACGGCGCGGCAACCGCATGTATGGCATCCGGCTCCCGCCTTGCGAAAGAGATGCTGTCCCGCCTCGGCTTCGAGGGGATGCTCATCCTTTCCGATTCCACAATCTGGACTTCGGCAAGATTTCCGCAAATCGAATAAGTTTCATCAATGCATAATGCATTACCTTAAAAGTTTCGGAGCCTGGAAATAAAGCCCGAAATTGATTCCGAAATTCCAATTATGTTTTGGGGAGGAAAGATAGTTGGCATAGACAGACAGACTGGCGAATGGAAAATTATAGACAGCCGCCACCTCGCCTATAAACTGCGGCTTCTGAAACCATCCGTGAAATTTCGCCATCCCGTTTTCATCAGGCTCAACGTTTCTTATTGGAAAATATCCGAAGAAATCCCCTCTCAATTGTGCCCGGCTGAATGGAGTCCACACCGGAGACAAACCGATGGCTCCATAATTGTCTGAACGGAAAGCGACATTAAAATAATTGCGGGTTGAAGGGGTAGGTGCAAAACCCGGAGCATGAATAAGAGTGGCGGTATAATTCTGATATACATTTTGCAAAGTCGCGATTCCATTGACCATGGCACCAAGCCGGAAATTCTTATGAATGCCGAAATAATGTTTCCACAAAAGTTCTGCCGATGCACGTAGATGAGTGTTCCAGCCACTACCGGTTTCTCCGGGATCTCCGGGTACAAACTTATTCTGTTCGTGGCTGAGCAACACGTTCAACTTCCATTCTTTACCCGAAGAGGGATACATCTGATCGTTGAGAGTGTTAAGTTCCACCCCTGTCTTAAACGCTGCGATGCGATAATGACTTTTATCCTTATCCGCGCCTGAGAAATCTCCCTGATTGTATGGGAAATAATCGTTGCTCTCCCATCCGTATGACACATTGGCAAATCCCTTTGCCATCCTTCCAATCGCAAAACAATAGTTCAGACGGAAAAAACCTTGCGTATCCGTGATAAACGACGGTGTGCCGCTCTGATAGAACAAAAGTTCTGAATCATAATATTTCTGCCGGCTTATCACTCCGCTCAATTCCATATAGGACGGCAAAGCTGATCTCAGAGCAAATTTCGCACTTAACTGGGCTGCTGAATAAGTCTGACCTATCCATCCTCCGAAGTCAACATCAAGGCTGTTGAAACTCAGCGTGTGATATCCGAATGTAAGATAAAGCATGCTGTTGGTCGAAGAAGATACCCAGCCGCCGACTCCAAGACTCCAGGGGTTTTTCACTGTCGCCTCAAGCAGAAGGGTGTTGTGACCCTCTTTTCCAAACTTCGCCTGTGGAAGAAGATCTGACAACTTTCCATCAGTCACTGCACGGTAGTAGGCATTCTGCACCTGTTCCATACCCATAGGCAATCCGGGTTTTCCATTGTCGAAAAGATATTCAAGAAACCTTGCCTGACCCGGCTTGGCTCCTGTAACTTCCACAGAATCGAATGTCACGACAGGTGTACGAGAGGCAAATATTTCCCTCCTTTTATCCACTTCTGTGATACTTTCCCTTGCTGAAATGCGACGCTTGATAGAATCTACCATTGCCATGCCTGTCTTATATCCGATTGAATAGATCTCCTTTGCCTGACCAAAATCAAGAACTCCGAAATTCAAAACGGGAACCTGAATCTTAACACCGTCTTCAGCCGGAAGATTATAGTCGTTATTCTGTATGATCATGTCTTCAAGCTGGCTGTAGACATCTCCCTTGATCGGTTTGGTATCGGCAGACGAGACCGAAACCCCTATTATAAAATCTGGATGAAAATCATCTTGCATCACATTGACCGGGAAATTATCATATATACCTCCGTCATAGACGAGAACCCCATCCATCTGGATCGGCTTGAACACAAGCGGAAAACTCATGGAAGCCCTGACGGCATCACCTAAAGAACCCGATTTACACACAATTTTATGTTTATGATAAACATCGCTGGTGACACACCTGAACGGGACGAAAAGATTATTGAAATTTTCATCGCATTGCTCCGTATATGGGGAATAGAGTTTCAAAAACTCCATATTCATGGGAATAGGATTTATAAGCGACGTGGGTATGATCTGCCCAACAATATCAGTGGTATCTTTAAAATTGACATTAAGGGAAACCCACTTCGGCGAAGGAGCAGGTGTAGTGAAATAATAAACAAGTTTTTTATTGATAGTGCCGGTGCTCCAGTTGTGGAAATCTTCTGAAGTGAAAAGATTCATCATTTTCTCAGGCGACCATCCGCAACTGTAAAGACTGCCGACTATGGCTCCCATTGAAGTGCCGGTGACATAGTCTATAGGAATATCATTCTCCTCGAGAGCCTTGATCACCCCGACATGGGCGATACCTTTTGCACCGCCTCCGCTAAGCACAAGCCCGACGGTCTCCCTGTTTTTCGTAGATGATACTGAGTCGGGTGAAGTCAAAGTGCCTGTTACAACTTCGGGTAAAAAAATAGCCACCAAAAAGGCTATGCCGACAATGATATTTCTTGAATAATATTTATGCAACATGGTGTGGAAGATTTATCTATCATATAAATGTTTCCACACCATGATTGGTTTATTAAATTTTGACTTTTTCAAAAGCCGATGGTTAATGAATTACTAATTACTAATTACTAATTGCTAATTGCTTTTCAATTTACGAAGATATTCGCTCGGGATAACGCCGTAGATATCTTTAAAACTCTGACGGAAATAAGACATGCTGCTGCATCCGACCTTGAAAGCTATTTCCGACACCGGAATATCTCCATCAATCAGAAGCTCTTTAGCTATCTCCATCCTTTTTCTTCGGATATATTCATTAGCCGAAACACCTGTCAATGATTTTACCCTCCTGTAGAGTGTGCTCCGGCTCATGCATAGACGGTCGGTGAGATATTGAATGTCGATGCTTCTCTCTTCCATACCCTCTATAATAACCTTGTCAATTTTTGCGAGGAACTTGCGTTTGTGCATTTCGTCGGCTACTTCCACTCTTTCCTTTTCAGTAAGGGGATTTGCCCGATGCCCTGAATCGGTCGGACTGTCTGACAACCATTCTTTGACCATCCCCCTCAACATGTCAACCTTAAGAAAAACTTCATCAAGTTTTTCCTTCAATCCGTTATCTATATATTCTTCATTTCCAAGTTTATTAATAAGATCTGCCACCTCCATCAACCCTATGCCAATTTTCTGCATGGGGGGGGTAAGGTCGTACTTTTGATTTGAGTGAAATAATCCTGCTTCACTATTTTTTTCCACATCTTTCAGTTTTAAGGTTAGGTTCGCAAGTTTGTTAATAATTTTAACTTTCACAAATGAAAGCACAATAATCCGGTGATTTTACAAATCATTTGCAAAAATAGCAAATAGATTTCACATATCATCATAATACGATAAAAAATTCAATTTTCGTAAACAAAAGTTGGATAAAACGTGAGATTGTGGATATGACACACTCTCACTAATAGTGGTGTATATAACTAACCTTGAGATTTAACAAGCAATGGGAAAAGCCATCGACGCAACAAAATTTCATATTTTATTTTGACACAAATCAGACCCTATTTGAATTATTAATAACATAAAAGAATTGCAAAAAATATCTAAATTTGCAGCCTAATATAGCTCTACAAACCATAGTCTATAGGAAGTCGTACCTTTAAACAACTTCTATATACCTGGAATACTCCCGTGATAGACTCTTCACTATGTCATGAAAAGCCTTTCCGAGAATAAATGATAGAAATCAATTTTAGGAACTTAACCTGAACTAATAACTAATCAATGAACGCAAGGAAAATTTTTGTAGCAAGTCTACTTGCTCTTGGCGGCGCCTCACTGGCGACGGCAATTCCTGTCGTGACTGCAGTTCCGGCTTCGGCTCAAGACGCGGTCATGAACATTTCCGGTACGGTCTTTGACCAGAGTGGCGAACCGGTTATCGGTGCCACTGTTATGGAAAAAGGTACTGCTAACGGTACTGCTACCGACGTCGATGGAAACTTTTCAATTAAAGTTAAACGAGGTGCAACTCTCGTAATCTCTTACGTAGGTTGCCAGACTGCTGAGGTAAAAGCTGAACCAGACATGAAGGTTACTCTTAAGGATGAATCTTCTCTTCTTGACGAAGTCGTTGTAGTCGGCTTCGGCACTCAGAAGAAAGTAAACCTCACCGGTTCTGTCAGCACAGTCGACACTAAACTTCTTAATGACCGACCCACCAACAACCTCGCTGTCGCACTTCAGGGTGCAGTCCCCGGTCTTCAGATCAACAACGGTAGCGGCGCACTCGACAACAACCCATCTATCAACATCCGTGGTAACGGTACAATCGGTGACGGATCAAGCGGCTCACCACTTGTTCTTATCGACGGTATGGAAGGAGATATCAATTCTGTCAACCCTCAAGACGTGGAAAGTATCTCAGTCCTCAAGGATGCCGCAGCAGCTTCTATCTACGGTTCTCGCGCACCTTTCGGTGTGATCCTTATCCAGACAAAGAGAGGATCGGAGGGTAAACCCCAGATCACTTATCAGAACTCATTCCGCTGGGCAAGTCCAATCAACCTCGCTCACACAATGGAATCAGTTCCATTTGTTTCATACTTCAATGACGGATGTTCAAATACCGACGGTTGGGCACCTCACTTCAAAGGCGACCATCTTCAGAGAATCATCGATTATTATAACGGCAAGATCACATCCGTTCTTCCCGCAGGTGACAATGGCTACTGGCAAGATGGTTACGCTGCCGGTAACGCCAACGTAGATTGGTATGGAGAAGTATTCAAGAGCAACAACTTCTCTCAGGAGCACAACCTCTCGATTTCCGGTGGTAACGAGAAAATGAATTACTATTTCTCAGGTAACTTCGCAAACCAAGACGGCTCACTTCGCATAGGTGAGAATGACAAAAAGACATATAATGTCACCGGACGTTTCTCTGCTAAACTATACGACTGGTTCCAAATCAGCTACAGCACTCGCTGGAACAGACAGGACTTCTTGAGACCCGCCACACTCACGAATAATCTTTATCAGACTCTCGGTCGTCAGGGTTGGCCTACATTGCCTCTTTATGATGACAACGGTTTCTATTATGATTCTCCGTCTCCTGCTCTTGGTCTTGCCACCGGCGGTAAAGACACAACTCAGACTGACCGCAATGTGAACCAGCTTGGTCTGACATTCTATCCTATGAAAGGTTGGGATATCCATGCTGAATTGAATTACAGCGTTCTTTCTCAGACTCGTCACTGGGATTCACAACAGACCTACAATCATGACGTTAGCGGTGAACCTTACATCTACAACCGCAGCAGCAATGTTCATGAGGAATATAAGAAAGAAAACTTCTTCAATGTAAACCTCTACACAAACTACAGCTGGACAATTCAGGAAAAGCATGACTTCCACGTAATGCTCGGCTTCCAGACTGAAAATATGCGTCAGACTATCTATGGTCTGCAACGCAACGGTATCCTTATCCCCGATCTTCCGGTAGTGGACCTCACCAGCGGTCTTGACTACAACGGAAATCCCGTGACCCCTTCCGTAAACGGAGGAAAGTATGAATGGGATACTGCAGGTTTCTTCGGTCGTATCAACTATAATTACGATAGCCGTTATCTTCTTGAGGCAAACCTCCGTTATGATGGTACTTCCCGTTTCCGCAGCAATAAACGCTGGATCTGGCTCCCGTCATTCTCTATCGGTTGGAACATTGCCAATGAAAAATTCTGGGAAGATTATTCAGATGTCTGCAACCAACTCAAGCTCCGCGCTTCCTGGGGTCAGCTTGGTAACCAAAATACCACCAATTGGTATCAGACATATCGCGTTATCGGACTTGGCATAAGCAACGGTTCATGGCTTCAGAACGGTCTTCAGCCTAACACCGCAGGATTCCCTGCTCTCGTTTCGGAATATCTCGGATGGGAAAAGGTTGTAAACTGGAATATCGGTCTTGATTTCGGATTGCTTAACAATCGTCTGCGTGGTAGTGCCGAATATTTCGTCCGCAGCACAAAAAACATGGTCGGTCCGGCTCCGGAACTTCCTTCAACTCTCGGTACTTCAGTGCCTAAGACAAACAACACTGACCTCCGTTCAAATGGTTGGGATTTCGAAATCTCTTGGAATGACCGCACTTCATTCGGTCTCGGATATGGAGCAAAGTTCGTTCTTTCTGATTCTCGTATAAAAATTACAAACTATCCCAACAACCCCTCTCAATCTCTCAGCAACTATATCACAGGTCGTTACGCCGGTGAAATCTGGGGTTACGAGACTATAGGTATTGCTAAGACAGATGAAGAGATGCAGGCTCACCTCGCCAATGCTAATCAGGATCAGCTTGGCAAACTATGGGGCGCAGGTGATATCATGTATAAAGACCTCAACGGCGATGGTGTGATCAGTTCAGGTGCCAATACCCTCAGCGATCACGGTGACCTCAAAGTTATAGGTAACAACACTCCCCGCTGGCTGTTCTCCCTCGACCTTACCGCCGACTATAAAGGATTCGACCTCCGGGTTTACTTCCAGGGTGTAGCAAAACGAGACTACTGGCAAGGCAGCTCCTACTTCTGGGGCATCGAAGGCAACTTCTGGTGGTCACAGGGTCTTACACAGCATGCCGATTACTTCCGTGATGAAAACACCTGGTCTGTAAAAGAAGGTCTCAATTCAATTAACAAAGATTCCTACTATCCCCGTCCAATCTTCGATGGTGGAGACAAGAACAAACAGACACAGACCCGTTACCTGCAGGATGCATCTTATATCCGTCTGAAGAACCTCCAGGTAGGTTACTCACTCCCTAAGAATATTGTTGAGAAAATCGGATTCCAGAAGATTCGTTTCTACTTCTCAGGTGAAAACCTTTGGACAGGAACAAAACTCTCTTCTCTTTTCGATCCTGAGACATTTGATGATCCCAATGGATGGGGCGGATGTGTTTACCCTCTTAACCGCACACTCTCTTTCGGTGTGAACGTTACTCTTTAATAACTGTAAACTCAGATTAAAAAAATGAATACTAAATTATATTTACGGGCAGCCCTTGCCCTGATGGTCGCAGGCTCTTTCTCTTCCTGCAACGACTATCTTGACAAAGAGCCGCTGTCGAATGCAACTCCTGAGAATTACTTCACGCAGGAAGCACATCTTGAGGCATACGCAAACGGACGATATACCGAGGTACTTCCATCAAGCGGAAACTGGAGCTATGGCACATACGGCGGCGACCTCAACACCGACAATATGGTCAGCAATGTAGCTGATGGAATGTATATCAAGGATGATTGGAGAACTTCCATGTCTGACGGCGACAACTATACTTTCACAAACATCAACACCATCAACTATTTCTTTGATCAAGTAATGCCCAAATATGAGGAAGGTCAGATTCAGGGCAATGTTGCCAATATACGTCACTACATCGGTGAAATGCATTTCATGCGTGCATACCAATATTTCACTATGATGCAGCGTTATGGCGATTTCCCGATCATTACAACCTGTCTTCCTGAAGAACTTGGTGCATTGACTGAAGCAAGCAAGCGCTCTCCTATGAATGAGGTGGCTCGATTCATTCTTGAAGAACTGGATCTTGCATACGACTTTATGAAAGACAGCCAGATGGCAAGAACCCGTCTTAACTCTGATGTGGCTCTTCTTATCAAGAGCCGTGTAGCCCTCTACACCGGCACTTGGTTGAAAAACTTTGCCGGAACTCCCTTCGTTCCTAATGGTGAAGGCTGGCCCGGTAAAGAGAAAGAATATAACGCCAACTACCAGTTCCCGACAGGCTCCCTCGAGGCAGAAGCAAACTGGTTCCTTGATCAGGCTATCGCAGCAGCTAAAGAGGTTGGTGACAAGGCTACATTGACCCCTAACACTGGTATCGTTCCACAAACTGAAGGTGCATCAATTTCAGCACTTGAGGCAGAGAACCCCTTCCTTGCAATGTTTGGTACTCTGGATCTTTCCTCTTATAACGAAGTGATGTTCTGGCGTCAATATGACCGCGGTCTTGGCATTCAACACAACATCGTAGTTTACGCTCAAAAGGGTAACCGTGCTTGCGGAACTACACGCGGTATGGTAGATAGTTTTGTATGTGAAGATGGTCTCCCAATTTATGCAAGTCCGCTATACCAGGGTGATGAAACTTTACACAATGTACGTCTAAACCGTGACCCTCGTCTATTTGTTCAGCTCAAAGAGCCCGGACAGATGAACATCCTTGTTAACGATGGTGTAGGCGACCATGGTGTTCCTGAAGAGAAATATCCGGCAATCCTTGACTCTGATGTTGAGAATATCTATACTACCGGTTATGCTCTTCGCAAAGGCAACTATTATGGTAGTCAGATGGCTGGCAATGGCAACAACTACACAGCATGTCCTGTATTCCGCAGCAATGAGGCACTTCTGAACTACATTGAAGCATATTATGAACGCTACGGTTCTCTTGATGGCACAGCAGACCAATATTGGAGAAAGCTCCGTGCCCGCAACGAGGGAATGGAAACCGATTATAATATCACAATCAATGCCACAGATATGCAGCAGGAAGCTAAGGGAGACTGGGGTGCTTACACCGCAGGTGTAATTATCGACCCTGTGCGCTATAACATCCGTCGCGAACGTCGTTGCGAACTTATGGCTGAAAGCTTCCGTATGATGGACCTCAAACGTTGGCGTTCTCTTGATCAGCTTATCACTAACAAATATCACATTGAAGGTTTCCATATCTGGGGAACTCCAATGGAACAATGGTATGATGCAAAACAGCTTGCTGCCACTATCTCTTCTCCCGAACGGTCTGAATATATGCGTCCGTTTGAAGCTAAACAGAACAAAGCATTCGATGGTCTGACATGGGATATGGCTCACTACCTACGCCCGATTCCTATCTATCAGATGATGCTTACTTCTCCCGACGCTGCTACAGCATCTGAATCTGTGATCTATCAGAACCCGTATTGGCCTATCGAGGCTAATATGCCGGCTACTAAATAATTCAAGATTCTTAAATAAAGACCCGGGGTTATGAGGTTATAGGGTTAATATATTAAACTTCATAGGCAAAAGTTTTCAATTCAATATACCTCATAATCCCATATGGTAAAAAAATCTTAAGGTAAAAAGTTTAACAGGTCCAAACGCAACGGGCTGCCCTCTTCGGAAGGCAGCCCGTTTTATTCATTTCAAACAACTTTAGAAATTCAACATTCTCAACCAAAAGTTGAATTATTATCAGACCTCATAAGTTAAGTAACTCCTTAACCTTTATTACTTAACCCTTAATCCTTAATACTTAATACTTAACACTCAATACTTAACCCTTTAACCCTTTAACCCTTTAACCCTTTAACCCTTTAACCCTTTAACCCTTTAACCC
>CAJTZQ010000009.1:10505-66415 GCA_910583795.1 uncultured Muribaculaceae bacterium
TTAAGTTTAGCAAGCTAAACTTAAATCCCTAATTCTTTTGGGGAGTGATATAGGAGTCTTTGAAGCCGAGGAAATAGAGAACTCCATCTATTCCGATTGTTGAGATACTCTGACTTGCCTCAGCCTTCACCTTAGGTTTGGCATGGAATGCAATCCCTAATCCTGCCTCCGAAAGCATCGGGAGATCATTAGCTCCGTCGCCAACAGCTATGGTCTGCGCAATGTCGATATTCTCAACCTGAGCCAGCAATCTCAGCAATTCCTTCTTACGTTTACCGTCAACGATATCACCGACATGCCGTCCGGTCAACTTTCCGTCAGGACCAATTTCAAGTTCGTTGGCATAGACATAATCAAAATTGTACTTTTGTTTAAGATAATTGCCGAAATAGGTAAATCCCCCTGAAAGAATCGCAGTCTTATATCCGCTACGTTTCAATACAGACATCATCCTGTCTACTCCTTCCGTGATAGGTAAGTTTTCAGCAATCTCCTTCATAACACTTACATCAAGACCCTTCAGAAGAGCCACACGGCGCTTGAAACTCTCTTCAAAATCAATCTCCCCTCTCATTGCGGATTCAGTGATAGCCCTGACCTCATCCCCTACTCCGGCTCTGTCGGCAAGTTCATCGATAACCTCCGTCCTGATAAGGGTTGAATCCATATCGAAACAGATCAGCCGGCGACAACGACGATAAAGATTATCCTCTTGAAGAGATATATCGTAATTGAGCTTGCTCGACAACTCCATAAGGTCACTCTGCATCTTTAGATGATCAATCGGTGTACCCCTCACAGAAAACTCTATACACGCTTTAGTCGCCGGGAGTTCCTCCTCATTCAAAGGGATACGGCCCGTAAGACGTGAGATAGAGTCGATATTAAGCCCTTGCTCCGTGATGACGCGCGTGGTCTCACAAATCTGTCTTGAAGTGATCTTCCTGCCAAGAATGGTGATAATGTAACGGTTCTTACCCTGCATACTTACCCATTCGTTGTATTCTTCCTCAGAGACGATATTGAAGTTGACCTGCACCTTGAGATCACTCGTCTTGAAAAGCAGTTCCTTCAATATTTCGCCACTCTTACGGCTGTCAGTCTTGAAAAGAATACCTAATGACAACGTGTGATGAATATCAGCCTGACCCATGTCAAGGATATCCGCGTCGTAACGTGCCAGAATTTCCGTCAGCGCCGTAGTCACGCCGCAGCGGTCGGCACCTGATATATTTATGAGAATCAATTCTCTTTTAGCTTCTTTTTCCATATAAACCAAAACAAGACGACACCAAGCGTATATGATGTCGTCTTGCAAATTAAGTCATAATAATTGTTTTACTCTGCAACAGAATCTTTTTCCTGTTTGTCAAGAACCGCGATCTTCTCCTTGATCTGGGCGATATCCTCTTTAGTCTTCTGAATTCTCCGTTCAAGATCCTTCATAAGGGAATTACCTGCGGATGATTTCACATTGAAGAATCCGAGATTATTCTCAATAGTCTTCAATTCAGCCTGACGGCTTTCAAGAGCACGCATGAGGCGGTCGCGCTCCCTGCCGAGTCTGTTACCGTCACCTTCCATCTTCTTGACCTCACCTTCGAAACGACGCATGCGCTGACGGGATTCACGAAGATCGAATGCGCTGAACAAACGGTCGAGTTGTGCACGATAGTCGGCATTGACAGTATCTTTCTGCTTGAAAGGTACGTGTCCTATCTTTTGCCATTCAGCCTGAAGGTCGCGTACAGTGCCTATCACATCCTTGCGCTCTGCATCTTCAGGGATAGCTGCGAGACGTTCGATAACAGATCTCTTTGCCTTAAGGTTTTCAGTCTCCTCGTCGCGGCGACCGTTCAGAAGTTTCTTACGTGCATCATGGAATGAATCCACTGCAGCGCAGAAGCGTTTCCATACCTCATCACCCTGTTTGCGGCGAACGACTCCCACAGTTCGCCATTCCTTCTGAAGAGCTACCATCTCATCGTAAGCGGCACGATCCTCAAAACGGTCTTTAAGTGCCTCAGCCTTCTCACATAGAACCTCTTTCTTTGCAAGATTGTCTCTGAATTCCTCCTTGGTTTTCTTGAAATATTCCGCTTTTGCAGTGAAAAAATCATCACATGCCTTGCGGAATCTCGCAAATAACTGGGCATTTACCTTTCTTGACGCAAATCCGAGACCTTTCCATTCGTTCTGAAGTTCGATAATCTCTTTTGTCACCTTGTCCCAATCGGCAAAATTTTTGAGAGCAGCGATGTCGATAGACTCAGCTTTCTCACATAATGCAGTCTTGGCATCCTCGTTTGCCTGTTCTGTAGCCTTGCGTTCGGTAAAATAGTCCTGATGACGCTTGTTGATGATTGTGGATGCCTCCTTAAACTGATTCCATATCTCTTCACGGATCTCACGTGCCACCGGACCAATCTCTCTCCACTGCTCATGGAGAGACTGAAGACGCTTGAAGGCGTCGATAGGATCTTCAACTTCCGTAAGCTCTTTGGCTTTCTCTACAAGGGCTGTCTTCAATTCAAGATTTTTCTTGAAGTCAAGATCGCGAAGCTCCTTGTTCATTTTGAGACGGTCGTAGAACTGCTCAACCGCAGTCTGATATGCTTTCCACACATCATTATCCATACCGGCGGGGACTTCACCCACGGCTTTAAAATCCTGCTGAAACTGTTGGAATTTTGGGAAATGAACATTGATATTATCAATATCCTCGGCAATAGCTTTCAATTCACCGATAATCCTGTTTTTCTCCTCAAGATTCTTACGGCGCTCCTCCTCTTTTTCCTCAAGATACACATTGCGTTTTTCGCGGAATTCAGCAAGGAGATCCTTGATTATAACTTCATTCTCATCAGGAGTGGCAGAGAAAGCCTCAGGATCATTGCCTGCAGCTACAAAAGCCTCGAGTTCTTCTGAAAGCTGACGATTGTGAAGGGTGTAGAATGCCTGTTTGATTGCCGCAACTTCTTTGTGCGCCTCCATATCTCCACCGGCGATGATAGCCCGGAGAGCCTCAACCATTTCTGGTTTAGACATGGAATGATAGTTGGGTGAAGGTTCCTCCTTGGCATCTTCCGCCTTGTCGGCAGCCTCCGCAAGATCAAGTGCCGGGGAAGACTCTTCGGCACAAACATTCACTGACTCGCATTCATTTGTCTGCTCTACGGCATCCGCAGCCTCGGCTATATCGAGCGACGGGGATGTTTCGTTGGCACATGCGTTCTCACATACGGCATTCTCCTTTTCAGAAGATGCTTCTGACTTCAACGCTTCGGCATTTGCCTCGGCGTCTACACGGTTAAGGTCTGCCTCTAAGGGCGACAGCTTATCAAGCTCATTCATAGCTGACAGGTAGATTTTGTTCGGACTGCACATAATCCCTATATTTTCTGGGCAACATCCCTCATCGAGATTTATGCATGCAGTCGTCTTGGTTGCTTATTTATGCGCCAAAATTAACAAATAATTGTCAAACAACAAATTTTAACGCATTTTTATTTTCAATTATTTTTCTTTATCACTTTTGCAGAAAGGACACGGATATCCTCTTTAGGACGATCGGCGGCATCGGTCTCGGCTTTCTGGATCTTCTCAACAACATCCATACCTTTTACAACTTCTCCGAAGACAGTGTAACCACCGTCAAGGTGAGGAGTTCCTCCAATAGTGGAATAATCCGCCTTTATATTTTCTGGCATTTCTTCCACATCTATTTTCTCTTCTGTCTCCTTAATAAGCTGTTGACGAAGTTCCTCAAGCTTTTCGTTGTCGCCGGCACGCTGAAGAGTCTGAATGCTGTCGCGATGTTCGTATGCAAGTTTCTGGAAATAATCCTGAAGAGCCTTCGACCGCTTTTTATAGTCTGAGATCTCGAGTTGGCGCTCGCTATATTTATTACCAGTCACAATATAGAATTGAGATCCTGACGAACGCTTTTCAGGATTGACAGCATCAGCAGTACGGGCTGCCGCTATCGCACCATACTTATGATAGTGTTTCGGATAAAGGATTTCAGCCTCTATAGTGTAGCTGGGATCACCGTCACCAAGCATTGCCCCGGCTGGTGCATTCTTTGAATTGGGATCGCCGGTCTGCACCATAAACTGATCAATCACACGATGAAAAAGAACCCCATCGTAAAAACCTTCACCCACGAGTTTCAAGAAATTGTCGCGGTGAAGAGGGGTGTCATTAAATAGCTCGACAGTTATATCGCCCATTGTTGTCTTAAGTTCAACAAGAGCATCGTTGGGATCGATAGGTTTCACCTCTTCCATTGTTGTTTGAGAAAACGCACCCGCCACACCGATAAACAGAGAGGCGACTGCCGTAAATATTTTTTTCATGAATAAAATCTTAATGTTTGTTGGTCAATGATCGTTGGTCGTTGGACATTAGTCGCGAGGTGGATGTTTATGGGAGGTATGGCTTAAGAACTATTTGAAGCCTACACATGACTCTTAAACCTTAAACCCTAAACTCTAAACCATAAACCAATTAGATTACATCCGCAGGATAAATTCTCTTGTAAATCCTACGGAAATTATCATCCGTTTTAATCAACTCTTCCGATCGTTCCTTATAGTCCACTCCCCACAATGCCTCAAGTAGAGATCCTATATAACGGCGTTCCCTGTCTTTAGATATAGCCGCCTCAATCAGAGGAGGAAGCCAGGGAGAAAATGTATCGTGGTCTATAGCATTTAAAAACCGAGCCGTGCTTGCCAAAAACTGACCCGAACAATCCACTCTTTTAAGATTGTCGATTAATTCTTGCATATGCTCACCAACCTTGTCTACATTGTTGACAATGTATTCGTATGTTGACATTCCATCCGGATCATTTTCCAGATTTTTTAATATCGATTCCATGATTGTTACTTTTTATCACGCAAAAATAGATATTTTTACCCAATTACATAAAATAAACGCCATAATTTTTCTATATAAATCTGATTTATTAATTTTGCATCTATAAAAACGCAAGTTTCCGAGTTCCCGGAAACGAAAATTCTACCTTTTATGCAAAATGGTTCAGACAAAGACAATCGAAAATATCCGCCACAAAACGGAAACACCGTTATCGTCATCGGACGCCAGTTTGGCAGCGGGGGCAGAAGAATCGGCAAACTGATTGCACAACGCCTCGGCTTCGGATATTACGATAAAGAACTTCTTGCCGAAGCTGCTCAAAGTTTAGGATTTTCTCAAGATATTTTCGCTGCTCACGACGAGCGTAAGCCTTCACCATTGAGGTCACTACTTCAAGGGCTATATGGCATTGCAGACAATTTCCACGACACTTCAATTTGCGGAGAAAGTCTTTACCACGCACAAAGCGACGTGATCAAGAAAATATGTGAGAAAGAACCATGCGTCATTGTAGGAAGAACTGCGGATTACATCCTGAGAGAACATCCGGGACTGATCAGCGTTTTTCTGCACGCCCCAATTGAAATCAGGGCACATCAGATTGTAATGCGGGGAGATGCCCCCGATGAATCGTCTGCTGCAGAGCTTGCAAGGAAAAACGATCGAGAAAGGGAGAGTTTCTACAATTATTACACAGGTGGAGGATGGGGCAAGGCATCCAACTATCATATCACAATCGATGCTTCAAGCATAGATTACGAAAAGATAGCTGAAATCATCATCGCCTTCGCAAAAGCGAAAGGAGTTGTGAGGGTTGAGGGTTTGTAGTTTAGAGTTGAGGGTTTATAGTTGAGGGTTGAGAGTTTAAGAATAATTTGAGACCACAGATCACAAACCATACAACATACAACATAAAACATACGACATACAACATAAAACATACAACATACAACATAAAACATACAACATAAAACATACAGAAGAGAGGTCTGTCGCTTGAAGAATAATGCTTCAAGAGGAAAGTCCGGGCAACATAGGGCACCATGTTTCCTAACGGGAAGCCGGCGGCGACGCCGGGGATAAGTGACAGAAAATAACCGCCTCCCCTGGGAGGTAAGGGTGAAAAGGCGGGGTAAGAGCCCACCGGATTTCGTGGTGACACGAGATGCCGCACATCCCATGGGTTGCAATGCCAAATATACCGGCAGCTAAGGATTGCCCGTCCATTGCCGGGGGGTAGGCTGCTTGAGCCCGCGGGCGACCGCGCGGAGTAGATAAATGACAGACACCGCCATTTTGGCGGCACATAACCCGGCTTACATCTCTTCTGTCTTATAAAATCCGGAGAATGCAAACGCTTCTCCGGATTTTTTTGAACAATTCTATCCCCTCCTGCATTTATCTTTAATAAAGACGTCACCTCTCTCCCGGAAACCCACCCTCTCCAAAGCGCGGAGCTGTCCTGTTCAAAAGCGCAGCTTTTGCCTCTCTAAACCCATATATTTGCCTCTCTAACCACATATATAAGCCAATGTCTGACAACAAAGAATCTTTTATAACCAAAATGATAAACAAGGCTTCAAACCTTGTCAACTACTGCTGGACCGGCGTATGGCACGAAACCCGCGACACCACAGGAATCAGAATCCTAAAAGTGGTAAATCTCTCTGTAAGATCATTCCTCGACCGTGATTTACAGACTAAATCAATGTCACTGACATATTCAACTGTGCTCGCTATTGTGCCGGCTCTCGCCTTATTGTTTGCAATAGGAAGAGGGTTCGGGTTTCAATCTCTCCTGGAAGAACAATTGTTCAAAAGTTTTCCGGCACAAAAACAAGGCATATCATTCGCCCTTAAATTTGTAGATTCTTATCTTCAGGAAGCATCCCAGGGAATATTCGTAGGGATAGGTATAATTTTCCTTTTGTGGACCCTGATCTCATTGCTATCATATATCGAGGCGGCTTTCAACGGAGTATGGGACGTGAAACACGACCGATCCTTTTATCAGAAAGTTACAGACTATATCGCAATCTGCCTCATGGTTCCTGTGCTTATGATATGCTCATCGGGCGTCTCAATTTTCATGTCGGCAACCATTCAAGACAACTCTCATCTTGCTTTCCTGACCCCTCTCGTAAACACAGCACTCGAGATAGCGCCCCTGATACTTGCGTGGCTTGCTTTCTCTCTGTCGTTTTTCCTTATTCCCAATACGAAAGTACAGTTCAAATATGCAGCCATTGCCGGTGCATTATGCGCAATTTTGTTTCAAATTCTACAGCTTCTCTTCGTCAACGGTCAGATCTATGTGTCGAAATACAACGCCATATACGGTTCGTTTTCTTTCCTGCCGTTATTGCTAATCTGGCTGCAGCTATCATGGCTCATACTTCTTGCCGGATGCGTTCTGACATATTCACTCCAAAATGTTTTTGCTTTCAACTTTTTAGGCAACCTCAATAAAATATCTACAAATTATTTGAGAAAAGTGACCATAATACTGACAGCGGCAATAGTGGGGCGATTCCGAAAAGGGAAGAAACCTCTCACAAGGTCTCAACTAAGTTTTTATTATGACATTCCATTAAGAGTGGTGACCGGGATTTGTGAAAACCTCAACAAAGCAGGACTTGCCAATTATATTGTATTGCCGAATGACAAGATCGGAGTTGCGCCGGCAGTTGAGACAGGAACGCTGACCGTCGGAGGACTCTTGTCGAGACTTGACCATGTAGGCAGTCATGATTTCATACCGCGTTTTGCAATCGTATATGCCCGAATTCTAACCAAAATCGATGCTTGGCTCAAAGAAGCATATGACGCGCTCGACAATAAATTGATTTCAGATATCGATCTTCCGGAAGACGCCGACAAAGAACAGACAATAATCGAAACTGACAAACCATTCCTGAAAAATGACGACATGGGAGCAGATGTTGGCAACGGAATATGACAATTTGTGTGTTATACAACATGATTTCAGAATTTTTTTGCGCAAATATTTGATTTATTTAGAAAATAGTTGCATCTTTGCCATGTAAATTTTATCTTTGTAGACGATTTATCAATCCTTGAGGATTGTTGATTTTTCTCCTCGCGCTTATACAGTTTGTGGAATTAACACTGCACGACCAAAACTCAAAAATTACCTTAAAACAGATATAAATCCTATGAGCTATCTGAAATTCGACAAGAGCCTGATGATAAATCTGGAACAAAGCCTCCCAAAAGAGATGCTTCGTACCAATAAGTCAGGCGCTTACCATTGCACCACTATTGTCGGGTGCAACACCCGCAAGCAGCACGGTCTGCTTGTGATTCCGATACCCGAAATGGACGACAAAGCTCACGTGCTACTTTCATCTCTCGACGAGACGGTTATTCAGCATGGCGCTCCCTTTAATCTCGGACTTCATCAGTATGGCGAAGGCGTTTTCAGTCCAAACGGTCATAAATACATACGCCAGTACGAGTGTGAGTCCGTCCCTACAATCACATATCGTGTAGGAGGTGTGATCCTTACTAAAGAAAAAGTTTTCATTTCTCATGAAAACCGTATTCTAATCAAATACACTCTCGTGGAAGCACATTCTCCGACAACCCTGCAGTTTAGACCGTTCCTGGCTTTCCGCAACGCCAATGACCTATGCATGGAAAACGGAGCAATCAACACCGCGACCTATCCCGTGAAAAACGGTATTTCAACTTGCCTTTATGACGGATATCCAAATCTCTTCATGCAGTTCTCCAAATCTCCTGAATGGGTCGGTGACGGACACTGGTACAAAGGCGTTGAATACTACAAAGATAAAGACCGCGGCATACCCTACAAAGAAGATCTCTGGGTGCCTGGATATTTTGAACTACCTATCGAGAAAGGAGAATCAATAATATTCTCGGCTTCCACTTTTGAAACAGACCCCGACAAGTTTATCGAGACATACGAAGAGGAACTCAAGACACGCACATGCCGTACAAGTTTCTATAACTGCCTGAAAAATTCTGCCAAACAATTCTATCTAAAGAATAAATATGGCACTTATATCATGGCTGGTTATCCTTGGTATAACGTCAGGGCACGCGACGAACTTATGGCTCTCCCGGGTTGTACCCTCGCCATCGACCATAGCGAAGACTATGAAGTGATAATGAATACATTCCTAAAGGCTCTCGCAAAATGGCTTAACGAGGGAATCAAAGATAAGACAATCGGTGAGATTGACCTTCCCGACATTCCTCTTTGGACCGTCTGGGCTATCCAGCAGTACCGCCGTTCGAACAACACCCGAGAATGCCGTGAGAAATATGGAGAGACGATTAAATGGATTGTGGAAGAAATCCGCAATGGGAAAGTACCCAACCTTCGTCTTGATACCAACGGCCTTCTATCATCCAACGGTCAGGATACTCCTGTCACCTGGTTGTCGGCTTCGATCAATGGCAGACCTATCATTCCCCGCACAGGCTATATTCTCGAGTTTAACGCACTTTGGTATAACGCCCTCCGCTTCCTGATTTCTCTCTACGACGGAGACGCCGCATCTCAGGATTATCTTGATGAAATCAATGGTCTTGCGGAACAAGTGAAGGAATCATTTATAACTACTTTCCTCAACGACTACGGATATCTATATGATTACGTCAACGGAACATACACCGACCTTGAAGTGCGCCCGAATATGGCAATCGCTATCGGTATGGAGTATTCTCCGCTCGACCGCCGTCAGCGTAAGAAAGTGCTCGATCTTATAACCCGTGAACTTCTAACTCCCAAAGGATTGCGCTCACTAAGCCCTAAGAGCTATGCTTATCGACCCTCTTATGTAGGCGATCCTGTTCAGCGTGAGTATGCAGTGCATCAGGGACCGGCTCGCCCCTGGCTGTTCGGATTCTATGCCGACGCTTATTTCAAAGTGTTCGGGGTGAGCGGTGTCGGATTTATCGAAAGAATGCTCATCGGTTATGAAGACGAAATGACCGAGGGGTGTATCGGCTCCCTTTCAGAGCTTTACGACGGCAACCCGCCCTACACCGGACGCGGAGCAGTCAGCACTGCCAAGAACGTCGGAGAAATTCTCCGCACGCTCAAAAACGTAAAAGAATTAAATAAACTACAAACCTTAGAAACCGAAGAATCGAAATGAAGGCTTTAATGTTCGGATGGGAGTTCCCTCCGCATATCCTCGGCGGTCTCGGCACAGCAAGCTACGGTCTAACCAAAGGTATGCACAACAACGGCAACATGGATATCACTTTCGTGATTCCCAAGCCGTGGGGCGATGAAGAACGTGGCTTTGCCAACATCATTGGAGCGTGCAACACGCCGGTAGCATGGCGCGATGTGTCTTGGGATTACGTAAACTCAAGAATTGGTAAAGTAATGGATCCGCAGACATACTTCGACATGCGCGACCATATTTATGCCGATTTCAACTATATGCGTCTCAACGACCTGGGATGTATTGAGTTTTCCGGGAAATATCCCAGCAACCTCGTTGAGGAGATTAATAACTATTCTATCGTCGCAGGTGTGATTGCAAGGACAATTCCCTGTGATGTGATCCACTCTCACGACTGGCTTACTTATCCTGCCGGCATCCACGCTAAAAACGTCACCGGCAAACCACTCGTCATCCACGTACACGCTTCCGAGTTCGACCGCTCGAGAGGTAAGCCGAATCCGACAGTGTTCGGAATCGAGAAAGACGGTATGAACAATGCAGACCATATCATAACCGTATCCAATCTCACCCGCAACACCGTTATAGAGAAATATGGCATCGACCCTGCCAAAGTCACTACTGTCCACAATGCTGTTATTCCTTTGAGCGACGAGCTTCTAAACCTGAAGCGTTCGGAAACCAAAGACAAGGTAATCACATTCCTGGGACGTATCACAATGCAGAAGGGACCTGAATATTTTGTAGAGGCGGCTGCCAAGGTGCTCAATAAAAACAAAAACGTACGCTTCGTAATGGCAGGTGGCGGAGATATGGAAGAGGCAATGATACGCCTTGCTGCAAAACGTGGAATCGCCGACCGTTTCCACTTTACAGGATTTCTCCGTGGCAAGGAAGTCTATCAGATGTTCCGTGATTCCGACGTGTATGTCATGCCTTCAGTGTCTGAGCCGTTCGGCATTTCTCCTCTTGAGGCCATGGAAATGGGCGTGCCCTCTATCATTTCAAAGCAGAGCGGATGCGCCGAGATTCTCGACAACGTGATAAAGACCGACTATTGGGATGTAGACGCAATGGCAGACGCCATGCATTCCATCATCACCAATAAAGCTCTCTACGACACTTTGCGAGACCGTGGAATCGAGGAGATACATAACATCACTTGGGAAAAGGCGGGCAAAAAAGTGATCGACATCTACAATAAAGTGATCGAGGCTCGTAGATAATCCTGCACACCGCATCACATTAATCAAGTTAATAAAAACATCAACATAATGAAATCAGTTTGTTTCTATTTTAAGATACATCAGCCTTTCAGACTGAAACGCTATAGATTCTTCGACATAGGCAACGACCATTACTATTATGATGATTTTGCAAACGATGAAATCATCACCCGCCTTGCCGAAACCAGCTACATACCTATGGCTGAGACCCTTCTTCAGATGATCAACGACAGCAACCGTGACTTCAAATGCTCTATAAGCATCTCAGGCACCGCTATCGAACAGTTCCAGCTTTATGTGCCGGAATTTATAGATCTTCTTAAGAAACTCGCCGACACAGGCTGTGTAGAGTTCCTCAGCGGCACTTATTCTCATAGCCTCTCGGCTCTCGAAGATCCGGAAGAGTTCATCCGTGAAGTCAAAGCTCACGACAGTATGATCAAACGACTTTTCGGAGTAAAACCATCAGTGTTCGCAAATACAGAGCTTATCTATGACGACGACATCGCTTGCCTCATAGCTTCAATGGGATTCAAAACCGCTCTCACGGAGGGTGCCAAGCATATACTTGGATGGAAATCGCCAGACTATATTTATTCGGCAGCTACAGCTCCTCAGGTGAAGCTTCTTCTCACCAACGACAAACTCGCACAAGATATCTCCCGCAATTTTAACAACACCGCATGGGATGAATACCCTCTGACTGCCGATAAGTATGTGGATTGGCTTGCCTCCCTTCCGAAAGAGGAACAAGTGGTCAATCTATACTTAAGCATGGATACTTTCGGTTCATTCCTTCCACGCGAAACAGGTATCTTCGACTTCATGAAGGCTCTCCCACGCTTCGGAAAGGAGAAGGGAGTTGCATTCACCACCCCTTCCGACGTTGTTGCAAAACTAAAACCGGTGGGCGAGATTTCTGTACCATTCCCAATCTCTGACATCGACGAAGCGCGCGACGTTTCAGCGTGGAAAGGTAATGAGCTTCAGAACGAGGCTCTCAACAAGCTATATGCCGTAGCTGAACGCGTGAGCCTTTGCGAAGACCGTCGTCTTAAGCAAGACTGGGAATATCTCCAGAGCAGCGATCACTTCTATTATATGAGCACAAAGAATATGGCTGACGGAGCAAGCCACGCCGCATTCAGCCCATACGATTCTCCTTTCGCCGCATTCACAAATTATATGAATGTGCTGGCAGACTTCCTTGTGCGAGTTGAAGAGCAGTATCCCGAGAACATTGATAATGAGGAACTCAATTCTCTGCTTCTCACAATCCGCAACCAAAGTCAGGAAATTAATGAGCTTAACAAAGAAGTGAATAACCTCCGCAACAATATTCTTAACTCGGATGATTCCAACAATGCCCCCAAAGAGGAGACTCTTGAAATTGCTGAAGCATCTGACGTAGAGGCACCAAAGGCTGCAGAGGCAACGAAGAAAAAGGTTGTAAAGAAAGCTGCATCCAAACCGGCTGCCAAAACAACCCGCAAAAAGAAAGCATAATATAACTCCAATCACACAAAACAGGAAACGGGCGTCATTGAAAAATGACACCCGTTTTCATTTAATCGCTTATATAGGTTTGTTGTTTGTGAGTTTTGAGTTATGAGTTATAGGTTGCGTATAATGAGTTATGAGTTATGAGTAACGAGTTGTGCGTTATGAGTTGTGCGTTATGAGCTATGAGTTATAATTCAAAATTACAACAACATAGGACTCAACAAATTATGAATTATGAATTATCCATTACCCTCAACCAAATTTCGAAATCTTTCTCAACTGCGACTCATTAAGCAACTTGATCCGACGTCCATCCACAAGTATCAGCTTTTCAGTCATGAATGCCGTAAGAGTACGAATAGCATTCGATGTTGTCATATTTGAAAGATTGGCGAGATCTTCTCGGCTCATATAAATCTTGAGAGTGGCATCATCATCTTCAAGACCATAGTTGTCAGCAAGCAACAACAATGCTTCTGCAAGACGTCCGCGAATATGCTTTTGTGTAAGGTTTACTATCTTTGTGTCGGAACCTCCAAGATTACGTGACAATTCCTGAATGAAGAACATCGCTACATCATTATTCTTTCTGATCAGATTTTCAACAACCTTCATAGGTATGCACCCGATCACGGAAGCTTCAAATGCCGAGCATGAAGAAACATAATTTTCATGTGCGAAATAAGCACGATACCCAAAATATTGTACGGGTCTATATAACCTTAAAATCTGGATTCTATCACCTATACCGCTCTTATACATCTTCACTTTCCCCTCCAAAAGACACCAAAGATTTTCGGGTTCCTCATGTTCGGCATAAATAATCTGACCCTTCTTATAATTCAGAATGGTAAAATTATCTGTGACTATCCTTTTCTCCTCCGGAGAGAGAATATTCCATAAATCAGAAAGATCCTCGCTTATTATCTGTTCAAGAGTACTCTTCTTTAACATTACAGTTCGAAATGTTCGTTATGATAATAAAAACTATGCCGAAATTAAGATGTTTTACTTAAACAAACTGGATTTACAGCTGCTCAAAACAGGGTTAAAAAGCGACATTAAAAAATTTTTATGTTTCACAACACAAATTTATAACATTTTTCTGTAACATAAAAAACATCCCGAGTCTTTTTAACATTATATCCCGATTTTAACTATTCTTTTTTATAATTGCGTTATATTTTGGCGTCATGTCACCTTTTAAGCTTACCGTTGGCAGTGCGAGGAAGAGCCTTTACCCATTCTATTTCTTTAGGCAGTTTCCAAGACGGAATAAGCTCCCTCATTCTGCTCATCAACTCATCCTCTCTACAATAATTATCACCTTCGATTCTCAATACAATTTTCCTACCCCATTTTATATCAGCCACAGATGTTATCACAAACGGTGCGTCAATCAATGGAGATATTATACGTTCAACTTCGTATGGGTTCACTTTTTTGCCGCCTGTGATGATGACTTGATCCCATCTGCCGGTAATCTTAAATCTTGAATCCGAATCCACAACCGCTATATCATTTGTCACGATATGCTCTCCGGTGGTAAAATCTATCACAAGACATCCCCTGTCATCGAGACTCACCTTTATATCCTCCAATGTTTCAAACCATTCTTCATCCGGAGCAATTTTTCGCAATGCAATATGGGATGAGGTTTCTGTCATGCCATAAGTTTCAAAAGCATTTAATCCGGATGACATTATACGATCTTTTAGCAATGGATCAATTGCTGACCCTCCTATTATTATCGCTCCTATCACCGGCATTTTAGATAGATTATCCAAAATATGAATCATCTGCGATGGAACCACCGCAAGAAGATCTATACGGTCTGTCACTTCAAACGTCGTCAGCGGTCGGTTTGACGGAACTTCATAACTGAACACACACTCTGCAAGATCTCCCCTAACAGCCATCATTTTTCCACCTATAAAGTCTGCCGCAACACACGAATGAAGCCGGCTATCCTTTGTTATGGAGAAAAACCGATTGGTCCTTAATGCACTCCCCCTGACAAAAGGTTTGGAGAGCCGGATTATTTTCGGCTCTCCTGTAGATCCTGATGTTCTCGCCTCAATATATTGCGAGTCTCCCCTCCATTCCCCTAAAAATTCTTCAAATGTCATTTCTTCGAAATTATAGAACAAAATTCATTTTTTAGAACGGTTGATATTTTAATTTAGAACGCTTCACTATCGAGCATCTTTATTTGCTTGATTGTAAATGAAGTTGTTTCTACTTTTTTACGGAGATTGAATTTCTTAATGCTTTTTACGTTAAAAAGACCTCTTTTCCAATCTTCCGCCATCTTTCCGGTCGCTTTTGAACCTTTCATCGGTCGTTTAGCCCGCTAAACTCCCTCTTCAAGTTTCAAAATCGCCTCGAAAATCTGACGAAATCTTGGAAAAGAAAAAAGTCGAAACAACTTCAACTATAAACATTCTTCCATTATCTTATTTTGTTCTATTTTTATAAATGCCACTTCAAGTCTGCAAACTGCGAGTAATCGAGAGATTCAGAAGATGAAAATTTCAATCTGTCAGACTCAAGTCTTATCGGTGTTACAAAATTATCAGTGAACACACCACCTGTGCCGAGACCTTGCGGACCTTTCGCACCTATGTATGCAGTCCACTGGGCGATGGCGTTAAGACCGACATTTGATTCAAGAGCAGACGTTATCCACCACCCTGTGCCGCGATCTTCTGCAAGGGATATCCATTCCTCACCTCCTGAAAAGCCGCCACACAATGCCGGCTTCAAAATGATATATGCAGGTTTAATCAAATCAAGAGTGGCAATCCTTTCTTCAGTTGTGCCCTTACCGATCAATTCCTCATCGAGTGCAATAGGAAGCGGAGAAACACTGCAAAGGAAAGCCATCATCTCAGGGTTACCGGCAGCTATAGGCTGCTCTATTGAATGAACTCCTAAATCAGCGAGACGTTTTAACCTGGGTAATGAATTTTCCATAGAAAATCCTCCGTTGGCATCCACTCTTATCATAAGTTGGGCAGGATCGTAATGTCTACGGATATATTCTATCATTTCCACCTCTTTTCCCCAGTCAATGGCTCCGATCTTGAGTTTGACACACTTGAAACCGGCTTTGACTTTATCATCTATCCTCTGAATCATGCGGTCGAAATCGCCCATCCAGACAAGACCGTTTATGACTATCTCGCTTTTCCCATCTGTAAAAGACGAAGGATAATAGATGCCTCCGCACCCGTTAGAATAATCCAGCAATGCCTGTTCAAATCCAAACTGAATTGATGAATAACGAGTAAGATCTGTCTGTTTACCTATCGCGACGTTGGCAAGCAATTCAGTGAGTTTCCAAACATAGTTGCCATCTGCCTCCGGCGACAATCCGGGAAACACAGCAGCTTCACCGATGCCGAAGTGACCGGGATCGTTTTCATCAAACACTTTGATTAAAAACGTAGGCTTTTCCGTCATTACCCCACGCGATGTGCCTCCGGGTTCTTTAAAATGCAAAAGGTATGGTGCGAATCCAAGACGCATGATCAGGGGAATTTAGGGAATTGTTCGAAATTGGGATCACGTTTTTCAAGAAACGCATTCTTACCCTCCTGAGCCTCGTCCATAAGATAATACATCAAGGTGGCATCGCCGGCAAATTCCATAAGACCAGCCTGTCCGTCAAGTTCGGCATTAAGTCCTCTCTTGATCATCCGGATTGCAAGAGGACTGCGTTTCATGATTGTGCGACACCATTCCACAACCTCATCCTCAAGTTTGTCGAATGGAACAACCTTGTTGATCATTCCCATCTCAAGAGCCTCTTCTGCAGTATATTGACGACAAAGATACCATATTTCACGTGCCTTTTTCTGACCTACGCAACGTGCCAGATATGAAGATCCGAATCCAGCATCAAAACTTCCCACTTTCGGGCCTGTCTGTCCGAAACGGGCATTGTCAGATGCTATAGACAAATCACATACAACATTGAGTACATTTCCACCTCCTATTGAGTAGCCATTGACCATTGCTATCACCGGTTTTGGCAATGAACGGATCGCATGATGCAATTCAAGCACGTTAAGACGGGGAACACCGTCAGAATCGACATAACCGCCTCTGCCTTTGGCATGCTGATCGCCGCCGCTACAGAAAGCCTTGTCGCCTGCACCGGTTAGAACCACAACGCGAATATCCTGACGCTCGCGACATATTGCCATGGCATCAAGCATCTCTCTGTTGGTGAGAGGTCGGAATGCATTGTAGACTTCCGGACGGTTGATAGTAATCTTGGCTATACCCTCAAATTCTTCAAAGAGTATGTCCGTGTATTTTTTTATAGATTTCCAGTTATACATATCTATTTTTATTTGATTTAAATTATCAAATTCAATTGTTGACTGTTGGTATTAGCTCACAATTCAAGACTCTCCACTTTCAACGCCATATATTGTTTTAAAAGCCGAGCGCTCAATTCTCCATCACAGACGATTTTCAATATTCCCTTGCTTTTGGAAGAAAGCAGTTGCGGTAAACTCTCCCGCAGCCCGCTCTCGTCATGCGCTTCAGCATATTCCCAACCGTAACCTTCCGCAAGATGATTAAGTGGTAAATTCGGGGCACAACAGAAATACTGTTCCCTCTCTGAAAGTGATGATGTAGTGGGGATAAAACGGAATATACCTCCCCCGTTGTTATCAATTACAATTATTTTCATCCTGTCAGGAACTTCGGGCAATCCTAACGATGAAATATCGTATGCCATCGACATATCTCCCGTGATCATAACCGTGACGCCTTTATACATTTTAGCGCCTCCCACAGCTGTAGAACAGCTACCGTCGATTCCTGACACACCTCGGTTGCAATACGTTGCATGAGGTAATCGTTCACCTACGATCTGATCATACCTTACAGTAGTGCCGTTAGATAAAAACAGGTTAACGTCTGGGGGTAAAGATTCTTTTATTATTTCGAAAGCTTTTAATTCGCTCCATGGTGCCGAGGAAATAAAACCGTGTTTCACCTCTCGTGCCGCAATTCGTGCGTCTCTCCATTTTTCACCATATCTGCATGTTCCGGAGTCTTGATATTTTGAAATCTGTTTCTTTATAACTCCTGCAAGCTGATGTAAAAGTCTGGAGGGATCTGCTTCAACCCTCTTTGTAAGCGACATAAAACAATCTGAAGTGGTGTGTCCCCACCCCAATGCCCAATGTTCGCATTTGTCGCTGTTTCTTCTTAAATACTCCTTCAATTTTCTTGACACAAGTGAACCGCCTATCGAAATGACTATATCGGGAGCCATACCGTCCAATTGTTCACCTGAAAACGCTGTCAAGACTGAATCTACACTATATGAGTTTTCAGAGAGATGAAGATTGGATAATGTCTCTGTCATTGCAACCACATTTGGCAGAGAGCAAAACTCGCCTACAGCTTTATGCAATCGGGAGTCGGGTTGCAAGAATCCTGCAACAAACATCACTTTAGAAGATGCAAGCCGTTCACCCAACCCTCTCACAATTTCCTTATTTACAATACCGTCGGAAGACACCATCTCGATAATGCGGGGTGGTAACAATTCTCTTTGAATTTTATTTCCCAACGGTTCCCCCAACCTGACATTTATATGCACCGGTCCCTTTCTTCTTGAGAGTGCCTCTATCATTGCATCATTGGCTATACGATTGGCATACCAAAGCAGTTCCTTGTCTTCATTTCCCCATGCAGGAAGCTCATAACTGCGCTTCACAAAATTTGAAAGTGCCTCGAATTGCCGCAATGTCTGCGAATCATCCTGATCAATCCATTGTTCAGGGCGGTCTGCAGAGATTACTATCAACGGGATGCTCTGATAGAAAGCCTCGGCTACTGCAGGAGCGAAGTTCAGCAAAGCAGTGCCTGACGTGCAAATTATAGCAACCGGCTTCTTGCTTACAGAGGCAATACCCAAAGCCATAAATGCGGCAGACCGTTCATCTACGACATTATGTTTCCTAAGCCCTCCCCTCGCGGCAGCTGCGATAAGAAGCGGAGCATTTCGGGATCCCGGACAACATACCACATCTTTTACGCCACTCTTTTCCAAAACATCAAGGAGAATGGCACAAAAATTTCTATCGGTGTCCTGAATCATATCTTTCATACAAATTTATCCGGTTTATACCCACGAAGGAATGCGTCAGCATCCATTCGTTTTTTACCTGCCGGCTGCAATGACCGAATCTCAAGCAACCCATCCGCAGTGACAACAAAGAGATGGGATTTATCTATCACAACGTCTCCGGGAGCTGCACCGGCATTTTCATTACAAGGAACGAGCGCAGTTTCAAAAATTTTAACATCAGTTGTGACGCCAATAGTCCTCGAATCTTCAAAAGCCGCCCAAGCCGCCGGATATGGAGACAAGCCCCTCACAAGATTGTGTATTTTCTCAGCCGGCTGATCCCATAGAATCCTGCAAGTATCTTTAAATATTTTAGGCGCGGGAATAAATTCACCTTCCGGTTGTGGCTGCGCCACTACGGTTCCTGCGGCAATTCCCTTGACAGTTTGGGATACCATGTCAGCCCCAAGCTCCATCAATTTATCATGGACATCCCCGACATTATATTCAGGAAGAATCTCTATACTCCTTTGCTCGATGATATCACCGGTGTCTATCTCATGTTTCAAGAAAAATGTAGTGACTCCTGTCTTAATTTCTCCATTTATCACTGCCCAATTAATCGGGGCGGCGCCTCTATATTTCGGAAGCAAAGAGGCATGAAGGTTAAACGTACCCAACGGAGGCATCGACCATACTATTTCAGGAAGCATCCGGAATGCTATCACTATGAAGAGATCCGCATTTATACTTCGTAATTCCTCTACAAATTCAGGAGCCTTAAGCTTTTCCGGCTGCAATACTTTCAAACCGTTGGCTACTGCATATTGCTTAACGTCGCTTTGTATAAGCTTATGTCCACGACCTGCTATCTTGTCGGGCATCGTAACAACAGCAGCTATATCCTGACCATCCTTAACGAGACGGTCAAGACTTGCCACCGCAAATTCGGGAGTACCGAAAAAAACTATCTTTAATTTCCTTTCACTCATATCCCTGTCATGTTTGGATACACTAATTCACATTGTAACTCGTCGATACTGATAACATCATCCAATACAGGCATCAGTCATCGCAATAATGTCGGAGCACCCTTCTATAAGAATTGAATATCTTGGATTTTGACACAAATCCGATATATTTTCCTTTGTCTACAACCGGAAGATTCCAGGCATTGGTTTTATCAAAAATCCGCATCACTTCCTCCATTGGCTGGTTAATCTCTATCCTCGCGGGAGGCATCGACATAAATCGGGTAACATGCATTTTTTTATACAGATCCGGACGGAACATAATATTTCGTATGTCGTCAAGAAGAACCACACCTACCAACATTCCTGAAGCATCCGTCACAGGGAAAAGATTGCGGCTTGAAGTGGCGATAATGTCTACCACCTCTTTCAAATTCATCTCAGGACTCACACACTTGAAATCTTTTTCAATCAGATTGTCTATCTTAAGAAGGGTAAGCACCGATTTGTCTTTTTCATGAGTGAGGAGATCTCCCTGCTTGGCAAGACGCATTGTATAGATGCTATATGGTTCAAATATCCTTATCGTCATATACGACAATGTCGAGACTATCAGCAGCGGAAGGAACAGGTTATATCCACCCGTCATTTCCGCCGTCAGGAAGATCGCCATCAATGGAGCGTGCATGACTCCGCTCATCAATCCCGCCATACCAAGCAAAGTGAAATTTTTGTTGGATATACCGACGCCTCCTTCAAACATATTATTGAGCACAAAGGCAAACAAAAATCCACACATGGCTCCCACAAACAATGAAGGTGCGAATGTTCCACCCACTCCACCGGCTCCGTTAGTCGCACTGGTTGCAAATACTTTTGTCAGGATTATAGCCCCGATAAAACATGCTATAAACCATATATTGTCGCGATCCACATAAAAGAATGTTCCGTCAACAATTTTTGAATAATCTCCGTCAAGCAGATTATTTATCGCTCCATAACCTTCACCATATAATGGAGGAAGCACAAAAATTAATCCCGCAAGTATTATTCCACCGATCGCAACTTTCAGAATACGGTATTTTAGCTTGGAAAACATTATCTCCATCATAAACATAACCCTGGTGAAGTATAAGGAAACTATTCCGCAAAACACTCCCAGCATCAAAGTATAAGGAATTTTACTTACTGAAAACGGCTCGCTTTGTGAGAAAAAGAATTCCGAACTATATCCTTCAAGCACGTATGCCACAGTGGCGCCGGTGATAGAAGAGATCAGCAATGGCATGACTGTTGCTCCGGTAAGGTCAATCATCAGCACTTCAAGAGTGAAAAGCATCCCGGCTATCGGCGCCCGGAAGATACCGGCAATACCTGCTGCCGCACCACATCCGACAAGAACCATCAAAATTCTGGGGGAAAGACGAAATGCCTGTCCGACATTAGAACCAATTGCCGCACCTGTAAAAACAATAGGGCCCTCGGCTCCGACTGAGCCACCGAATCCGATTGTCACAGACGAAGCTACAAGCGAAGCATACATGTTTTTCTTCTTCAGTCTTGATTTGTTTCGAGATATAGCATACAAGACCTTCGTGACACCATGCGATATATTGTCTTTAACAACAAAATGAAGAAACAGCAACACTATCAATATGCCCACAACAGGATACACCAGATAAAGATAGTTTGCGGTTGTAGTACTCATGTGTGATGTCAGCAAATCTGAAATCAGATGTATCAGAAATTTTAGCAACTGTGCTGCAAAACCGCATGCTATCCCCACAAACAGGGCAAGGATAAGAACGAAATTTCGCTCCTTTATATGTTGCTCTCGCCAGCTCACAATTTTGAGCCACATTTCTGTGAATTTGTTATGTCGTTCTGTATAAGCCATTAATTTAATGTTAAGTAGTTACACTCCTTTCCCGCTTATCACTGTCTTGATTGTGTAGATAAGTATCTTCAAATCAAGCGTGAGTGACATATTTGAAAGATAGATCAAATCATATCGGGTGCGCTCCACCATTTGCATAACGCAAGAAGCATAGCCATATTTCACCATTCCCCAAGAAGTGATGCCCGGTCTGACTTGACACACCAAAGCATAATAAGGAGCTTCCTTTATTATCTTTTCTATGTAATATCGGCGTTCCGGTCGAGGACCGACAATCGACATGTCTCCTTTCACTACATTCCAGAACTGAGGCAACTCGTCGAGCCGGTATCTTCTAAGAAACTTTCCAATCTTTGTTATCCTTATGTCTTCTTTTGATGAGAGTTCGGGACCGTTTTTTTCAGCACCCTCTACCATCGTTCTGAATTTATACATGATAAACGGACGCTGTTTCCATCCAATCCTCTCTTGACAGAAAATAACCTGTCCTGGAGAACTGCTTTTCACCATGATAGCGATCACTAAAAACAATGGAGAAAACGCTGTTATCAACAATAACGAAATCAAAACATCAAAACTCCGTTTAAGATTCTTGGAAGACTCAGATATTGCCGGAGAGGTGATATCCACAAAAGGTTCGCCAAATATATCTTTCAACCTTATTGATGAAGTGACAAAAGAAAATGTGTCGGGAGCAATACGGATGGATACATCCAGTGGAAACAGATGATATAGAAGAGAAAGAATTTTTTTTTCATCTATGTTCTGCGGAATTACTATAATATTATCCACCTTATAGGTCTGACATATTTCCCTGATACGATTCAGTTCAAAAACTTCACCGGTCTCTTCCTTACCATCAGTCTCCCCGGGAATCCTTACAAATCCACATATTTCATAACTCATTCTCGAGGACTTGGTCATCATATTTAATGCAGTGCGGTGTGCAATCTCGGAATTTCCTACAATCAAGGTCTTCAATCTCCAATGGCGTTCCCGAAAATTCCTTAATGCCGACTGAGTCAACATAATCCGAACGGGATAGCAACAAATAAACAAGATTAAAAACAACAACAGCAACATTTCATAATCGAGACTACGATGTCCTGTCACATCATTGATCATCAAACCAAAATAAATGATAGATGTATTGACGACGGTAGAAAAAACAGTTGTCAGTAACTCTTGCAACCGTGATTTTCCCAAAGGTTGATTATAATATCCGGAAAGCCAAAAAATTCCGCACATTACTAAAGGGATTGTCAATTGCTCCAATAATAATTTCTTGGAGAAAACGAATTCCCATAGATTTCCAACCGTGGAATCAGACTGAAGAAGGTGGAACCTGGCTATGTTAAACAAAAAGAATGCGACATTACCCGTCAGTAAATCACCAACGAAATATTTTATACTTTGCTTTCTTTTCGTAACATTGGATTCCCTCATCTAATCACTTTCACCAATCCTCCTTCCGATACTTTTATTATATTGCTTGGAGACGGAGCTTCAGTGTCGTCCCTTCTATAAGAAGCCACATAATCCACACCGGCCTTTATTTCCTCTGAAATATCACTATAGATACCGGGTGCCTTATTTCCACTAATATTGGCTGAAGTGGAAACCAAAGGTCGGCGCAATCTCCTGCATAACTCTTTTGAATATTTTTCATCTGTGATCCTTATCCCCAAAGAGCCGTCATTAGCCAAAAGGTTTGTCGCCACATTTTTAGGGTGATCATATATAATTGTCAATGGATCAACAGCTGCATCGATCAATTGCCATGCTACTTCAGGAATGTCATCGACTATTCTTTCAAGCGCACCGTCACTGTCAACGAGCACAAGCATGGATTTACTCTCCTCTCTTCTCTTAAGGTCATAAATCCTTTTCACGGCATCGGGATTTGTCGCATCACAACCAATCCCCCAGACCGTATCGGTGGGATATAATATCAAGCCACCGTTTTTCAAGCAATCAACAGCTTGTTTAATATCTTCTTCAAATGTCATTTTTTAATAGTATGAATTATTTTGAAGAAAGCAATTCTTCCTCTATTTTATCAACTTCATCAAGCCATAATGCAGATGAAGCGTCAGACGGCATTCTCCAATCTCCTCTCGGCGACAGACATACACTCCCCACTTTAGGTCCGTCGGGCATGCATGACCGTTTGAACTGCTGCGCAAAGAATCTTTTATAGAAATTACGCATCCACTTTATTATCGTCTTGGCGTTATATCTGTTTTTGAAGGCTCGCGTAGCTAACCAGAATATTTTTCTTGGAGAAAACGAATTTCTTAGCAAATGATACATAATGAAATCATGCAGCTCATACGGACCAACGATATCTTCTGTCTTCTGGGCAATCTCATCATTGCCCGAAGGGACGAGTTCAGGACTTATCGGAGTGTCGACCACATCAAGAAGGATCCCTTCTGCCTTAGCACCCAATTCTCCGGCAAACCACTTGACCAAATGACGAACCAATGTCTTTGGTACAGATGCATTCACTCCATACATCGACATCTGGTCGCCGTTATATGTACACCATCCGAGAGCAAGCTCCGACATATCACCTGTGCCCACAACTATCGCATTCTCTTTATTAGCCACATCCATCAATATCTGCGTTCTTTCCCTCGCTTGAGAATTTTCATAAGTTATGTCGTAGTTTGTCGGATCCTGACCTATATCAGAGAAATGTTGTGCCACTGCCTTTCCAATAGGTATTTCCATTTCTGTCACACCTAATGCTTTCATTAGAGAGACAGCATTATTATGAGTGCGAGATGTCGTTGCCGCGCCAGGCATTGTGATACCGACAATACCCTTACGATCCAAATCAAGAAGATCGAATGCCCTAACAGTCACTAAAAGTGCAAGAGTTGAATCAAGTCCGCCTGATATCCCTATAACTGCCTTATGGCAATGAATTGCATTCAGGCGTTGCATTAAGCCGCGTGCCTGAATATTGACAATTTCTTCACAATGGTCGTTGAGTCTATCGGCATCATTTGGCACAAACGGTTCAGGATCTACCCATTCACCTTCAAGGGGCGTTTTGGGAATTTCTTGACACACCATCGTCGACACTCGATAGTCTGATAATGTTGAACAGAAATCATAATATGTGGAATACTTCAACCTGTCATTACGGAGCTTTTCCACATCTATATCTTTCATAATAAGCGTCGGTGCCGTGAAAAATCTCAGATCAGGTTCTGTTATAGAGCCGTCTTCCCCTATGATGGCATTTCCGGCAAAGACAAGATCTGTGGTTGATTCTCCCCATCCTGCCGATGAGTAAACATAACCACATCTACAACGTGCCGACTGTTGGGATATAAGATTGCGCAAATAGGCATGCTTCCCTATAAGCTCGTCTGAGGCTGACAGATTGAGTATTACATCTGCACCTGCTTCACATAAAGATGTGCTTGGCGGATTAGGGACCCAAAGATCCTCACAAATTTCAACGCCAATTATTGCATTTTTATATTCAAATAGCAGGTCTGTTCCAAATGGCACACGTCTACCGCCAAAGAGTATCTCATCATTTTTAATCCCTTCACCGGATTCAAACCACCTTTTTTCATAGAATTCTCCATAATTGGGGATATGAATCTTGGGAACTATTCCTAAAATTTTTCCACCCGCTATTACGACAGCACAATTATATCTCTTTCCATGTGCGACTACCGGACATCCTAAAGCTATCAAAACTGGATATGAAGCTGTTTCCGAAGCAAAGTCAACTACAGCCTCCGATGCTTTTTTTATTAAAAGTGGCTGTTCAAACAGATCAGCACACGTATATCCGGTGACTGATAATTCCGGAAACACCATTACATCACATTCCTTGGAATCGGCTTCTTTCACCAAATCCATAATGCCATTCAAATTAAAATCCACATTCGACACCCGTACATTTGGTACCGCAGCGCCTACACGCAAATATCCGTATTCAGTCATAAATCCAAATATATAGTAAGTCACAGGATTTCTAAAAATCGCGTGACCAAATCAATAATTGTCTATATTATTCTCTCAAAATTCCACTATGTGAGTTTTTAATTTATCACTTTGACAAATTAAACAATTAAACGCGAATTTTGAAATCCGAACAATTTACAAATTTACATAATCTACTTTATTTTTACACATTTTTAAGCGTTTAATTTTGGCGAAATCACCCAAATTTAATGCAGAGAATCCGACCGGTGTGTTAAACCGATCGGATTCTCAAGCTATAAATATCAAATAAGTTTTCTAAATTACTTACTTAGAAAATGAGCAAAAATGAAAGGGAATTCAGTACAGCATCATAACAGTATTGATAGATATAAGGAACGATACCGAAGAATACGATTCCGGCAATACACAACCAGAGAGCAATTCTGTTGCTGCACGCACTTCTGAATGCACCAATCTTTGGTTCTTCCGGACTTATCCACATCGCCTTTACCACCAGCAGATAATAATAGAGCGAAATGATTGTGTTGATCAATGCAATCAGCACAAGCATATAGAGAGCCCAAGAACCTGTACCTGTAACAGATGTGAAGATCAATATTTTGCTAAAGAATCCTGCAAACGGAGGTATACCCGCAAGTGAGAACATTGCGAGAGTCATAGCGAACGACAACCATGGATTTGTCTTATGGAGTCCGTTGTAATCGTCCATGCTGAGTTTGCCACTGTTTTCTTCAATTGTGGAGATAACTGCGAATGCCCCCAAGTTACTTACAACATAAACAAATATGTAGAACAACATGCCTGCAAGTCCAAGTCCGTTTGACGCAATCGCACCGAGCATTATATAACCGGCCTGTGAGATAGACGAGAAAGCCATGAATCGCTTCATGTTTTTCTGACGGATTGCGAAAAGGTTACCTACCGTGATTGTCAGAATAATCACTGCATAAAGCATCCATTCCCATGCATCACTATAGACTGCTCCAAAACATTGAACAAAAATGATGAAGAATGCAACAGCGGCTGCACCTTTAGAGATGACTGAAAGGTAGCTGGTAATAGCCGTGGGTGCACCTTGATAGACATCTGCCGTCCAAAGATGGAACGGTACAAGTGAAAGCTTGAAACCGATACCTGCAATTACAAATGCAAGCGCAATTATGAGAAGACCGCTCATTTCTCCCTGGCCTATTGTAATTGCGATATCATCAAAGTAGAGAGAACCTCCTGAGAAAGCATATACAAATGATAGACCCGCAAGCAGAATAGCAGATGAGAATACAGCTGTCATTATATATTTGATGGCAGCTTCATGGCTCTCATAATGTTTTTTGTTGAATGCCACAAGTGCAGCCAACGGAAGAGATGCCGATTCGAGACCGATGATGAACAATAAGAAATGTCGTGCCGACACCATAAGGTACATACCGAACAGAGTCACAAGGATCAATTCGTAAAACTCACCTTTGCGTATTGCCACTTCATCGCTCTCAACCCATTTGGCACTTTGAAGGAATACAATAAAAACACCGATATTAAGAATTGCTTTTAAAGCATTTGTTACAGTGTCATTGATATACATCCCACCAAACACCATTTCTCCGTCTGCCGGAACAAGCCAAATGGCAATTGTGCCCAACCCAAACAGGATTGTTGTGAAAGGTGTCAGAATCTTTTTACCCTTTTCATTTGAGAATGTGTCGAATAAAAAGACCAGCATGAATATTCCAAGAACGATTAGTTCAGGAATCATAGATCCAAATTGAGAATAGTCCATTGTAGATTGCTTGTTTTATTTATTCAATACATTAATATTATAGGGCGGCAGATTGTATTGCTGCCATAATTGGTGCAAAACTATGTTGGATAGTTTCGTTTATCCAGTTCGGGAAACAACCGATCCCCGCGATGCAGACAATCAGTGTCACTGTCGATAGACGCTCAAACCATGTTGCATCCGTAAGTGCAAGATGATGTTCGTCTTGAACCGGACCAAGAAGCAGTTTTCCAACAACTCTCAAAATATATACTGCTGTGATAACGATTGAGCATGTGGCTGCAATCACGAATATCCTGTGGAAGAGATCTGCGTTCTGGAATGATCCGAAGAATATTGTCATTTCCGCAACGAAACCTGAAAGACCCGGAAGACCAAGTGATGCGAAACCGGCTATCATATAGCAGACACCGAGATAAGGCATGATTTTCATCAGGCCTCCCATCTGACGAATGTCTCGCGTATGTGTACGTCCGTAGATCATACCGATCAATGCAAAGAAGAGTGCTGTCATCAAACCATGTGAAAGCATCTGGAGAATAGCTCCGGTCATTGCTGTTGTGTTAAGCATGAGAATGGCAAACAACACCATGCCGCAGTGAGATACTGAAGAATATGCATTGATATATTTCAAGTCAGTCTGTACACAAGCGGAGAATGCTCCGTAAACAATACTTATACCTGTAAGGATTATAAAAATCCATGCAAGTTCATTTGCCGCCTGCGGAAGAAGGAAAATTGCAATACGGAAACATCCGTATCCACCAAGTTTCATAAGCACTCCCGCGTGAAGCATGGAAACTGCTGTTGGGGCACATGCATGACCGTCTGGACTCCAGGTATGGAACGGGAACATTGCTCCAAGAACACCGAAACCAACAAATGTAAAGCAGAAAAGCATGTTCTGCCATTCAGGTGCAATAGCGGCATTGTGAGAAATTTCAAGGATATTCCAAGTTAGCTGACCACCTTCGGGAGCACTGTGCCAATAGATGCCGAGAAGACCAAGCATAAGAAATGCTGAGCCACCCATAAGCATTAGTGTAAGTTTCATTGCCGAATATTCCTTACGTCCTGTACCCCAGACACCAATTAGGAGATACATCGGGATAAGTGCCACCTCATAGAACATAAACATGGTGAAAATGTCTATTGAGATAAAGAACCCGAACACTCCTGTGCTTAGAAGAGCAAACCACAAGAAGAAATTCTTAGGCAGCGGACTAATTTTCCATGATGCAAATGTGCCTGCAAACACTATTACTGACGAGAGCATAAGCATCAATACGGATATTCCGTCCACACCTACTGCAAGATGAATATTGAGTGGAGCATACCACATCCAGCTTCCCGTGTAAAGCATCTCATCATCCACTCCCATTTCACGGAGGCGAAGGAAATCCACACATAGCCAGATGGAAAGTCCGAGCAAAACGGTTGAGCAAACCGTCATCACCGCACGGATCGCATTCATACTGCTGTTGCGGCACAAACCCAATCCTGCCATCATGATGACTGGAATCACAACGAACCAGATTAATATATTTCCGAACATAATGTTAAGTAATTTCTTAGTTGCAATATGAATGTTAAATCAAACAAATCCATGTGATGGCAGCAATTGCGATTGCACCTGCGATATACCAGGCAACATAAGCCTGAATTTCACCTGACTGCATGCCACGGATTGCATATGATGTTTTTTGTGTAATCTTTGCAAAAGCATCCATTGTAGCATCTATCACATGACGATCGAACCATGCTATGCCCTTACAAATAATGTTGAAGATAATCTTATGCGTAATAAACATATAAATTTCGTCCCAATAGAAGCGACGGTTTGCCGCAGTCCAAAGTGTAGGACACATATTCTTGAGCTTCGTTGGGAAAGCATTCTTCTTCATATACATTGCACCGGCAAGCGCAATTGCTCCCACTGCGATGACTATGCTTGTGACAGCCACTGAAGTTTCAATATGAATATGGTAAGGCACGCCGTTCCATGTCACGAGTTCTCCGAAAGGAAGTGCCCAACCAACTACAGCAGACACTGCAGCCAAGAATAAGAGTGGTACCGACATCTGCCAGGGGGCATCATGAGGTTTGTGTTCTTTGTAATGAGGATTTTCCTCCCACCAGAAGACGAGGAAGTACATACGGAACATATAGAACGCCGTGAGACCAGCAACCATTGTCATCCATGCTCCCCAGAACCAATGACGGGCGAACATAGCTGCAAGCATTTCGTCTTTAGAGAAGAATCCTGCAAACGGCGGGATACCTGCAATCGCAAGACATCCTATAAGGAATGTCCAATGTGTGATAGGCATGTATTTACGAAGTCCGCCCATAGCTGTGTAGTTGTTTGAATGTACAGCATGAATCAAGGCGCCGGCGCCAAGGAAGAGCAGTGCCTTAAACATGGCGTGAGTGAACAGATGGAACATACCTGCCATATATCCCAGACCTGAGTAATGAACTCCTTCGATAGGTTTGTCGTATGCTACACCGAGCGACACCATCATAAACGCAATCTGAGAAATTGTAGAGAATGCAAGAATTCTCTTTATATCGATCTGTGCACAAGCTACAACCGCAGCATAAAATGCTGTGATCGCACCGATAACACAGATAAATGTCATTGCTGCGTCTACAACACAATATACGGGGAACATCCTTGCCACGAGATATACACCTGCAACAACCATTGTTGCAGCATGTATAAGTGCAGATACAGGTGTCGGACCTTCCATCGCATCAGGAAGCCATATATGCAATGGCATCATAGCTGACTTACCCATACCTCCTGTGAAGATAAGAACCATCGCCCAAGTCAAGACAGAAGCTCCCATAAATGTGGCACCTCCTGTAGAAGCAAGTACCCCTTCAGGATTCGAAGTCATATCTACAAAGTTGAACGTATCTGTATAGAATGACAGAATCAGAATACCGATCAAGAAACCGAGGTCGGCAAAACGGGTCACGATAAATGCTTTCTTCGATGCAGAGACTGCGGAAGGCAATTTATAGAAGAAACCGATGAGCAGATAAGATGATACACCCACAAGCTCCCAGAAAATATACATCTGGAAAATATTGGTGGCTACCACAAGGCCTAGCATCGAGAATGAGAAGAGCGAGAGAAAAGCATAATATCTCTGGAACCCGGGTTCATGCTCCATATATCCCCAACTATACAGGTGAACCATGAATGAAATTGTGGTGATTACCACAAGCATCATCGCCGAGATGGGATCAAGGAGGAAGCCAAGGTTTACTACTAACGTCTTAGTAAACGCCAGCCAAGTGACATCAAACACCTGATATTGCTGACGAACACCGTCTATAATAAAATTAGCGTCACCACTGAAAAAGTAGGTGATTGCCACAATGTATGCGAGAGTTGCAGTCGTACCCATTCCGAGAATACCGAGTATTCCTGCGGTTTTACGCGACATCTTAACCCCGCCTATTCCTAAGACGAGGAACATTGTGATCGGAATCGCCAAAATCAAAATTGGAAGTGTAATGTCCATATCTTAGAATTTCATTTTATTAATTTCAGTAATATCAGTATTTCCAATCGCCCTGTAAATATTGATTATTATAGCAATGGCAATTGCTGTTTCGGCAGCCGCGATAGCGATTGCAAAGAGAGTGAACACCATGCCATCCATAGATCCTGGGAAAAGATAGCGGTTGAAAACCACAAAATTAAGATCTGCGGAATTTAGCATCAATTCCAAAGAAATAAGAATTGCGATCAGGTTTTTACGAGTGATAAAACCGTAAATGCCACACGTGAACATTACCACGCTCGGCACAAGATACCATAACATACTTAAGTCCATATCCACTTAGCTTTTGCGTGCAACTGTGACACCACCGATTATACATGCGAGCAACAACACACTGATAGCCTCAAAGGGAAGCAAGTATTGGAATCGTCCGCTGCCTGTGAAGGCTTCGCCGATCTCACGCATAGTTATTTCATTGCCTGCCTGAATACATTCCATCAATGAAGCCCCGTGTAAGAGCGGCATGTAGAAGATGGCAAACAAAAGAAGCACGGCTGATGCTCCCGACAGGAGCACTCCGATGGTCTTGCGATGAGATTCAATCATTCCTGATGCATCGTTAGGCTTGTGGGTGAGTAATATTGCAAACACGAACAATACCATTATACCACCGGCATAAACAGCTATCTGAACAGCCCCAAGAAATTGATAACCGAGCTGAAAATAGAACACTGCTGTGCCAAGAAGCACAAAAAGAAGGTAGGTTGCGGCACGCAATATCTTCCCCGTTGTCACTGCCTTGAATGAGAAAAACACCATGGCAATGGCAACCACGAAATACACGATTATATTTCCTACTGAATCCATTATGTTTTATTTTTCTTTATTTTCTTCTATAGAATCGTCTGCCTTTGGGGTAGCTGCGGGAGTCTCAGCAGAAGCAGCTTTGGCAGCTGCCTCTTTTTCAGCCTTGATTTTAGCTGCCTTTGCAAGAGCCTCTGCCTTAATCTTCGCAAGCTTCTCAGGATCCATTGCAGGCTTCGGTGCCGGAGCGGCAACATCGTCTTTAGGTTCCGGACGATAATTGAGTTGTTTCACCAAACTTCCACGTGTGAAAACAGCTTGCTCGAAATCATTTGAGAATTCGAGTGCATCCTGCGGACATGTTGTTACACAAAGCATACAGAACGTACAGCTGCCGAGATCATACATGTATTTGTCGAGCTTACGCTTCTTTTTCCCATCGGGAAGATCAACCATTTTTGTAGACAATTGAATTGTCCCGTTTGGACAATTCATCTGACAGATGCCACAACCTATACATTTGTGACGCCCTTCATTGTCGTATTTTAGTGTAAGCTCAGCCCTGAAACGGTCCGCAATCTGAAGAGTGTTGCGGTTTTCGGGATAACATTCGGTAACTTTCGGGGTGACAAATTCCTTTCCGGTCACCACCATGCCGTCAATAAGACTTTTCAGCCCCTTCCCGGCTTCCGAAAAATATTCCTTTATACTACTCATTTAGTCAAAACTTTTGATTCGTTTTCATGATGGGGTTTCTACAACTTATCTCTCGACCTGACCTCCCAGGATATCCAATAGTTCAGTTGTAATTCCTTGCTGACGAAGTTTGTTGAATTCGAGCTGCAAAGATTCAAGAAGCTTCTTTGCATTGTCGTTTGCACTCTGCATCGCCATAACCCTCGCAGCCTGTTCCGATGCTCTATTTTCAATTGTTATCTCCTGCATTGTAGATAAAACAAACATCGGGAGAACCTCATTGAAAATGCTGTTGGCATCCGGTTCGAAAATATATAGTTTATTGTCGGATTCTGCATTTAAATTGTCACCCTCAATTACCTGACGGCTTACGGGGAACAATTGCTCAACAGTAAGCAATTGCTTGCTCATGCTCTTGAACTGCATATATACAACTTCAATCAGATCAAGGTCGCCGGTTACAAATGAATTTCTAAGTTCATTCACAAAATTATTGACAACAGAAGGGAGCATCTTAGAATCAACTCCTTGTATTGCCTTTAATTTTATATCTTCATTTTTAATCCTTGAAACCGCTTTTAAAATTTTCTTGCCGACGGGGAATATAGTGATCTCCAAATCATCGCCATATTCTTGATGCAATCGGCTAATCTCGATCAACAAATGTTTGAAGATGTTGAGATTATAGGCACCACAAAGTCCATCGTCCGTGCCATAAACGACAACGCCAACTTTCTTCACTTCCCTTTCCATGAGAAGTGGAGAATCAAACTCCATGTCTGTTTCAAGAAGATGACCCATTATCGACTTCACCTGATTCTTGAACGGGAGCAGTTTCCTTAACTCCGCCTCATTCTTGTGAACCTTAGCAGAAGATATCATCTTCATGGCGCCGGTGATTTTCTCACTTGACGACACTGAACCGATACGAGTCTTTAAGGCTTTTAGAGTTGCCATTTGCTGATTATTCTGATATGGTTATTAAATCCGACAACTGATAAGATGTCGCAAAAGTAGACGCTACAGTGGCGGAAGCCACCGTTCCGCCGCTGCAGCTATAGTTTTAAGATTTGTATCTTGATGAAATTTCTGATGCACATTGATTCAACTTCTCCTGAACATCATCCGTAAGTTTTCCGGCACGAAGCTCGTCAAGCACTTCCTTTTGATATTTAGCTTTAAGAAGCTGAATAAACAGCTCTTCAAATTCATGAACCTTATCAATAGGTACATTCTCAAGCAAACCGTTCACACCACAATATATTACAGCCACCTCGTTTTCTACGGGCCAAGGCTGATATTGAGGTTGAATCAGAAGCTGTTGGTTCTTTCTACCTCTATCAATTACACGTGCTGTAACCGGATCTATGTCTCCACCAAACTTGGTGAATGATTCAAGTTCACGGAACTGTGCCTGTGCAATTTTCAATGTACCGGCAACTTTCTTCATTGCCTTTATTTGGGCGTTACCACCAACACGAGATACTGATATACCTACATTTATCGCCGGTCGGATGCCTTGATTAAACAAACTTGTTTCGAGGAATATCTGACCGTCTGTAATCGAAATTACATTAGTTGGAATATATGCAGAAACGTCTCCTGCCTGAGTTTCGATAATCGGGAGAGCAGTCAGAGAACCGCCACCTTTTACCATCGGTTTCAAAACATCAGGCAAATCGTTCATTGTTTCAGCAACCTCCTGATTATCTATTATCTTGGCAGCCCTTTCCAACAAACGTGAATGCAGATAGAAGATATCACCTGGATATGCCTCTCGACCGGAAGGACGCTTAAGAACCAAAGAAATTTCACGGTATGCAACAGCTTGTTTAGACAAATCGTCATAAACAATAAGAGCATCCCTGCCGGTATCACGGAAATATTCTCCGATCGCAACTCCGGCAAATGGGCTATAGTAACGCATGGAAGCTGAGTCAGACGCTGTAGCAGCAACCACAACAGTATAATCCATAGCTCCGTATTTTTCCAAAGTATGTACGAGAGAGGCAACTGACGATGCCTTCTGTCCAATTGCAACATAGATACAATATACAGGCTTTCCGTCAAGATAATTCTGCCTTTGATTTATGATTGTATCGATTGCAATAGCTGTTTTACCGATCTGACGGTCGCCGATTATAAGTTCTCGCTGACCCCTTCCTATAGGAATCATTGCGTCGACTGCTTTTATACCTGTCTGAAGCGGTTGGGTTACCGGCTGACGGAAGATAACTCCGGGAGCCTTACGCTCAAGAGGCAGATTTATTAGTTCTCCGTTTATGGGTCCTTTTCCGTCGATCGGTTCTCCAAGGATATTGATCACTCGGCCCAGAAGCCCTTCCCCTACGGGGATTGACGCGATCTCACCCGTGCGACGCACCGACATGTTCTCAGTCACTTTATTTACGTTGTTGAGAAGCACAACACCCACATTGCTCTCCTCGAGATTGAGAGCGACGCCCTTGACGCCGTTTTCAAACTCTACCAACTCGTTAGATTTTACATTTTCAAGTCCGTAAACATGAGCTACACCATCTCCAACTTCGAGAACGGTGCCCACCTCTTCAAACTTTACTTGCGAAGTAACATCTTCGAGCTGCTGTTTTAGAATATCAGAAATTTCGCTTGGGTTAAGCATCTTGTCACTTGCTTCTTAATAGGGTTTGACGTAGTTGTTCGAGTTCGTTACTTATAGATGCATCCATCCTTACAGAATCAACATCAATAACAAACCCGCCTATTAAATCGGGATTAACCGATTCTGAAAATTCAAGAATAGAACCTTTGAACGCTTTATTCACAAGATCTCGCAATTTCTGCATCTGTTCTTGAGGTAAAACCGAAGCAGTTGTAATGTTGACTTGCATTATATTTTTTTCCTTACGGTAAATATCTCTATAAGCAAGCATCATTTCGTAAGCAAAATCAGTGCGGTTATGACCAATTATCAATTTGATGAAACGGTCATAAGCATTGTCGGCCTCATCTCCGGCAGCTGTAAGAAGAAGTTTCTCCTTGTCTTGTGACGTCACAAATGGATTTGACAAAGTTTTTTGCATCCCGGGATTATCAACAAACGATTTAATAACCCTTTTCATTAGATTATAAATTTCCTCTGTCTTGCCGTTTTCAGACGCATATTTGTAAAGCGCCTTAGCGTATCTGTGTGGTATGAGACCGTTGTCCATAGGGTTTAATTATTCTCTATTTCGTCCAACAATTTGTTTACAAGCTCAGTCTGAGCCTTATCGCTTTTAAGCTGGTTTCTAACCATCTTTTCAGCGATGTCAAGAGAGAACTTGCTTACTTCATCTCTGAACTGAAGTTCAGCTTCCTTGCGTGATTGTTCTATCGACACTTTGGCAGCATCCATTACTTTCTTCGCCTCTTCAGAAGCCTCCTTCTTAGCCTCTTCAATGATTTGCGATTTCATCTTTGCTGCATCACGCAAAATTTCAGCCTGCTGTTTACGTGCATCGTCAAGAAATTTCTGAGCGTCGGCACGTGCGGAGTCAAGCTGCGCTTTTGCCTCTTTGGCATATTCCACCCCTTTATCGATGGTGTCTGCGCGCTGCTCCATATTCTTGATTATTATCGGCCAACCCCACTTCGCCAAAACGAAGAACAGGATGATGAAGGCGATAAACATCCAGAATACCAAGCCTAATTCGGGCGTGAACAATTCCATTATGACAGAATTTTAAAGGTTGTGTCGAAATTTAATTAGAGGAATAAAGCAAGTGCTGATACAATCACTGCGAAGAGAGCGACACCCTCAATAAGTGCTGCGATTACAATCATGTTAGAGCGAATGTCGCCGGATGCCTCTGGCTGACGTGCGATGGCTTCCATTGCTGAAGAACCGATATTGCCGATACCGATACCTGCTGCAATGGCTGCGATACCTGCGCCGATTGCTGCGCCAAGAGCTGCGAGAGGAGCAACTGCTGCTAAAATCATTGATAACATAATTCCAAATTTTTAAATTATTATTGTTTTATATATTTCTATTTTAACCATCTCAAGCTATCACACCTGATGCATCGTCTTTCTTCTCATCATTGTCAGGATCAGGTAATATCTCATGATCCACATGTTCCTGATGTTTCTCATGATGTCCGTTATCCTGCGCCATGGCTATAAACAATGTTGCAAGAAGGGTAAAGACATATGCCTGGATAAAACTTACCAGAATATCAAGAGCGAGCATGAAAATCGAGAATATAATCGATATGACTACAGAACCTCCTGTGGCTGCGGCTCCGAATGCTGTGAAAATGAAGATCAACAACGTCAATGTGATGACGATCATATGTCCTCCCATCATATTGGCAAACAGACGGACACATAGTGCAGCCGGCTTTGTAAAAATACCGAAAATTTCAATACATTGCATAATCGGAAGTGGAAACTTTAAGAACAGAGGGACATCCGGCCAAAAAATTTCTTTCCAATAATGTTTTGTTGCTTTAATGTTTATGACAATAAACACCAACACTGCAAGGACAAGCGTGACAGCTATGTTGCCTGTTAGATTAGCTCCGCCCGGGAATATTACGATCAATCCCACGAGGTTCATAACCAAAATAAAGAAGAAACATGTGAGAAGGAACGGAGCAAATTGCTTAGCCTTGTCATGAAGTGAAGATTTGATAACTCCGGTGTAGATAAAATCAATCAACATCTCCATGAATCCCATACCTTTACGTGGCGCTTTGAGACCCTTCTTTGCATACCATCTAACAACAGACATAACCATTGCAGTGACGATAATTGCAGCTATGAAAAGAGCGAGAACATTTTTCGTGATAGAAAAATCAAGCGGTCTGTATTCTTTAAAATACTGCCCGTCGACAAGCACATAACCATCAATAATTCTATCAACGCCATACTCTCCCTCAGAAGCAATTTCAGATGCCGCTTTCAACACAGATTTATCATTATCGGATTCGACAGGAAAAATCTGTACAATCTTGTTGCTATGAGCGCTATAATGAGCCAGGACAAAACTATAGTTTTTCCCGTCTTTTTCTATATTAACAATCTGCGGTACCGCCTCAAGCTTGTTTTTCCCGGATTTAGGATCGATCTCTTCTTCCAGCTTCGTAAGTTTGGAAGAAGAAAAACAGATCCATTTCCCATCTTCTGCTCTGACAATTACAGGAAGCGGGATACGGTATACATGACTGAAAGGCACCTCCCAGCCATATCCATCTCCAAGGTGATGGAACATAATCTCTTTGACATTGACGCCTTCTTCCTTATCCGGGCCGGATGCATTAACAGCAAACGGTGAAAAAAGAATCATGACGATCAATCCAAAAATTATAGATATTTTATTAGAGTTCATTCCTTGTTGGTTTAACCGTTTTATCTATTCCTGAAATGTCAATACACGCAAACAGACACAATGTTGTTATCAACATCCACCAGTCCTCCCTTGATGTCAACACTTATCTCTTCACCTGCCGGAGTTCGGTAAACCACAGAACCTGCATTTAGTACAGAGATCAGCGAGGCATGATTTTTCAGAACAGTAAATGATCCGAGAGCTCCCGGAAGAGTGACTGAATCTGCCTCTCCTTTAAAGAGAATTTCGCTTGGAGATATAATTTCAAGTGTCATGACCTGGGATTTCGTAATTGAGTTCAGTTTCGTGTAAATTATTTAACCTCTGCGAGAAGTTTCTTACCTTTGGCAATTGCCTCATCGATTGTGCCGACATTAAGGAACGCCTGTTCAGGATATTCATCCATTTCTCCCGAGAGAATCATCTTGAAACCGCGTATAGTTTCTGCAAGAGGCACCATCACGCCCGGCAAACCGGTGAACTGTTCTGCCACATTGAACGGCTGAGATAGGAAACGCTGAGCCCTTCTTGCGCGTGCAACGACGAGCTTATCCTCATCTGAAAGTTCGTCAACACCGAGAATGGCTATTATATCCTGCAAGTCATTATATTTCTGCAAAAGTTGTTTTACGGCTTGAGCTGTATTATAATGTTCCTCTCCGATAATATTCGGATCAAGAATTCTCGATGTGGAATCAAGAGGATCCACCGCAGGATAGATACCGAGCTCAGCAATCTTACGACTCAACACGGTTGTAGCATCAAGGAAGTTAAAAGTGGTAGCCGGAGCAGGGTCGGTCAAGTCATCGGCAGGCACATAAATTGCTTGAACCGATGTGATACTACCCTGTTTGGTAGATGTAATTCTCTCTTGAAGCATACCCATCTCAGATGCAAGTGTAGGCTGATAACCCACTGCAGACGGCATACGACCAAGCAAAGCAGATACCTCTGAACCTGCCTGAGTGAAACGGAATATATTATCAATAAAAAGGAGTATTTCCTTTCCGCCGCCATCATTATCGCGGAACTGTTCTGCTACAGTCAGTCCGGACAACGCAACACGAAGACGTGCACCCGGCGGTTCATTCATCTGTCCGAACACAAGGGTGGCTTGAGAATTGTTGACTTCCTTCATATCTACATCATGAAGGTTCCATTCCCCTTTCTCCATACCCTCTTTGAACTTATCGCCATACTTTATGACGCCACTTTCAATCATCTCACGAAGAAGGTCGTTACCTTCACGGGTGCGTTCCCCAACTCCTGTGAAAACTGAAAATCCGTTGTGACCTTTTGCAATGTTGTTGATAAGCTCCATGATGAGCACTGTCTTACCCACGCCGGCACCGCCGAAAAGACCAATCTTACCACCTTTGGAATAAGGTTCAAGAAGGTCAATGACTTTGATGCCGGTGTAGAGCACTTCGGTTGAGATCGCAAGATCATCGAATGCCGGTGCCGGCTGGTGGATGCCACGCAAATTGTCTCTATTAATAGAAGCAAGTCGGTCAATAGGCTCACCAATGACATTCAGGAGTCTACCCTTAACCTGATTTCCTGTAGGGACTGCTATTGGACGACCAAGGTCTTCCACCTTAACTCCACGGCGAACACCGTCGGTACTCTCCATTGCAACGCATCTCACGGTGTCTTCTCCAATGTGTTGCTCAACCTCGAGGATCAATATCTCCCCGTTGTCTCGCTCCACCTTCAAGGCATTATAGATTGGAGGAATATTTTCCTTACCACCTTCAAAAGAGACGTCGATCACCGGACCGATCACCTGAGTCACTGTTCCGAAATTAGCGCTCATATTCTATTTATTAAATAATGTGTTTTCTTAATATTACAATACTTCTATCTTAGAAATGCCATCCGAGAGCCACAAACACTGCCATCAATACAAGATTGGCAAGAGAAAGAGGCATAAGATATTTCCACTCGAACGAGAGCATCTGGTCGATTCTGACACGAGGGAAAGTCCACTTAAACCAGATAATCACATAGGAGACAAAGAAGCTTTTCCCTAAGAACCATACCACTGAAGGAATATAGTTCATAACGTTGTTAAATCCGTCCCATCCGGGGATATGCAAGGGCATCCACCCTCCCAGGAACATCAGCGATGCAATACCGGAAACAATGAACAGATTCAAATATTCTGCAAGATAGAAGAAGCCGAAATGAATACCTGAGTACTCTGTATGATAACCGGCTGTCAACTCATGTTCTGCCTCAGGAAGGTCGAACGGACCACGATTTGTTTCAGCAGTCGCCGCTACGATATAAATGAGGAAAGCTATGATGGCAGGGATATGTCCACGGAAAATAAACCACGCCTTATCCTGTGCCCATACAAGCTCGTTTATATTCATAGTTCCTGCAAAAACAATAATTGTGATGATTGCAAGGCCGAGTGATATCTCATAGCTTATCATCTGTGCTCCGCTTCGCATCGCACCAATTAATGTATATTTGTTGTTTGAAGCCCAACCGGCAAGAAGGATACCCAAAACTCCCACAGAAGAAACAGCAAGAATGAAGAATATGCCTATATTATAATTGATGATCTGCAAGCCGTTGCCCCAAGGGAGACAAGCAAGCATCACCACAGATGAAGTTATCACCAGATAAGGTGCAAGCTTGAAAAGGAAACGATCCGTGTCTTTAAGACTGATAAGTTCCTTGATGAGGATCTTAAACATGTCGGCAAAGACTTGTAGCAAGCCCCATTTACCTACACGCATAGGTCCGAGTCGACACTGGAACCATGCGCACAGTTTACGCTCGTAGAGAATGTAGAAAAGGGCGAGCACCGTATATGTGAGCAGCACCAGCACGGCAATGATGACACATTCAACCAAAACAGTTGCCCATTCAGGAAGAAAGCCCATCAAAAATTTATTAAACTCGCTGGTCCATATTCCGAAATTAAACATAATATTTTATTGAAAATCGTTTGCGGGTTATGTTTATTAGTCGCTATTAATATTCTTATCTATCGATATCTGGAATCACAAAGTCAAGTGCGGCACCGATTGTGATAAGGTCGGCAATCATATATCCCGAACATGTGAGATCCATAACTCCAACCAAATTGAAACATGGGCTCTGGAAATGCACACGATAAGGATTCTTTTCACCGGTAGATTCGATATAGACACCGAAGGTGCCACGGCTTGCCTCCACCTGCTGATACCAGCTTCCTACAGGAAGTTTAATCACTTTGGGAACTTGTGCACGAATATCACCCTCAGGAATACGGTCTACAAGTTGTTCAAGAATTCTGCAGCTTTGCTCAATTTCTTTCATTCTGACCATATAGCGAGAATAAGAATCACAGCCATCTCCAAGAACTTCATCAAACTCAACCTCGGAATAAACTGCATATGGATGCTTTTTACGGCAATCACAACTCCAGTTGGAACCTCTTCCGCTGGGACCGGTTATTGCATAGTTGATAGCATCTTCTTTTGAAAGATGACCTACTTTCTTAAGACGGTTCTTTGCAATAAGGTTACCGCTAAATACTTTATGATATTCTTTCAGACGTGACGGCATAATGTTTATGAGCTCTTTAACATCCTTTACGAAGTCGGGATGCAGGTCAGCAATCACACCGCCAATCACATTATAATTCATTGACATGCGAGCACCGCAAGTTTTCTCGAATATATCAAGAATCATTTCACGCTCACGAAAACCATAGAAGAATGCAGTAGTTGCGCCGAGGTCCATTGCCGTACATCCAAAAGAAAGCAGATGGCTTGATATACGCATAAGCTCATCCATCATCACTCGGATAACCTGAGCTCTACGAGGCACTTCAAGACCCATAGCCTTCTCAATACACATGCAAAGACAATGGCGGTTCTGATGAGCCGACATATAGTCCATACGGTCTGTGAAATGAAGGATCTGAGGATAAGTAAGCCCCTCGCTCAATTTTTCTATACCACGATGAATATAGCCTGAAACAACATCCACCTTCTTCACAGTTTCTCCATCTACAGAAGCGCGGAAACGCATCACTCCATGGGTGGACGGGTGCTGAGGCCCTATATTCACCACATATTCATCTTCCTCAAAGACTTTTCCGGGAACCGCTTTAACATTTCCGTTCTCATCTTCTACGTAACTTACAGTATCATCCTCGTTCTTTTCATCTTCCGTTGGAATAGGATTCAACTTGGGGTCTGCATCATAATCCTTTCTCAAGGGATGCCCTTTCCAATCATTACGAAGGAAGAAGCGACGCATGTCAGGGTGGTTGATGAATTTGATTCCGTAGAAATCATATACTTCTCTCTCCTGGAAGTTTGCTACTTTCCAAAGATCGCATACGCTATGTATCATCGGGTTCTCACGATCGGCGACTGCAACCTTCACGGATATAACATCCCAATTGCGGGAAGTTGAAGTAAGGTAATAGACCACTCCGAGTGAATCCTTCCAATCCATGCCCACAACTGCAGAGAGGACATCAAACTCAAGTCCTTTAGTTTCCTTGAGTGCCTTAGCAAATCCATGCCAATCCTTCTCATCTACTGTGACCATGAGGGTGTCACCTTCAGTGAAGGTTGCAGAAGGAAGAATTCGGCTGATTATTTCTTTTATTTCGCTCATGTTGTCTCTTGATTCGAATACTTTATACTCTCAGAGGCTCATCAGCCGATGCGGCCTTCCTCTTCGGGATGTTTTTCAAAAAACTCAGCAATTTTCTCTTTACGGTTTACACCGCCAAAGAATTTTTGCACCTTTATTTTACGTTGTAGCTGCATCAATCCGTAGAAGAATGCTTCCGGACGTGGAGGACAGCCGGGGATGTAGACATCCACAGGGAGGATCTTATCGACACCGGGCACAACGCAATACGAATTTTTAAACGGACCGCCGGAAACAGCGCAACCGCCACATGCAATCACATATTTAGGCTCTGCAAGCTGCTCATATAAACGACGAAGCACAGGAGCCATCCTATGTACTATAGTGCCCTGTACCATTATATAGTCTGCCTGACGTGGTGAATTTCTTGCCACTTCAAAACCAAAACGAGCCATATCGTAACGAGCAGCTCCGAGACTCATAAACTCAATGGCACAGCAACTTGTGCCAAAACAAAGAGGCCACAAAGAATTGGCGATACCCCAGTTGATCAATTGATCAAACTTGCCGACCATCACATTGGCTCCGGTAGCATTGAGCTCCTCGACAAGCTTGTCGATATATTCATTGTCTTTGAAGTCCTCATGCTTTATGCTTTTGATTTTCACTTCCATGACAACGCTCCTTTCCGCCAGGCGTATGCCAAGCCCATTATGAGGACAAACATGAAAATGCCGATGCAAAGGAGACCTTGCGGACCAAGGCTACGCATCACTACCGACCATGGATAGAGAAAAACTGTCTCCACATCGAAAATGAGGAACAGGATTGCAAAGATGTAATATCCTGCCTTAAATTGAATCATTGATTCACCTCTGGTAGGGATACCACACTCATACGGCTCCGATTTCTTGACAGAATACGATTTCGGAGAAATCAATTTCGCTATCAACAAAGCAGCAAACACCAAGCCAATGCCCGTCAAAGTAGCGGTCACAGCAAGTGCGTTGTTGCTTATCTCCAACAAAAGATTCATATAATCGTCTTAATTTTAAAGATTTAGTCTTTCATTTGGTCTCGGGCGAGTTTTTCCTGCCCTCTTTTCTCTGCAAAGATACTAAAAATTACAAATGAATGAAACTTTTATTGCACATTATTTTTTAATAAATGCAATTTATGTATTAATTGAAAAGAGAGGAAGACAATTATGCCCTCCTCTCTTTATAGGTTTGATTTGTTTTAAATTTTAGATTTCGGCAGTGCTACTGATTCAATGATTCAGATTAAAAATCATCAGGCAATTTAACATAGCTGCCAGAGAACTTGCCATTGAATCTGCCGGCAACCCTGTAATCCATATTGACTTTTGTCAGCAGTTGGTCAACTGTATTCATTCTAAATGAATTAAATATAAAGTTCTCATTAGGTGTACACTGAGACAACTCAGCCATTGTTGAATCCGCTTCCGGCACCAATGGAACGATATTTTCTCCTACTATTTCATAACCGTTAGAGTTTGTCACAATATCAAGCTCCGGCAAAATAATAGTTTTGATTGAGGGCATCTCTTCTGCAAACTTTGCGTCATAAATCAAAAGGGTCGCCTTCTTCTTTTCAATGTCCATTATAACACGATATACCGTCTTATCAGAAGTTGCATATCCTGTATTGGTGGTTCCGGCATAGAATGTGTCTGTAGAGAATGTATGCACATTATATCGATCACCCATCTGATAATACCCTACAAAGATTGCACTGATGCTTTGCGACACCGGCGTAATCAACACACCCGGAATAAATTTTGTGCCGCTATTTTCAGGTTTAACAATTGGAGTGAAAACTTTCGTAGGGTTGAAGTCCTTAGGAAGTGCATCGTAAGCAGATATCATGAATTTACCATTTCTCATTTCCTGACTTCCGTTCGAGAACATACCGGAAACACCTTTGATCACCTGCTTATAGCCATAATCAACATATTTTACAGGATCAGCGACAAAACTGTAGTCGGTTTCATTGATTCTAAGAGCACCCGATACTGTGGCAGTCCCGTCATTGAAATCGAATTTTATAGGATACACTCCCTGTGACATCACAGCCGGGCTACCATCAGTCGGTATGATAAGATTTGTCGGATAATAAGCCACATTTTGATAATTGTCTCCATTTCCCACATTGCATGAACTTAAAAAAAGTCCGGTAAATGCCAAAAGGCCCAATACGATTTTTTTCATTTCTATTTATTATTGAATTTTAAATTCTGAATTTAAAAGCAATACCTTAATGCAGCACCAAATTCCACACCTCTACCACGTTGCAGGAATTCATTCCCCATAGACATAAAATAGAACGTGTAATATTTAGTATCTGTAAGATTTTTTCCGAAAAGCTGAAGATTTAACTCGTCAGTTCCAATCGTCACTCCCGCACCAAGAAGAGAGTAAAAATTTTGTCTTTCCGTGTTAGATTCATTCCAGTAGATATCTCCTGTGCCACGCATATTGACATCGAAAGTAATATTTCCCACTACAGCATGATGTGTAGGTATTGTCCAAACTCCTTGAAGAAACAAAGTGTTGCGCGGAGCATAAGGAAGATAATTACCTTTATAATTATGAATACCGTCATTAAATTTACGGAAACGGGCATTGGTATAACCGTAACTGCCAACGAGAGAAAGTTGATCAGTCAGGTTAGCCCTAACAGATATTTCACCACCAAAACTATGCGTTTTCCCGGCGTTAGTCATGATGCGTCCGGTAGTTGTTCCATCGGGGAACATGGTGAGTTGCTGATCTCTGCAATCAATAAAAAAGGCTGCCAGATCCAACTCAAGACGGGAACCCGGGAAGACGAGATGGCTTCCAACCTCATAATTCCAGCTCTTTTCCGGTTTATAAGAAACGATTTCTTCAACGTCATATTGTGCACCCACTCCCATTATACCCATAAGACGTTGTTGCAATACGTCGCTGAACATCTGGGTGTTAAATCCACCCGCCTTATATCCTTTTGAAATTTTAACATAAATATTGCCTCTGTCTTCTCCCAAAGAATAAGAAGCTGATATTTTAGGCAATAATGTTAGGAAATGTCGGGAAAGTTTTCCTTTGTCATCAATGTCTATATCCACAGTTCTGAAATGTTCATATTCAGAATCTGATTTCTTGTATATTGAGTATCCCGTGTCGCATAAGCTATTATAATTAAGCGTAGAATGTTCATAGTCAAGGCGCAAAGCGGCTGTCAATGTCCAACCACCTATCGTCAGATCAGATTCATGATATGCAGAAAGTCCCCAAGTTGGAATTTTAAAACGACTGTTCAGATCAAATATCCTGGTGTTCCAGCTGATAGGATAAGACGGGTTGGCATCGTTTCTGTGTTTCTCTATCAAGTCTTCGATTCCTCTATCTTTAAAGGTGACCGGAGCATGCATATCAAGATGCTTGTAAAAACCGAAAATGCCATTAAGCCATCGGTAATCGCTGTCCGAATTACTCCGCATTACGACATCTTCAGTGAAAGCGGTTTCTTTTTTCTTTTGAGTCAAGGTAAAAAATTCTTCAGGTAGGAAATCCTGATCGAGCGTCATATTATCATTTATATGCTGAACTGAAGTTATAGACGTGACAGAGAATTTTTCACCTGAATACCGTAATGAAAGACCGTCTGTAAAAGTAAACCTGCGATAAAAACAAGTATCGTTATAGGCTATTATTCCTGTATTTTTATATTCATATGGATACCCACCCTGACGGAGTATTCCAAATGCTGCAGAGTTCTGAAGGTTCCAAGAGTCAGACAATCTATGATAAAACTTTACCCTTCCACTCCAGTTAAACTCATGATCAACTTTTTTACCATTATATTCATTGACAAAAAAACCTTTCTGGCTGCCGTATGCACCAACAACCGACAATCCGGTTCTTTCTCCAAACTTATGATACCATCCGGCGGAAGCCTTAATTTTAGTACCGGAACCTGCCTCAAGTCCAACTTTCCAACCTTGGAATCTCATTGGAGACAACGTAGTGACATTTATGACACCAGCCATTGTATTTCTGCCATACAAAGTTGACTGAGGTCCGCGCATCATTTCAACCGAAGCGATATCGGCAATGTCGAAATCAAATGCATCCTTGTTTAAATAGGGAACGTTGTCTACGTTCAATCCGACCGAAGGCTGATCCATTCGTGCGCCGATGCCTCTCACATAAATAGACGATGTCATTCGCGACCCATAATCAGGTATATAGAAATTCGGCACCACATCTGAGATATTCTTTATGGCATAAGCTCCCAGGCGTTCGAGTTCGGCACGACCAATCACTGTGGCAGCTTCCGGCTCTTCGTTAAGTCGAGCCATTTGTTTGACAACCGTCACACTCAATTCATCGAGGGTGACACCTATCGTGTCTTTTTCCTCCTTTTCAGCCAAAGCGACAGAAGGGACAATGCCCATCAAAAACGGTAATATGATATCAGTCAGTTTCACGACTGCAAAGCTACATACTATTCGGAACCCACACAATCATCATTTTTGATGATTTTTGTTTCTCGGGTCGACGCTCGGGGGGCTGCCCTTTTATTAGTATAAATGATAATATTTTAGTTATCCTTGCAAAATATGTAATATTTCACTAATTTTGCCTACGATGCGAGGATTGTCATAATTACTCTGACAATCCTTCATTTTTTGGAAAACAGTGAAGGCACCGCCGACACTTATTAAAAGGAAACATTACAATTAACAACTCACCATGAAATCTATCAGAGAGCTATATCGAATAGGTACGGGGCCATCGTCAAGCCACACAATGGGGCCACGGAAAGCGGCTGAAATATTTTTTCAAAAACACAAGCACGCAGAGGGATACGAAGTTGTGCTATACGGAAGCCTTGCCGCCACCGGCAAAGGGCATATGACCGACGTAGCAATATACGATGTGCTGTCACAAAGCGATCTGCCCGTGAAGATCATATGGAAACCAGACGTTTTCCTCCCTTATCATCCTAATGGAATGACATTCAGAAGTCTCAATGCAGCCGGACTGCCTTCCGACGAATGGACAGTCTACAGCGTTGGAGGCGGCGCAATTGAAGGAGAAGGGCTTGCTCACGAGGGTGGAGCTGAAATCTATGACAAAAATACCATGACAGAAATCATGGATTATTGCGACCGTAGCGGCAGAAGTTATTGGGAATATGTGGAACAGAGCGAAGGTAAAGAAATTAATGATTTTCTTGACAAGGTCTGGGCAACTATGAAAGCTGCAGTAGAAAGAGGCCTTGCAACAGACGGCAGATTGCCTGGACCCCTGAATTTGCGAAGGAAAGCTCGCGCTTATTATATGAGAGCTGAAGGATATCGGGATAATTTGCGTTCGCGCGGTCTCGTATTCTCTTATGCTCTTGCTGTAAGTGAAGAGAATGCATCAGGTGGCACAATAGTGACCGCTCCCACATGTGGAAGTTGCGGGGTGGTGCCGGCAGTACTATATCACTTATGGAAAAGTCGTCAGTTCTCCGATATGGAAATAAGACATGCTCTCGCTACAGCAGCATTGATAGGGAACGTAGTGAAACATAATGCAAGTATTTCAGGCGCCGATGTAGGGTGTCAAGGAGAAGTTGGAGTCGCATGCGCTATGGCTGCGGGAGCCGCATGCCAACTTTTCGGAGGATCTCCGGCTCAAATTGAATACGCGGCCGAAATGGGACTGGAGCACCACCTCGGCATGACTTGCGACCCCGTTTGCGGTTTGGTTCAGATTCCTTGCATCGAACGAAATGCATATGCAGCTGCCCGTGCTCTCGACGCCAATATATACTCCACTTTCTCTGACGGAAGGCATCGTGTCAGCTTTGACAAACTGATTCAGGTCATGAAAGAAACCGGACATGACCTTCCATCCTTATATAAGGAAACAGGAGCCGGGGGTCTTGCAAAAGATTATAAGATAGAGAATGTTTAGATAAAACAATAGGCAATATTTTTTGGATAATTTCACGATACACACTTTAGGTTGTGGCTCTGCCCGACCTTCACTGAAACATCAGCCTTCTTCCACGGTGATTAACCACCGTGGAAACCTTTTTATGGTGGATTGTGGCGAAGGAGCGCAGCTTGCATTCATGCGACAACGCTTATCTTTCAGCAGGCTTCAACATATTTTCATTACCCACCTACATGGAGATCATGTATTCGGGCTACCCGGGCTTATAGGTACTCTTGCCCTTAACGGAACCGGCGGTCATATTACAATACATACGTTTGAAGAAGGGAAAGAACAGCTTGCTTCGATTTTTAATTATTTTTGCCGTGATACTCCATTTGATATCAGATTTAATATTATAAAACCTGAAGAGGCTATCATTCTGGAGACAAAATCCCTTACAGTCCGCACTGTTCCTCTTAACCACAGAGTGCCAACAGTGGGTTACATTTTTGAGGAAAAACCAGGCGAACGCCATATTAAGCCGGAGATGACACGTTTTCACGAAGTGCCTGTAGCAATGATGAAACGTTTAAAAGAGGGTGAAGACTATATAAAACCTGACGGAACCATTATCAGGAATAATATACTGACCTCCCCGCCATCGCCGGCATTGTCTTACGCACATATAAGCGACACTGCTTATATGAAAAGTCTTGCTGAAAAGATAGGTCCAGTGAATCTGCTTTTTCATGAAACCACTTATCTTGAAGAACATAAGTCAATTGCCGCACCAAGAGGTCATTCCACTGCCAAACAGGCAGCTTTAGTAGCAAGAGACTCTGGAGCAAAGGTTCTTCTCACCGGTCATTATTCATCACGATATAAAGACGATTCTTTATTCAAAAAAGAAGCTGAAGAAATTTTTCCTAATGTTATTCTTAACAACGAAGGCATCATAATCCCTATTAAGTAAAAATGAATAGTCGCGAGTCAGGCTCAACTCGCGACTATTCATTTTATATTATGTAATCAATCACTTAGGTTCAACAGAGATTGTAGCTCCGGCAGAATGCGCTGTCTGTAATGGTGAATATTGACTTTGCACTGAGGCTATTCCTATAGAATAAACCCCTTCCCTATCTGCATAACAATCGTATGAGATGACATTGACTCCCTTTGGAAGGAAATCTATAAAGAATGATGTTTTCGAATCTCTTATCTCCCTATACATTCCCAAGCCGTCTTCATACGTGTACCCTGAAATCTGCTCAGCAGGTTCCAGACAAGCACCTCTTTCATCTATGAGGGCAACATAGCTCATATCCTTGTCGCATGTCAAAGTGATAGTGACGCGGACTTTGTCTCCGACTTTTATAGCACCTTCAGTAGCCACCTCTCCCGATGGAGTGTCTTTTACAACAAGAAGTTTCTTTTCAATCTTAAGGTTTTCACATTTCTCGGCTTTGACATCCTTGATCGGGGCAACAAACTGACTTATGACCCCTCCCCATGCGGGTCCTGAAGATGACTTTTCAATCTTCAGATCCTTACCTGACGCCAACTTTGGATCGATAGACAGAGTGATCAAGCCGGTCAACATCTCTCCCTCCGGCAACGACAACTGCTTATTTCCGAGCTTTATGACAGGTGCATCATTTGAATCAGTCCATTTAGAACCGCTTGAAAGAATAGCCTGTATTACCTCTACCGTGTTGGAATTTGCTCCCCAATTTTCAGTTTCTTTTTGCAACACAAGCCATTGTCTTAAGCCGTCTACAGCCGGAGCCATCGGTTCTATTTCCGAATACGCCTCAAGAGCTATTGCTGTGGTCGATAGCTTAGACCATCCATTATAACCGGAGGAAAGATTGTCAAACCACCATCCTTTACTTTCGCTCTTTGACGCGAACTGATTAAGAGATTCCAAAATGACACCGGCTTCCCTCTCATATCCCTTGCTTCTTGAAAGGAGTATCGCGGCAATAGATTTTTCATATATAGAAAAATGTTCCCATTCTTTTGAGATCCTTTCGAGAGCCTTTTTCTTTAATCCTGAAAATCCGGAAGGTCCGTTACCCATGTCAAAGAAACTGCGGATATATAGATATGAAAGAATATCTGTAGTAGAGAATTTATGACCGGATTTCACATAATTGTCGTATACATTCTTATCACAATAAGCAATTCCTTTCTTTATCATCGGCTCGCTTCCTGAAGGAAGGACACCGCTTCTCTTCATCATTCCAAAACTGAGAAGCACCTTTCTTGATATAAATGCAGAAGAACGCATATCCGGACACCAGGTCCAGCCTCCATCCGGGTTCTGAAGACTTCTGACATCATTCATCAGTCGTTTGACCGCATCGGAAGCTACCTTCGGATCAAGAAGCGTGTTAAGATGTTTCATTCGAAGGGTCTCTGAAGATGCATTGTTCACCCATGGAGTGCTATTCAGCTCAACGGTTTTAAGAGTGGCATCCTTTTCAAGATTTGATTTGAGAACGTTCTGCGCACTCTCTTCATTGGATGTCAAAACCTTCTCAAGACCGTTCTTGATTTCAGGATATTCAGCGACTATATCAAATGCTATTGAATTAGCATATAATGCTTTCATCAAAGAAAGAACATTCTTCGAATCAGGAGTGGAGATAGAAGGAAGAGACAAGGCACACTCCCATATAGGATTGTCGCAATATTTCAATGTAAGATTTGCGTCTTTACTAAACTTCGGTAACTTCTTACTGAAATTCTGCTTATCCTTTCCGATATAAAATTGTGTGGATTCTATAACAGGGGTAGAAGATGGCACCACCGGTATCACAGTCTGTTCCCCATCCGAATGATTCTCGCCATAGGCATAAGCCCTTATACCTATAGCCGAAAGATTGGCAGGCACATCCCATTCCAAAGAAACAAGCCTATTTGCGGATGGAGCTGTTTCTTCCGCCTTTAATAATTGTGATGCAAGTTTCTCCCCGGTCAAAGGATTGAACACAATCAATTCTCCACCCAAAGGCATAGATTTATCAGAATTATTATACACCAATGCTGTGATTTGAGCCTTGTCTCCGGTTCTGAGGTAGCGAGGGAGATTACTTCTCACCATCACTTGTTTCGAAGCAACAGCATCTTTTACCAGACCTGCAGTCAACAAATCATCCGTATAACCCATTATCTGGAATTGCCAGGTAGTATTATAATTTGGAGTCTTGAAATCTACAACCACATTCCCGTCTGAATCACTCTTTAAAACAGGATAGAAAAATGCCAACGGCATCTCCACCGGACGAAGTTCCGTTTCTTTCGAGTCGACACCTCCTGCCCCGGCTTCAACGGGTTCCGGCATTTCTTCTGCCACAGCATCTGCCGATTCCATTTTCTTCATCGACATATTGGCATATCTTGGAGCGGTTTGCTGTTCTACAGCATAAAACACTTCATCCGCATCTGCCGTCTCGGCTTCACAGTTTGAGACACCTTTTGTCCGGACACCTCTTATCATTGCTGCAGAAGTTGTCCTTAATCCAAAGTAGTTTCTTCCGCCGTTTCCTAAATTGTATCCATACGTCATCCATTCCGGTATAGGATCTACAACATCTGTATAATGCAGCTCCTTTGAAAACCTTGCGCTTGTGAAAATATTGCCAACCATGAAAGCTGTCATAGAAGTAGTAAGGCGGCTGAAGTTTCTACCCACATTAAAACTCCATGCAAATGGAGACAAAGCATTGAGAGCCTTGTCGCTCATGACAGCAAATGCCGGAACATTCCCGACGGTTTTGTCATTTATAGAAAATTTAAACCTCCACTGCTCCTTGTCGCCGGATGAAATATGATCACGGAATGTTTCCGTCTTCACAGAAAGCTTCCTGGTAGCACTTTCCGAAATAACAACTACAGTACCGACTTTCTGATTAAAATCATGCATACCGCTAAAGGTTATCCATATTTTCCCATTATTCTCAGGAGTCTTGACAGGAATATTTCTATTCTCGTCATTAAGTAGAATCCACTTCTTACTTTCAATCCCTTTTTCATTCGTCACAACGGCAAGAATCCAACTGTCGGTATAGCCGCTTCCTACAGGAACATTCACGTACGAAGCTCCCTCTTTAGCCACTATTTCTTTTCCTGGAACCCAAAGAGGTGTCATATATGGAGGTTTGCTATCGCCTCTCCTCCATAACACTGTAGTTGCCATAGTTCGGGTTGTATCCTCCGGCAATGTAAATGAAATTTCATATTTTCCGGATGGCAATTTATCAGACGGCAATTTCAATATCGGACTTTCAAACTCTCCTGACAAAACTATATTTTTATCCTCTTTATTTTCCAACCGATATTTCACATGCTGTATAGAAGGAAGTCCGAGCATATCATAAACCGGCACATTAAAGGTCACCTCGTCTTTATCTATACATGTTTCCTCCGGGATGGATGGATCGACGTTAAATCCTGTCCCCATTGAAAACCTGAAATCCGGTGCGCTCTGCGTCTCTCCGGAAGGAGAGGTGGCTGAAACGGTTAAAGAATATGTTCCATATTCAAATTCAGTATTCTTTAAATTATCTGTAGGCAATGTGATCTCAAAATTACCATTTATATCCGTTGCAAGCTCCCCTCCATAAGAAGCATTGGAGTTTGAACCGTTCCAATAGCGCCACCATGGATTCCACCTCACATTATATGATATTTTTGCATCGCTCACAGGCATGCCTGAATATGTCTTTACCGTGCCCTTGAAATTAAGGACATCCCCGGCACTATAATTTTGGGTTGAATCTTTTTTGATTTCAATAAAAAAACCGGGAGTCTTATACTCAGCCACTTCCACATTTGTTCTGCCAGCCGTATTTCCATTATAGGATGTAAAAAACGCCTGAAGGGTATACATTCCCAACATTCCGGAAGATGGGATATTAAATTTTCCATTGCATCTCCCGTCGGAATCTGTAACGAGGGTAAGCGAGTCTATCTTATTATAATTAGCATCCCTGAGATATACATCTACTTTTTCATTCCTCAGCAAGCAATTATTTGAAGAAGTTCTTGTCCACCCGATTAAGGCGAATTGCATTTCCGAACCCGGCTTATATATTGCAAGATCAGTCAATATATTAGCAAACGCAGTCTCTTTATCACTTTGATGCCTATAGTTATATCCAAACCATTCTTCGGCAGACGATTGACCGTATTTAGCTTTTACCCTATAATAACCTTTAGGCATGATGAAACCACCTTCGGCATCGGTCTTACCGGTTTTAACTATTTTTTTTCTGTCATTGCCATACACAGTTACCTGCGCTCCTGCTATCGGCTTTTGATTACGTGAATCAACCACATATACCATCCCTGAATTTTCTTCCAATGAATTGGATGTCGATATCAAAGCTATCTCTGTGACATTGACCGCACCTACCGACCAAAGCTCCAGCCGGTCTCTCCATCCTGATGTCAAGGTGGAGGATTGAGAGGGTATCATGACATATTTCCCGGGTGCCAATTCCGGAATCTCGAATTCACATTTCTCTGAAAACGGGATTTCTCCTTTCACTTCCAACGGCACAGATGCCACTTTGGTGCATCCGGAAGGGAATTTACGCATGTTGACAGAATTGACTGTAACCAATGACTCCGGCACCTTATATATCAGAATGTAGGAATTGTTGACATTGTTAACTGTGGCTTTCCCCTTTATAATGGTGTTGGGAAGAGCTACATTTGCAATCTCTATCCTTACACCCTTTTGCGATATTTCATCCAAATCATATTTGATAACACCCGCTCCATATGAATCCGGAAATTCCTTCAACCAATCCTTCATTTGGGCGTATATCTGCTTTTGAGCCACAGGGGTGAAGACATCACTATTATATCTTACCGACTGATAATATGCATGCAAGGGCCTTGCATCCCATTCATTGTGAATTAACCGATCCTTCAAGTCATTCAGGATAGCTCTCTGCTTGATTGGCTCCATATTTTTAGCCCATTCCACACCCGCTACAACCTCGGCAGCCGTGTTTCCTTTATTCTTGTGATATTCATATAGACCTTCAAGCAAACTGTCTGCTTTCCTGGAACATTGTGCCGGAAGAGAAAAAGATGTTGATTTGACGTTGCCGAATGGAATCATCTTATCGGGAATATCGTTGCCGAAGGCTTTTAGATTTTTGACACTTGAATACACTAAAAAATCATAGACAGCCAGTCCACATTCTTCAGCTTGTTCAGAATTCACCAAGACAGAGGCTATATCTTTTATCGGCATAGCTTTTGAAAAAGCATCAGCTCCAACCGCTTTCTCAGTCAGGTCTAACACCTTTTTACAAAATTGATCTCTTCCCCAACTTAAAGGATCGGCAGGTAAGCTGTCGGTAGGGAGCAACCTCTGATTATAATTCCATGCATTGTCTTGATACAGCTGTCGATAAAGTGTCGCCTCAAGTAAATAAAACAATTGTGAATAAGGCGCATCAAGTACATTGGCGGCAGAATCGAGCATTTCAGCATTATTGATGAAACTTGATTGCGATACAAGATTTCGTGCCACAACCACTTGAATTGCAGCTTTCAATGCTTCTAAACCATTTTTTGAAGAAACCGCTTTCTTAAAATGCGGCATAGCATCTTTCTCCACATTTTCAGGAAACGCGAAATCCGGATTTTCAAAAGTGGTTTTTCCACTGACATTCGTTGCACTTGCCATAAAAGTTGATAATTGGCTAATAAACAACAAGGCTGCAATTAAGGCAGCCTTGATATTACGGGTAAGAACTTTATTTACCATGAAAATATACTGTTTTCAGTCATGTCAAACTAACGGGTCTCATAGGGGGTACTCGTCAAAAAAACAATAATTCACCTTTTTGATTTTCACCTTTCAATATAAGAATGATTTTAAAGCAAAAGAGGTTCACATTAAAGGTTTATTTACCTCTCTTCTTAGGATGCTTTTTATGACGCATCTCCTCCATTTTTTTCCGGAAAGACTCTTCCGCAGATTTCATCTTAAAAATCTGTTTCTGGCTTAAAAAGACCGAGAATTTCGCATCATATTCTTTCTCGATAGAAGCATCTTCTGCCTTTGCCTTGTTGATAGCTTCCGTCACAGTTTTATAGTCATCTTCAGTAGCATCTTTATTTTTTTTCACTTTTTTCTCTAAACTGCGGGCTTCCCTCATGGCAGCGAACCGTTTCGCCGACATTTCGTTATAGAGATCGAAAAACTTTTGCTGCTGATCATCTCTAAGATCCATTTCTTGAGCCAGATATTTCAATTTAAACTCCTGGATCTCTTTGAAAATCTGTTCCTTGGACTTGCCATCCGGAGAGGGGCACTCAGTGACTTCTCCCTTGGAAATCGCGCTACCGAATATAGACAGCATCAATATTAACAAAATATGTTTTAACATATCAATAAGTAGTCACTAAAAATTAATGTACATATGTTGGCATGTTTTTTGCATATCT
>CAJTZQ010000010.1:0-26033 GCA_910583795.1 uncultured Muribaculaceae bacterium
ACAGCTTGTCGAAGCCGCCGGCCTTGATATTACGCCTGATTCTGGGATTTTATAGGTTAATGGCTAATCTGCATCGTGGATAACCGAAATCCTGATGCAAACTTTTCTTGACTATATGATGGCGGATTCAGCTTTTATTGGCTAACTTTGCATCCAAATTATAAGAATATGAATGAATTTTTCATCAAACTTCATCTGTCGGTGATTCTTGCAGGTTTTACAGGAGTGTTGGGTCGCCTCATATCGATTCATGAATTTCCCTTGACCTTTTTGCGAGTTTTGTTTGCTTGTATCGTGATATGGCTTATAACTTTCATTCGTGCGGACCGAACAATGCCAAAGCGTAGCCATATTCCGTCTTTGCTTTTTGTCGGTGCATTGCTGGGAATGCATTGGCTTTTCTTCTACGCAAGTATAAAGGCGTCGAATGTATCAATAGGCGTCGTGTGCTATTCTCTTGTCGGGTTTTATTCAGCTGTCCTGGAACCATTGATCAATCGTCACAGGTTTTCTGTACGCGAACTGTTGCTCAGCCTTATTACTTTAGCTGGGGTAGCACTTATTTTTGGTTTTGACATACAATTCCGTACCGGTATAATATTGGGCGCAATCTCTTCCCTCCTTGCCTCATTATTTACTATCTATAATAAACGGGTGGGCGACCTTACACAATATCCTTCACCTTTGATGCTCCGTTGGGAACTCTTGGGCGCACTCACTGTGCTGACAGTAGCAATCCCAGTTTATTTTGGCATCTATGAGATTTCACCGGTAATCCCAACGATTGCGGATCTGTGTTGGCTTCTTGTACTTGCCTCTTTCTGTACGGTAGGACTTCAGTTGTTACAGATACAGGTGCTCAAGAAAGTGAGCGCATTCACTGTCAACCTCACCTATAACCTGGAACCTGTCTACAGCATTCTTCTTGCGATAATCTTTTTCAATGAATCCGCTGAGATGACATCTGCATTTCTCGTCGGATTGTCGATGATCATATTGTCGGTTGCCCTGCAGACCTTCAGCACCTACAGGGAACGCCAGTCTCTTCCCGAACCCAGGGTTTAATATAAGTCAAAAGTAAGTATACTCTAAGGAGATGAACATTATACCGTCATCATCCTCGAGGTTATGGCAGTCCCCCGCGTGGTCTCGCCCCAGGTATATATCCAGGATACACCCGGGAGCAGTTTGTCGATTGGTGCATTGGAGAGTTTCTGGGTCTTTTCGTTCCAACCTATGCCACGTTTGGGGCTTTTTATCTGCGCTGTAGCCGTAGACAAGAAGGCAAGCAGACAGCAGAATATAATGGCTTTGGATTTCATGCCAATAGATTTCATTCGAAAGATGATGTTAATGATAGGTTTGCGAGGTAAAGATAATATATTTGTATAATACTCGCAAATCTTTCTTTTGCCATTCCAGTGTCGTTTGAAGCTTGAATTGCGAGAATGCTGAATATTCTTTCGATTTACTGGTTGTCTTGACCATCGCAAAGTTATAAAGATTTGCAGATCCGGTTGATCACAACCTCATATGGGCATGGATGCAGTTTGTTTCTGCTTTTCAGATCATATCTTACACAACAGCCAATACTTATTGCATCAGCAATGCCGATACATCACTTTCTCCGACGAACGGATATCACGTATTCGGTCGAGCAACTCACGCCAATAAGCGCCACCGCCATTACCCTTCAGCCGCTCGTCGTCCATAGTGAATCCCTTGATGATGTATTCCTTAAGCCGCTCCGTGGCCCACCTACGAAAGTGTGTCGCAATTACCGACCGAATCCTGTAACCCAACGAGATTATCATGTCGAGATTATAGAATGGTATCTCTCGCGTCACCTGCCTGACTCCCTCTTGTCGAACCTGTAAGAAATTCTTACAGGTTGCTTGTTCATCCAATTCTCCATCCGCATATATGTTGCGGATATGCTGTACGATATTGGGGCGAGTCGTCTGATAAAGCTCTGCCATCTGCTGTTGGGAAAGCCATACTGTCTCCCCGGTAAACTTCACTTCAATGCGAGTTTCGCCGTCCTCGCTCTGATATATAATTATTTGGTTGTTTTCGTCCATAATTAAATCGATTTAACACAAACATACATTACATTAAGGAATTGATAATCTGCAATTCTCTTGGGTCTGCAAAACCGTCACATTTAGCCATATTTATAAATAACCGTTTTGCTGCGTCTAATTTTTCAATACTTAATTGCTTGATTATAGCGACATCTTGACCGAGATCATATTCCTGGATAATTTCCATCTCAGGTTCGGAAATGTGTAGGTCGACAAGAACACCATCCAAGAATTCTACCTCATGAGGATCAATGAAACCATCAGCCTCCATAATTTTTATCAAGACTGAAACAATAGCATATTTTTCTTGCCTTGTAAAGATTTCGTTCATCATAATTATTGAAGATGTGATTTGAAAAAGTCATGATACTGATTGTTACCGATATTGATTACCAATAAGTTCTCTTTTGCTCGCGTGATGCCGGTGTATACAAGTTCTGGTGAGGTTGCAATATTTTCATCATTGTATATGTCATTTTGAATAATACATATGATAGTTGGTGCCTCCCATCCTTTAAAGCTTTGAATCGTCGATATTTTTAGATTACGAGTTACTATCGTAAAACGATTCTTCAATACCTTTTCAAGCCTCTCCAGATCTTGTTTGTATCCGTAAGATGCTTGACTCTTCTGACGTGATATCCTATCAATGCCTTCTTTAGAGACAAAAGTAGTTGTTGTTCTTTTACCTGATTCACTTCTATATTTATAATCCAATTCTCGTAGTAAATTGGTTTGAGGTGCCAGTATAGCTACATCTGAAATATTTATGCCATTAGCCTCAATAAAATCTTTACATATTGAATAAACAGTTTCAGCTAATACTACAGAGTCGCTTGCATTAGAGACATTATGATATTGCATAAGATTAAATTGAATGCCAGAGTCCAGATTTGATGATTCATTTGCATCTTCTATATCATCAGGATTCCCAATAAAATGTCTTTGAAATTCCATCGCTAAATTGGCAAGAGACGGATTGGAAAATCTATGGCTCTTTGTCAAATCTTTATTCCACAAACCGGGAATAACTCCAAGTAAAATATTACCTTGACTATCGATTTCCCTATGGTATATATTCTGCTTTGGATCTCCAAATACAACAAACTCCCCGTTTTCTTGTAAAAAGTTCCGTCTAATTATTTGAAGCCAGGATGCCATATAGTCCTGAACCTCATCTATCAAAACGGCATCATATTTTGGAAGCTTTGATTTCACAGATTTAAAAAATTCCTCATCATCGTATGACTCAAAATACACATGAAGATTATTAGCATTCGCATGTTTGCGAAAAAATCTGTGATAGTAATCAATGTGAATTTTATCCCATGGAAAATCAGCTCGAACCTGCGATAGACGCATTTTCATGTAATTGACCAATGAAATATTGAATGTGAGAATCAGAATATTACCCCCAGTCCGTACTTGTGCATTAACGGCTCTATTTGCCAATACTTGGGTTTTTCCTGAACCTGCAACTCCACTAATCTTTCGTTGACCACCAGCTACACTTTTGGAAAGATTTTTTTGTTGGGTGGACAAATTAACTTCAACCCCCTCTCTGTAGGAATGCCACGCAGGAGATAAATCTTGTTTTAATTGCTCAAGAACAATCGCATCAAAAACGTCAGAACGATAATGGAACCGCAAATCATCAAAAAAATGAATGGCGACTTTATTGGAAGGATCATTAGCGGTATTTAAGAAATCGGAGCCATATACTTGTATCCATTGCTGATCTCCGAATAACTGTTTTGCCTGTTCTTGAGATCCTTTTGTACAAATAAGGACCTTTTTGACAAGTGAAAGATTACGGCTATTATCAATTACGGCCTCTGTAAACTCTTTAATGTTTTCAATTATGAGATTCTGAGAATTTTCAAGAGATGTATAAGGAGATTGTATTGTACGGATTTCTCCATTCGTATCTTCCACATCTATTAACCAATGATCATCAGCATTTACCTTACACTTTGTCAAGGGTTCCTCAAATACAGAAATGACTACAACCCCGACATTTGGTCGTATTATTACAAAATCGGGAGTAGTACCGTTTAAATCAGGATTAAGATATATCAAATCAGATGGAGAAAGAATACTTTGTAATCTGTAATATACCCACCCCTTTTCCAATGAAAAAAGCTTGTTGCTTATCTGTAAATTAATATCATATTCTCCATATACTGGAGCTTGAGCTTTTTCCTGAGGGTTATATTTCGATAAATCCAATGACGTGCCATTATATACAAAGCCTTTGGTCTTGCATGTAAAGCAATAATTGGTATCTGAGGTACGACCATAATTATTGTTGGCGATATTCGAGAAATATTCTGATGCCTTAAATATTTCACTAAATCGGTCTATCCTGAATGCATTGGCATTCAAGGGTCCCGCACATAGAATATAGTGCATATGGCCCGGAATAGCCATACACTTTGCAAGTTTACCTAAATCAATATTTGTCACATCCAATATATTGGAAAATACGTGGATGACATAATTCTGTTCATAGGAGACACTGCTGATTTCATTGCCATCCGAAAACGAAGGCAAATACTCATTGATCGGGGCAACTCGCACGCCGTTGTTAGTGGCTCTTTTCACATTAGCAACAGCCCTATTTAAAGACGCTTGCGATGGTTCAATAAGCGTAATCTTTTTAAGCCATTGTGTGAGCTCTCTTTCTTTAAGAAAATCTACGACACATACCGTGCCAATTCCTTGACCACATCCCCAATCTACGATTTCCAATGATAACGAGCCGTTATTCTCTTTAGGCGGGAACGGCATGTTTTGTAAGGCGGCACGGCATTTTGACTGGTGCATCTCTCCGTATGCGCCAATATAGCAATCTAAGCCCTCATCGCTCTTGAGTAAATCCAAACCATGATTGAGTTCAGGATGTACATATGGACGATGACGGAACTGAGCTGGTATATGTGCCTTACAATTATCTATAATTGCATCCATTGTAAGGTTGCAAATACTACTTATTCTTTCTTGATAACTCATATGCCTATGATTTTATCTCCGTTAGGATTTGTTTTGTGACGCCTCCAATTAGCTACCGCTGCATCCTTGCTTGTATTTGCATAGCAGTATTCGCAAAGATGCGGACAAGTGTTGTACTGACCTATGTCTTTACTTATAATGCAACCACAGAACTGACGTTGGCCCTTATCCTTGTTATTCTTTCGCTTTATAGCATAGGTATCGGATGCTACCATTATGGCTCCTTCCGGAATCTGTGGACTGTCTTCGAACTCTTCAAACATAGATGGGGCAGATGGTTGAACCTTTCTGATATCCACTTTCAAGAAATCCATCAATTCCTTATCGTGGTATGCAAATCGAATCATAAGGTCGTCATCTACGCAATGGTTGTGTTCAATACCATATTGCTCAATGTCAATTTTTTCGCCACAAGTGGCAAGTTTAAAATTCCATCCACGCTCCTTATTCATTTCTGAGAGTCTCGCGGCAAACTCATTCATTGATGCCTCATCCCACTCAATATAGTTGATACCGTTCTTTTCAAGGTTGGACTTGACCTTGCGATATGACGCAATGTCAGCAAAACTGAATACAAGTTTCTCAGTATAATTCTTAAGCTGGTCACCTATGTTTCTGACTTTACCAACCAAATCATCAATACTGATTTTGTCTGTAAGAATCATGGGGTCAAATCTCCATATTACGTGACCTTTGCCTAACTTGTCTACAAGCATCTTGAATGTTTCAATTCGCTGAGCCAAAGGTGGCACTCCTTTTTCCAGTCCCTCCGCTTCGTAATCATTCAAAGTGTATTGTATATAGCAACCTATGTTTCTTTCGGTCAGATAATCAAGATGCTCCAGGAGCGGCCTTGGATTCTTTGACCAGAACACAATAAATCGTGTATTGCTATAAGCCACATACGAGGTAACACCGTTGAACGGATTAGTCCAAGCCGAATACCCACGCTTCAATCTCTCAAAGAACCAATCGGCATAAAACGCCGGGATATCCGTACTTCTGCTTGCCGATACAATTACCGGCGCCTGAGCCTCAACACTGACACTCGAATCCAAAGTTATCCGTATTTTATCTGTTGACTTTGCCATAATTGATATTGTTTGTCATTAACCAAGTAGCCCATTTTTGTTAGTAATACCGAAATTACTCGAAAGCAGTGGCAATGGGGTTGAATTATTAGCGGGAATATAAACACATGATTCGAGACTGAGCTTTTCAAGAAAATTTCTGACATCTTTATTCATATGGGCGAAGCTGAGTATATTCTTGTCTGCGATGATAATCGTATGACTTTTTGCACGACTTGTGGCAACGTTGAAAAGACGAGGTTCAAGGGAACGGATTAGAGATGTATTAGGTATGAAGAATATTGTAATATCTGTCGTTAGCCCCTGAACTCTCGCAATAGTTTCTATCAGAACTTTATTTCCCAAGCCCATACGTAATGCTACAGCTTTTTGCAAGGCTCGCGTAGTTTTTCGCAAGCATGTCAATACGGCAACTTCGGTTGACGAGTTTTCATTCAGAATAGAATACACCATGAATGTAGTCATATCCATTGCAAACTGTGGAGTGGCATCAGAAACATTCATATCAGTGAGAACCAAAGTTGGTCCTCCATTAGCATGCAATATCCTATTCAGAGAGGTCAACTCTAAAACTTTATCATTTTTAGCAGAGACAAGTGTGCCACGATAGAATAACCCTGTATAATCGGCATTACGTTGAGGAAGACGATATGTCCGTATTAATTGATAACTCGGCAATTGCCTTTTGTTTGACATTGTCATTAATCCGTTGACGTAATCATGAAAGCCATTTGACGCAACTCGGTCTTCATTAAGAGCGATAACCGGTCCAAGTTGTGCAATATCTCCTACCCATAGGTTTGTATATCCAATTTTGTTTGCTGCTGCAAACATCGGAGTAAGTGCTTGACTTGCTTCATCCATTATCACGACATCAAAGGCTCCATCTCCAGCCAAGTCCGCTGCAAATCCACTGACAATGTAATATGTTGCCATAACAAGATTTCCCTTGATCGGCATTAGTTGTTTCAAAGATGATAATTGTGGTATTTCACTCTGTTCATCAACGGTGAGATTGGACTTGAGCACTTTACCATTCTTTAGCAATTCATCTACGGCAGGCTTGGTCGCAATCTCGATCAATGCCCTGTTTGTCAAAGAAGTGACCAGAACAGATTTCCCCTCTCCGCAAAGCTTCGCACAAAGTTCGGCTATCAAATGAGTTTTCCCTGTTCCCGGAGGTCCCTGAAGTAAAGTGATACCAGATGACTGTATTTGTTGATATATAAATTGAGACGGCTGTTCATCCCTAACCGGAATCGGAATATTTATCACTTGACTATAAGGATAATCCAATATATCGGATACTCTCTGAGAGTATTCATCCTTTGTAAGTCTATAGAGATTTGCAAGATAATCTATTGGCGGACGATGTGGCCCTAATATGATAAGAGCCCCAAGTGCTTTTGAAATATAGTTGGCAAAATCCAATTCAATACCGCGAAATCCGAGAAGAACAAATCCATCTTCATTGGATTTAGCTTGCCAGATACATACCGCCTCCGAACCCTTTAATCGATTCTTAAATAGGTATTCATAAGTTAAACCATCCCATTGTCGATAATCCTGTAACTTTGATGGCAAATACATGGCTTGAACATATTCGCCTTTTCTGGGGAAAGCTCGCGATGCTCTAAATTTGACAATCATTTCTCCATTGTCAAACTTTATGAATTGTCCTATAAACAATTCTTCGCTCTCATTTAACAGATGGAGAGCCATAGCAGAGAACCTCTTATCGAAGTCCTCCGTTACGGCCGTAAGTTCCATATTAAGGAATTTGCGAATCGTTTCTCTTTGCTCCATAATTATTCTGGCAAAGAAATCGATGAATTGGCGATGGCCTGCTCTCCAGTTTCAAGTTCTGGGGCCATGAAGCTTTGCCAACGCTCAAGAGTCGGTGGAACAAACCGTTCAAAATCAAATTGTATTCCCTTGAAATAACGAAATACCTTTGTCAACTCATCCAAATGGTGTGGCCAATCTAAATTTGATGAAGAGAAGCGAATATTCATTGCTTCTTGATTCTTTAAAAGCTCGACCAAATTGTATTTCCCAACTTTACCATGTTCAGACACCACGCCAAACATCGCCCCAGGTTGTGAAAGGACAGTCCAGTCTTCGGGAGAAATAACAGTTGAACGATGGCTCAAATTACTTCTGAATACGACTGATCTATCATTGCCCTTCTTATCTTTGATGCCTTTAAGACAGGTATATCCGTCATAGATGACTTGAGAGGTGTCAAATCCATCTTTGCTCAGATCTTCTAAAATCAGTTTTCTAGCCTCTTCTATATATGCCCTTTTTTGGTCATCCGATATATCGTTCCTACAACCTCCGGCAGAAGCCACAGCACGACTTTCAAGTTGTCTCTTCAAAGCTGCAACTTCAGCCTCCAACTCAATAACTCTATGGGCGTTTTCTGAAGCTTTCTCAATAACTTCAATACTAGTTCCTGTTCGAGCGATTGCTTGAACTCTTGACCTTAGTTCCGGTGTATAGATTACGTTTACCGTGATTGTATCCTTCTGATCCTTAGTACCAGTACATTTCTCAAACAGTATTTTATTTTTTTCTGCCCATATTTCTATAAACTTTGTTACTGCATTTCGAAATTGCTCATTCTGCCAGTTTGCTGGATCACGATAAAGTTTAGCGATTACTCCATCCACGAACTTAGCTATATCTTCGTTTGATTTGACGATGCCTCGTCTAATCAAAATGTAAGGATGTATTAACTCCACTCTATAATCATGTCCTTCCGGTATTTCATTTGCAATATCCTTCAGTTCTTCATCTCGTTCAGATGATTCATCGAACAATTCTGTGAGCTTACAATATACACCATGTTGATTGGGAACAATAGCATTTGAGGCATAATTGATATTCAGTTTACCTAAAATTTCATAGAAATCATTCAGCAAACCGAGAACACGTTTTGTTCCTATATTGCCTAATCTTTGGCTTGTTGTATCTATTGACTTATCGGCTTCCAGCTTTTCAAAAATATTCTTGGCCACAAGCATATTAGGTACAGACCAGAAGTCTCCGTTGGAATAACTAATTACCCCAACATATGGAATCTCTTGACCGGAGAGAATATTCACAATGCCTCTGAAATTTTCCTGTAACTCAAAATGTTCTGATTCCTTGTTCGCAGGTAATATAGCTACCAGATAACGGGAAACAGAAAGAAGAACTTGCTGAGGATATTTATAGTACCTTCCAAAACAGTTGTGGACACACAAGCCACCAGATGCTGAATTACTTTCAAAACGATTTCGTATGGAAGAAACAACTCCACTTGTATTCTGAGATTTTTCTATACCTAATGTCTGAGCATTAATCTCCAAATCAAGTAAGTAAGATTTAGGATTAATCCCAATATTTTTTAGGATATCTGCTTTCAAGATGTCCTCCACATCCTTATCAATATATACATCCTCTTTTTTTTTGACCTCTCCATATTGATTAGGTAGCAACAATAACTCCTTCCATTGTTCTAGTGACGGCTTGAGTACGATAAGCGTATGATTCAGCCACTTCACGTCAAGACCTTGTGGCAAGGCTGAAATCTTACCCACTCCAGATATTTTTCTGAGGGAGGCATTCACAAATCGTTTGTCTATCTCTCTCCATGCATCAGCTATAAGACTATTTTCTTCTATAGTCTCATGATTATAGCCATAAAGATCTTTAGCTATTTGATAAAAATCTCTACGCTTTATACAAAATCCAGGGTGATTAGGATAACGGCTATCGTCGGAAGGCAGGGCTGCCATTAGAGGCATAAGTTTATCCAGCCATCCATTTGACTTACAAATCTCTTCTACGCATTTATTGATATCAGCGGCGAGAGAAGTAGAGTTATATTCACCTTCTAATTTAAAAGCTGTGATTCCTTGATGGAGAAGTTCTCCCTTTTTATCCTTCCCAAGTTTATTCAGGATATCAAGAGCCTGCAAAGATACATTGATATTCTGCTTCAGACTTCCATCTTTCTTATGTAATTTCCCATACATATCCGGAAGTAGAGCATACTCAAGGAGAAGGCTTTCCTTATACTCTCTCACCAACGACAAGAAGTTGTCATACCAATCAATTAACTCCTTCTCTGAGAGATTGGGAATATCCTTCCAGTCGGAATAAGTTGAAGAGATATGTTTACAAAAATCCTCCACCCCCCAAACTCTAATCTCATCATCTTTCCATATTACTGATGCCCACTCATGATTGTTGAGTAGCATCTCGGAAGGGTGAATTCGAGCGACCAATTGAAATAATCCTTGTTCATCTTCAATCTTAGACTCTCGAATTATGATGCTATCTGGTAGAGAAATTTTACTTCCGAAGGAAGAAGTGGCAACAGAGGTTGATTTTAATAAGTTCCGATAACCGGTCAGCACAGTTGACTTATACCATTCCTTGTCAAGTTTATCATGAGTTTTAGGCGATTTAAGTCCTTTCGCCATAATGTGTTCGTTTCTGTACCCCACTTTGGTTACATAGGAAAGCAGTTTGTGGTAGAGGCCAAGTATATCGGAATAAATCATTCGATTGATTCCTACTTCTGTAATAAGACCATTCTCTCCATTTACTGCTTGTCCATTTAGTAGAAGGCTCTGCCTTTCTTCGTCCGGTTCGAAATCGGGACAATTAATATAGATTGGTTCTTCAAGTTGAGATTCAATTCCTACTAATGGAAGCACGCAGTACAAACCACATGAATTCCCCTTATCAACAATACTATTGTCATTGTTAATCTCAATTGCTATTTGAAGACGTAACCTTCTTGATTGCTTATAACGTGCAGTAAGTTCGGGAGATTCCCTTTCCATTCTTACAGCAAGAAATTTCCTGGTATGATTGGACACTCCTGAAAAGTTGATTGATGCTAATTCGATGCCATTTTCAAGTGGTATAGAGTCTCCTCGAGTTATGGTGGTGATGGTTCCATTATCATCCATTACAACAGAACTTAACTCTGGACAAAAAAGCATTGTCTGGGCTATATTTTCATAAAAGTTGGATACTCCTAATTTTACCGCATCTCTACCTGATGCAGATTTAAGATGATATGTGAAGGATGTATGATTAAACGGCTCCATCCATTCCTCACTATTTCTCATTTTGTCAAGACCTTCCAATAACTCTGATTCAGTGTCACCATCACGAAACATTGTTACTCGGAAGCCTATTAAATTATTATAATTGTCATCGTCATACACATCACTTTCTATACTCACGACTTTTGATAAGCAATGAGTAGTTAGAAAGCCTGTACCAAAACGTCCAGTGCTTTCTGGATTTTCTTTGTCTTCGCTATACTTCCAAAGCAACCCGAAACGAGCATCTAAAGTGAATGGATTTCCGTCATGCACGAAAATAACATTATCCCCGTCAATCTTAACTTTTATATTGACAGAGTCTCTTGTTGGGTCATTTGCTATAGTATCTTTAGCATTCTGTATAAGTTCCCATATCCAGCGTTTTTTGTCTGTATCGCTAGGCTGGTTCAGTTGGCGAAGACGTTTAGCAACGTTGCTAATATACATTTTACGTATTAGTTTTTCTTGGGCTGCCTGTGCTCCTTTAGGAGGTGCCACTCTTTTTCTTTCGATCATTATACAAAGAATTTGATTCTATGACTATGCTTATTAATACCCATGCAGAGGCAAAAGTAAACGTTCAAACCTACTGGAATTTTATTTTTTCTGGGTAGAAACAATTAAATCTTTATTATCAACTTGTAAAAGAGCTGAGATTTCATATAGTGTATACAAATCTGGTTGGGAGGTGTTCGTGCACCATTTGGAGACGGTGACGGGGTCTTTGCCTAATTGCTCGGCGAGCCATTTACCGGTGTGGGCCGGTTTCAGCCAATACTGCTTTTATTCTGTTTAGTTTTTGACGTTCTGTTTTTGTCTCCATTGATTGATTTATTAAATTTGAACGCAAATTTAGTTCATATTCGTGGTCCGAACAAATTTGACAGTATGTTTTTGAGCATAAGACAGTAAGATATCATCAAATGTAAAAGGTGATTCGCTCCTGTGAAAAGGCTGCTACGTTTAATAGGAGCGAATCTTTGATAACTGTTTTTATTTCAAGGCGAATGGGGCGAAGTGGCAGCGGGCGAGGAAGCGGTCGGCATCGGCTTGGGTGTACCGGTATTTGTTGCCGTGGCGGGAGTAGCCGAGGAGGCCGTTGTCGCGGAGACGTTTCAGATAGCGGTCTTTGACGCCAAGAAGAGACATCATAGCTTTGTTGTCGTAGATGGGCGGGATGACTTCGGGTAAGGTCTTGAGGTGGGTGTGGAGTTCAGACAGTTTTTCATAGATGTGTTGCAGAGTGATCCGGGGAGGATTGTCAATCATCAGCGATGGATTTTGGAGGAATTCTTCTATAGGGAAGACGATATTCCGGAGGATGATTTTGTGTCATGAAATTTGGACAAACAAACGTTCTGCGCCTCTCGTCTAATCCTTAGACATGTTCCTCCTGGATTTCCTCCTATCGCCTTATCCATCACGATTTTTACGATGTGAATAGCCGTCCTCTTTTGGACAAACAAATTTCGGTGTCTTATGGCGTAAAATCGTATATGAACAGCAAGAGACAAACAAATTTTTCTTTGTTTGTCCCTTGATTATTAGGTGTGTATGTGATTGTTATTTTTAATACTCGTCCTCGTTGAAGAATGTATTAAATGCTTGTTATCAGAATATTACAAAGTAATTTTCATGAATAGACAAGTGTATTTTACGATAAAAGGCGATAAAAAGAGGTATCAATTCGCATTTTTTTTAACTTCTGTACGTTGGTTCCGGTATTTTCAACAATTGTAGGGGGTTAATCCTGTTGCTGTTCTTCTACTGCCTGAATCAATCGCTTTATCTCTTCTTTGCTTTTGAAAGTAGCAGGAGCCGTGATGGGAACGTTATATTCTTCGATAATTTCATCAAATGGGACGATAGTGTCTTTGGGGTGAGCCGTTCTCCAGAATAGTTCTGTGCGACGTCTGATTTCCGGTTCGAATTCTTTGGAGATCATTCCCTTTATCCCTATGGCTGCCACATGGTCATACAACGGCGCGTCATAAATAAGACCGTCAGCCACATCTTGCCATTTCATACCTTTGATAAATGTTGGACCGCCACCGGCATCTCCCGTATAATCCGTTGCTCCGTAAGGATTATCCTGCAGGTCAATGCCGAAAGGACGACAAGCCATACGTTCGAAAGCGGCGTCCCAGACACCGTTGCCCGTCATCGGACAGTTCTGCCCGTTGAAGAGGTTATAATCAAACCAGTTTAGCACAACTATCCTGACCCGGTCTTCGCCAAAGGTCTTTTTCATCCACCATCCTTGCGTACCATAGTCGCGCTTCCATGGTTTGAAATATCCCGAATAGCTGATGGCGTGTGGCTGACTGGTTATCACCAGGGCTTTGCGCATACCATTGACGAATGGCTGACGTTCATACATCGAGGCGAAATTGGCGCTCAGGAGGCTGTCGCGGTTGGTCTTGTTCAGGGATTTCCAGAAAGCCTTGTAATCATCCACAGTGTGAATTTTATCCCACGAGAAATTTAAGTCAGTAAGCCCCAGATGTATTTTACGGGAGGATTTCTTATTGATTTTATACAGGCCTTTGAGAAACTTGATGCGGTTGTATTTTTCCCATAACGGATAGAAACACTCGCCATTGCGGTAATAGGCGTAAAGGCTGTCCATGAATTCGTTTTCTGAAGAGTAGGAGCCTTGCAGCAATCGGTTGACCTTCTCTGTCATATTAATGCCTCCGACTTCGGTATAGACGTGGCCCACCCGCTCGGCAAAGCGGGGATCGGCAAGCAGGTCGAGAATAAAATTATATTGCAGGGAGTCGCGATGGTCGCGTTCACCCAGCACGACGATATCCGATTTTTCAAACAGCTTGAATATGTAGTCCTTAGGCGATATGCCGTTTTTATCGGCATATTCATGCAGTGCTTTTACAGACGGCACCGACGGTGTTTCTGCCGCTAAGTCTGCAGCAGATGAAATCGCCAGAATGGCAATCATCAACAGGCTTCTTGCGATTGTCTGGAATCTCGGATTAACCATAAGCTAAAAATTTGACGGTTTATTAATATTTGGTGTATATATCAAGCTGCAAAGGTAATCATTTTTTTCAATTCGATATTTGGAGTTATATAAATCTTAGCCTCTGCCGCACTAAATCATGAAAATATACATATTTATTTTGTGGTAAAGAGATACAAAAAGCGATTGACAAGTTTATTTTGTTTCTTATTAATCAATTGTATATCAGTTGTTTGTATCTTGAAATCAGGCGGATTTTATGTTGCTGCTTGTCTTCGATGAAGAATAGTTTTAATACTGTGTTTCAGTTATTTAACTATTGTCATTCGACTTAAATACAAACATATTTCGCCATTTGAGACCTTAAAACGCCATTCAGGAATATTCCCATACAAACATTATGACTATAATAAATTGTTCAGGAATATAAATGCAAGATGCGATTAAAAGTTATCAAGGATTCCTATCTGGCAACTGAAATCTTCTTTCCATTCGTCTATATGTTTCTGAAAAGAGTATATGGGATGGAATCCATTAATGGAGTCACAAAAATCATCTATTTAATGATTGTTTCGGCATCGGGATTGTGGTGGAGGAAGTTGCGGCGCGCGGAGTCGGGCGAGGTGTTGGCGTAGCAGTAAAGGCAGCCGTGAGGACAGGTGTTGTATTGGCCTATGTCTTTCGCCGCGATGCAGCAGCAGAGTTTGCGTTGTCCGGAATCCCGGTTCTGTCGCGTGCGCACAGCACATCTGTCTCCATCAAGAGGAATCGCACCTTCCGGAAGCGTCGGTTGTCCGAAAAGGTCGGGCGTAGATTGGCGTATGTCCATCCCAAGATGCTTCATCAGTTCTGCATCCTGCCAGGCAATGCGGACTATTAGTTCATCGTCAATGCAACGGTTATGAGCAATACCATATTCGCCAAGATCAATCTTCTCAGCGCATGTGGTCAATCGGAAATTCCAGCTGTTCCGGTGATTCAACTCTGACAGTTGTCGTGCGAAGTCGAGCATCGCGCTTTTCGACCATTCTTGATAATTAATGCCGTGAGACGTCAGATTGCCGCTGACCTTCCGATAAGGGGCGATATCGGCAAAACTGAACACCAATTTTTCAGAATATCCCGTCAGCTGATTCCCGATTCTGTCGATTTTGCGTAGCAGGTCGTCAATACCGATTTTATCCGTCAGAATCAGCGGGTCGGATCTCCACACGACGGCACCGACTCCCGGCATTTCCGCGAGACGTTTGAATGTTTCGATCCGATGCCGCAACGGCGGCACTCCCGGCTCTAATCTTTCATCCTCATAATCATTGAGCGTGTACTGGATATAGCAGTTTATTCCATGCTCTTGCAGGCGAGAGATGTATGGAATCAGCGGTGCCGGATTCTTTGACCAGAACACGATGAACTGAACATTCTCAAACGACACATAAATATCGCCACCATTGAAAGGATTACGCCAGCGGCAATACCCCCGTTCCAACCGATTGAAGAACCACTCCGAATAAAACGCCGGCACGTCTGTCGCCCTGCTCACCGACAATATCATCGGTGCAATGGCTTCGACTTCCTTTCCATGCTGAGTGATTATTTTTGTTTTGCGTTGCTTCATGACACAAAATTAATTGCCAACACTGCCAAAAGTCATCAGTGGAAAGTTAAAAATAGTTAGTTGTCACAAATTTACCGTATTTTTGTGATATAGTCAATAATGTAAGCACCCATTTTATGTTTGTATTCCCTCCATATTTGCACATATAAGAGTATGGAATGAAATTTATACAAACTAATTCAAATCAATCTCTCCCAAAATCGATTTCTGCACTTTTACACAAACAAATTTTACCATCTGAGGTGATAAAACGTCATTATAGAGTATAAAAATATCAGCCATATAAACAAATTATCGTTGTTTATATGACTGATTATTAAATTGTTGATTGTGTGAATCGACGCTTAATACTCGTCCTCGTTGAAGAAGAAGTCGTCTTTGGAGGGGTAGTCGGGCCAGATTTCTTCGATGCTTTCGTAGGTTTCGCCTTCGTCTTCCATCTCCTGAAGGTTTTCGATTACTTCGAGCGGTGCGCCGCTGCGCATTGCGTAGTCAATGAGCTCGTCTTTTGTTGCGGGCCAAGGTGCGTCTTCAAGTTTTGACGCGAGTTCAAGTGTCCAGTACATAGTGTTATATGATTTAAGTTTTTTATTTATGCCAAGTGATTTCGGGAACTCCGGCTATGTGATTAAAATATCTTGCGAGGATAAAGAGGTAGTCAGAGAGCCTGTTGATGTATGAGAGGAGGAGGGGATCGACATATTCATTGTCCATCAAGGAGATTATTCGGCGTTCCGCCCTTCTGCATACAGACCTTGCGACATGAGCCTGTGCCGAAAGTGGAGTGCCGCCGGGAAGCACGAATGCGTTGACCTTGGGGGTCTCCGCATCAAGGGTGTCAATACGCTTTTCGAGAGCTTTTATATTGTCATCGGTCAGTCCCCATGCCGCAGGCTTTTCCCCTTCGGGAACCTCGCAAGCAAGATAACCTCCGAGATTGAACAACATGTTCTGCACATCGTGAAGAAATTTTTTTTCTTCCTCAGGGCATTCGGGGTTTGACAACACACATCCAAGAAAAGATGAAAATTCGTCAAGAGTGCCATAAGCTTCAAGACGAACATCGTTCTTGCGGATTCGGGTGCCTCCTACTAAAGAAGTGGCTCCAAGGTCGCCTGTTCGAGTGTAAAGTTTACTTTTCTCCATAAACTAAGGATTATGAAGTTATAATTTTGATTTCTTATATGTGGAAATCTGAAATTTCTACTTTTTAACGCAGATAGCCGGATATTGTTGTGGAATAAACAGAGATTGTTGCGTCAATGATGTTAAAAATTAGAAATCCCGATTGGAAAAGGAGTGAAAAAGTTGTATATTTGCAATCCGGATGCATTAAAATTACGAAAGCATTCCCAAACAGACGAAACCATCCATTAATAATCGAGCATGTCGGAACAGAAGCCCTATATAGTGTCGGCGAGAAAATATCGTCCTGCCACATTTAAAACAGTTGTTGGTCAAAAAGCATTGACAGCAACCCTGAAAAATGCCATAGACAGCCAACGTCTTGCCCAGGCGTATCTGTTTTGTGGACCCAGGGGAGTAGGGAAGACATCCTGTGCCCGAATATTTGCCAAGACCATAAATTGTCTGCACCCCACTCCAGACGGTGAGGCATGCGGAGAATGCGAATCATGCCGCGCCATTGATCAGGGGGTCTCTTTCAACCTTGTCGAGCTCGATGCGGCGTCAAATAATTCCGTTGATGATATAAGGTCGATAACTGAACAGGTCAATGTGCCTCCGCAAAGCGGACGTTACCGAGTGTTTATCATCGATGAGGTGCACATGCTATCAAACGCCGCTTTTAACGCTTTTCTGAAAACTCTTGAAGAACCCCCTAAATACGTGGTATTTATTCTTGCTACTACAGAGAAGCACAAGGTGATACCGACCATTCTCAGCCGTTGTCAGATTTATGATTTCAAGCGTATTACTGTCAACGATATGGTGGATCATCTTGAATACGTGGCAAAAGAGGAGGGGATAACCGTAGACAGAGAAGCATTGGGAGTCATTGCGCTTAAGGCGGATGGCGCCATGCGTGACGCCTTGTCGATATTTGACCAGGTGTCGGCGTCTTCAAGAGGGAATGTCACATACGAGAACACGATTGAAAATCTCAATGTGCTTGACTATGATTATTATTTCAGGCTGGTGGATTCGTTCCGCAACGGAGATATCCCGGAAGCTTTGTTGATATATAAACAGATTCGTGACAAGGGTTTTGATTCCCTGTTTCTTGTGAACGGTCTTGCCGCGCACGTGAGAGACCTGATGGTGGCTGCCGATGAGCGTACCGTAGGACTTCTTGAGACATCGGAAGAGGTGGCTAAAAAATACGTTGAACAGGCTAAGACTCTTCCTGTGCAATGGTATTATGCTGCAATGAAATTATTGAGCGACTGCGATCTTAATTACCGCACTGCCACAAGCAAACGACTCCTGGTAGAGTTGACCCTTATCCGTCTTTGCCAGCTGCTTAAACCTGCCACGCCCCCTTTTGATTCATTGGATCGTCAGGTGCCGCTCGGCGATCCTGCATCCACGCGGCAACATAGTCCTGCTGTGGCGCAATCCGTACAGGCAACAGCTGAGCCATCTGTACAGGTTCGACAAACCACGCAGGTCCAGACACCGGTTTCACAAACTGTGGCAACCCAACCGATTCATACGCCCCAGCCCTCTATGCGGCAACAAGGTGTGCCAAATGTTGCTGGAATACAGCCGACAGCTCAGCCTGTGCAGCATACTTCACAGTTGACTTCCAGGGGAAAGGTGGCTCAGCGTCCGTCTTCTTTCCGCATTAATGAGCAAAGGCAGTCTGCAAAAGCCAATAACAGCAGCCTTGAACAGAGAAACAATCCGATCAGCCATGAGCGTTTCATGGATGCCTGGGGAGGATTTATTGCAACCAATCCGACGCTTCATATTCTTGTGAATGCTATGAGAGGGGCTCAACCTCAGCCGGCGGGCGATCATTCTTATAGGATCGTGGTAGATCACCCGGCACAGCAACAGGCGTTTGAACTTTCCATGGGAAAACTGCTCGAATATCTTCGTAATGAGCTTCAGAACGATTTCTTGACACTCAAGGTAGAGGTCAATACAGAGCCGGTTGCGGCAAGACAGCTTCCTCCCAGAGAATATTTAAAGCAAGTCGTAACCAATAATCCTGTAATGGCAAGTTTTTTAAATGCTTTGGATGGAGAGCTTGTCTGATATAAGGGCAATCGTCCTTTAAAGATATAAATTTATGTTAAAAAACATTAATTACATAAATAAAAAGAGGTAAAATAGACAAATAAGAGGGATAATGGGGATAATTTTTACTATCTTTGCAAAAACATTCCGGAGGGGACGTAAGTCTCCTCCTCTTTTTTAACAAGAACCGAGTTCTCCAAGAATTGCCTTCTGTTTCAAATTTTTTTTGTAAGCAAAGGTTAATAGTGTGAGAACCACCTCAAATAAGACGAGATGATTGATAAAACCGTACTTGCTGAATTCATCAACAAACAGCTTGAGGGCACCGACCTATATCTTGTGGATCTGACTGTGAGCGGTCAGAACGAGATAACAGTAGAGATAGATTCGGATACAAGCGTAGATATTGACCGTTGTGTCGAACTAACCCGAAAAATAGAAGGGGAGTTCAGTCGCGATGAAGAAGATTATGAGTTGGAAGTCGGGTCAAGCGGTCTCACCACTCCGTTTAAAGTAAAGCGCCAATACGACAAGAACATCGGTAATGATGTGGAGGTGCTTGCAAAAGACGGCAAAAAATATAAGGGTCTTTTACGCAGGGCGGACGATGATTCATTTACAATCGTGAGTGAAGAGAAAGTCAAGCACGAAGGGTCAAAACGCCCTGTTTTGGAGAAGGTGGAACGCACATTCCGCTATGATGAGGTGAAATATACTAAATATCTTTTACAATTCTAAAGTCTTATGGCAAAGAAAGCAGAGACCGTCAATATGGTCGACCGTTTTGCAGAGTTCAAGGAACTCAAAAATATCGACAAGACCACAATGATAAGTGTATTGGAGGAATCATTCCGCAATGTGCTTGCGAAGATGTTTGGTTCCGATGAAAATTTCGACGTTATCATGAACCCTGACAAAGGAGACTGCGAGATCTATCAGAATCTGCAGGTCGTGTCAGACGGAAACGTCAGCAACCCCGACATGGAGATCGGTCTTTCTGAAGCCCGTGAGATTGACCCCGAATGTGAGATAGGAGAAGAGGTTTCGAAGCAGATTTTCTTTGAAAAATTCGGGCGTCGTGCCATTCTCACTCTTCGCCAGACACTCCAATCCAAGATCCTTGATCTTCAGAAAGAGGCTATATCTTCCAAGTTCAAAGAATTGGAAGGAGAGATTATCACAGGAGAGGTTCATCAGGTGTGGAAACGTGAGGCGTTGCTCATAGATGAAGATCAGAATGAACTTATAATGCCCAAAGACGAACAGATCCCGAGCGATTCATTCCATAAGGGCGATATGGTCAGGGCAATCGTCAAGCGAGTTGATAATATGAACAACAACCCCAAGGTTATCATTTCTCGCACAGACGACCGTTTCCTTCGTCGCCTGTTTGAACAGGAGGTTCCCGAAATCCATGACGGATTGATCACTATCCGTGCAGTTGCCCGCATCCCCGGAGAACGCGCCAAGATTGCTGTTGAAAGTTATGATGACCGTATTGATCCGGTTGGGGCATGTGTCGGCATTAAAGGGAGCCGCATACACGGTATTGTCAGAGAGCTTCGCAACGAGAACATAGACGTCATCAACTACACTGCCAATCCTCAGTTGTTTATCCAAAGAGCTTTAAGCCCGGCAAGCATCTCTTCAATACGTCTGAATGAAGAAGAGAAGAAAGCTGAGGTGTTCCTCCATCCTGAAGAGGTTTCACTCGCCATCGGCAAGGGTGGCCTTAACATTCGCCTCGCCACGATGCTTACAGGATATACAATCGATGTATACCGCGACATTGAAGAGGGCGAAGAAGACATCTACCTCGACGAGTTCCGTGATGAAATCGACGGCTGGGTTATAGAACAGCTTAAAAACATAGGGCTCGGCACTGCCAAAGCTGTATTGAATGCAACCCCGGAGAAACTCGAACAGGCAGACCTTGAAGACGACACTATCCAGCACGTGCTTGATGTAATAAGGGCTGAGTTTGAAGACTGATCGATCAGCGGAGCCTCTTTCCTCATAAATAAATAGAAATAACCCCTTCACCAATATATGCGCATAAAAATCAGTAAAGTAGCAAAAGACCTGAACGTTGGAGTCAACACTGTAGTTGAATTCTTGCGGAAACAGGGCATTGACGTGGAGAACAATCCCAACGCAAGAATTGACGAATCTGCTGAGAAGATGCTTAAAAGCGAATTCAGCAGCGATATCGACGACAAGAAAAGAGTAGATGATTTCACAACCGGTCGTCAGAGACCTAAAAAAGGCGGTGCTGAACGTTATGATGCTTCGTCGGGCACTTCTGTGCCGCAGGCTCCCGGTTTGAAAGTGCTTGGGAAGATAGATCTTGACGCACAACGTCGAGGCGGTTCACGTCATGGCAACAATCAGTCTAAACCTTCCCGACAAGATGCGTCGGCAGCCCAGAAACAGGCTGATAAAAACCAGTCAAAGGGAGAGAAACGTCAGGAAAAACCTCGTCAAGAGATGCCTGCTGCTCCAAAGCAGGAACCAAAGCAGGAACCAAAGCCGGCACAACAACCTGTAGCCGTGCAGGAGGCTAAGCCACAGACTGAGCCAAAGAAGGCTGCGCCATCGGTTCAACAGACGCCCGTCAAACCTCAATCTGCGAAGGAAACCCCGAAACAGGAAAAACCAGAACGGAAAGAGGCGGAACAGAAACAAGAAATCTCCAAGGAAGAGACTGTTACAAAGACAGAACAGACAGAAAGCAGTGTGTTCAGGCTTAGCACCCCTCCGGCACAGACTGAATTGAAAGTGCTTGGAAAGATTGATCTTTCCAGTCTTAATCAGTCAACACGTCCTAAAAAACGTGGTAAAGAGGACCGTAGACGCGGTGATAAAAACCGTCAGGCTAACGGAGCGGCAGGTGGAAATACAGATTCACAGAATGCTGACCGGAAGAAACGCAAACGTATCGGTAAGGAAAAAATCGATATAGAGAAAGCGGCGTCGCAGCCTGGATTCGGTTCAGAAAACCGTAATAAGAAAAAAGGCGGCGATAAGCAGTCGCAAGGTGGAAACGCACAGGCTCAGCAGGGTCAGGGTGGCGGCGACCGCAAACGTGGCGACCGCAATAAAGGCGCACTACAGGGCAACAACCGAAAGAATGACCGTCATCAAAAACCGGAGACCAATCCGGAAGACGTGCAGAAGCAGGTGAAGGAAACGCTTGCACGCCTCACCAACAAGGCTCCAAAGAAAGGTCTGAAATGGCGTAAAGAAAAGAAGGAGGCGATCCACAACCGTGAATTGGAAAACCAGCGCCGTGAAGAGGCAGAAAGCAAGGTTATTCAGCTCACCGAATTTGTGACAGCCAACGACCTTGCCAACCTTATGGAGGTGCCTGTCAACAATGTCATAGCGACGTGTATGAATCTTGGTGTGATGGTTTCAATCAATCAGCGACTCGATGCCGAGACAATCAATATCGTGGCTGAAGAATTTGGTTTCACCACAGAATATGTAAGCGCAGACGTCACTGAGGCAATCACTTCTGAGGAAGACAGCGAGGAAGATCTCGTTCCGCGTCCACCGATCGTGACTGTGATGGGTCACGTAGACCATGGTAAGACATCTTTGCTTGATTATATCCGAAAGGCAAACGTGATTGCCGGCGAAGCAGGAGGTATCACACAGCATATCGGTGCGTATAACGTGAAACTTTCCGACGGGCGTCACATCACATTCCTTGACACACCGGGTCATGAAGCGTTTACAGCGATGCGTGCCCGTGGAGCCAAGGTGACGGACCTTGCTATCATTATTGTGGCAGCAGACGATGACGTGATGCCTCAGACAATAGAGGCGATCAACCATGCCTCGGCGGCAGGCGTCCCGATGGTGTTTGCAATAAACAAGATAGATAAGCCGGCGGCAAATCCCGACAAGATCAAGGAAGAGCTTGCCAATATGAACTACCTTGTGGAGGAATGGGGTGGCAAATATCAGAGTCAGGACATTTCCGCCAAAAAGGGAATCGGTGTTGACGAACTTATGGAGAAAGTCCTTCTTGAGGCAGAACTTCTCGATCTTAAGGCAAACCCTGACCGATTGGCAATCGGTTCAGTGATAGAATCCAGTCTTGACAAAGGACGTGGATATGTAGCCACCGTATTGGTGCAGAACGGCACTCTTCGTGTCGGTGACGTTATTCTTGCCGGCACACACTACGGCAAGATCAAGGCTATGTTTAACGAACGCAATCAGCGTGTTCAGGAAGCGGGACCATCTACACCTGTGCTCATACTCGGCTTAAACGGTGCTCCAACCGCCGGCGATGCATTTAATGTGCTTGAAACTGAGCAGGAGGCGCGTGAAATAGCCGCCAAGCGTGAGCAGCTCCAGAGAGAACTTGGACTTAGGACTAAAAAGCGTCCCGGACTTGAGGAACTCGGCAGACGCCGCGCCCTCAACGATTTCCATGAGCTCAATCTTGTGGTCAAAGGAGACGTGGACGGTTCTGTGGAGGCACTTTCAGATTCTCTCATTAAATTGTCAACACCGGAGATACAGGTCAACGTACTTCATAAAGGAGTGGGTGCGATTTCAGAAAGCGATGTCACTTTGGCTGCAGCATCAGATGCAATCATCATCGGTTTCCAGGTGCGTCCTTCAGGAGCTGCGCGTAAAGAGGCTGATAAGGAAGGAGTCGAGATCCGCCTTTATTCAGTCATCTACAAGGCGATTGAAGAAGTTAAAGACGCGATGGAGGGTCTTCTGTCACCAGAGATCAAGGAGGAAATCACCGGCACGGCAGAAGTGCTTCAGACTTATCATATTTCGAAGGTGGGCACAATTGCAGGTGCTATTGTGCGTGACGGTAAGATTAAGCGTACAAGCAAAGTGCGCGTGATCCGTGACGGTATCGTGATCTATACCGGAGAACTCGGTTCTTTGAAGAGATTCAAAGACGATGTCAAGGATGTTGTCTCCGGTTATGACTGCGGTCTGTCGGTGCAGGGATATAACGATATCCGTGAAGGCGACCTTATCGAGGCTTATGAAGAAGTTGAAGTGAAGAAATCGCTCTAAGATACCCTAATGTCTTACGTATTGGTTAACATCGGTAGCAATTTGGGCGACCGAAGGCTAAACTTAAGCCGGGCAATGAGAAAGATCGGTGAAGAGTTTGGCGATTTTGAGATAAGTCATGTGGTGGAATCAGCCCCTTGGGGGTTTGATTCCACCCATTCTTTTTTGAATCTTGGCATGTCGTTTGAAACAGATCTATCCCCTTTGGATCTCCTGCACAAACTTCAGGAGATAGAGAGGTCGATAGGCGGTGGCAGCCACCGCACACCCGACGGAGGATATGCAGATCGGGAAATAGACATCGATATCATAGCCATAGACCAAGAGATCATAGACTTGCCTGAACTACAGGTGCCACATCCACATATGGCTGAAAGGCTTTTTGTGCTTGAACCTATGGATGAACTCGCACCCGGTTGGAGACATCCTGTTACAGGTCTTACCCCCATTGAAATGATAATGAAGAAGAGATGAAAAGGTTGATATTGACACTAAAGGGTGAACTTCTTCTTGTGAAAGGATCTGACGGTTATCGGTTGCCAACAGAGAATGAAGTGAACCTCGCCACGGATTCCGAAAAATTTCAATTCGGAGACTTCCTTGCGTCTTCACTTGAAAATGTGACCGGCGCTACATCGGGCAATATTGAACGAAGAGGTCTAAGGGAATCTTGGACGACAATTCCCGATGAGGAATATTATGCGGCATCAAAAGCTATGGAGCTGCTTAACTGGAATTCTGAAGAGAGATATTGCTGTAAAGACGGGGAAAAATTGGAGCGTCATTCTGAGATAAGCAAATTGTGTCCAAAATGCGGAACCGAATATTTCCCACGCCTGAGTCCGGCTATTGTGGTGCTTGTGAAACGTGGAGACGAGGCTTTGCTTGTGCATGCCAAAACTTTAAGGAACCCGGTTATGGCGCTTGTGGCAGGTTTTGTGGAAACAGGAGAAAGTCTTGAGGAATGTGTGGCGCGAGAGGTAAAGGAAGAGACATCTCTTGAAATCGATAATATAAGATATTACGGCAGTCAGTCATGGCCTTTCCCTCATCAGCTTATGGTTGGGTTTACCGCCGAATATAGGTCGGGAGAAGTCAGTTTTGCAGATGGAGAACTTACATCGGGAGGATTTTTTACGAGAGACAAAGCTCCGGCGATTCCATCAATGCCTTCCCTTTCAAGAATGATTATCAACGCATGGCTCAATGGAGAGATATGATTCAAGGTAAGTAAATCCATATTGTTAATAAATAAGAAAGAGTTGTTAAAAACTTTTAGACATGCCCTAATGTTAATAGGAAAGACAATGGATAAAATCAGTTGAATGCTTAAGAACAGTTAAGATGGATAAAATCAGAAACCTACTTTCACGATTTCCCGGATGGCTATTTACGGTGTTGACTATATTGATTATCCTTTGGCTAACCCTCATGCCCGATCCGTTGGGGGATGATGCACCGTCGCTTTTCCCCGGTGCAGATAAATTGGTACATGCCATTATGTTCGGTTTCTTGACAACGATGATTATGCTTGACCGTCAGCGCAGGAATCGCTGGAAAGAACTTGGAGGAAAATTTATTATTGCATCGGCATTGATATCGTCTCTTTTCGGAATTTTGATAGAGGTGCTTCAACTTGAAATGGACATGGGCAGAGGATTTGAAGTGGCAGATATGGTTGCCGATGCAGTCGGTTCATTTTTATGTGCCTGGTGTTGGAAGATTTTTCAAGGCTCTTGGAGCAAACGATAAAAATTCGGCTCCTGCATTAACCTCCAACACATCCATTCCACAAAATTCAAACAGATTCCACTATGTCGGAAAAAGATAACGATTCTATAAAAAAATCCGCTTCCATTGAGGATGTAAACCATGAGGAAG
>CAJTZQ010000010.1:26043-65191 GCA_910583795.1 uncultured Muribaculaceae bacterium
AGTCCCCATGGCAGACGGTGGTGTCCATAACGATGAGCAAGGAAAAGCTTCTATCGAGGAAGAGGAAAAACAAGAGAAAGGGGAAAAGGAGAAACGTAGTCACTTGATTCGCCCTGCCTGGTTGCGCATAACGCTAAAAACGTTGATGTGGATCGTTGTTGTGATCTTACTGATTCCTGTTTTGCTTTATATCCCGCCGGTGCAGACATTTGTTAAAAATATTGCTTGCAATATGGTGAATAAGTCGACAGGAATGAAGATCGATATCGAAAGATTCCGTTTGAAATGGCCGGTTGATGTTTCGTTGGCAGGTGTCACTGTGCTTGAGGCAAGCGGCGATACAATGGTCTTTGCAAAAGAAGTGGTTGTAGATGTGAAATTGTTGCCGTTGCTAAAGATGGACGTAGATATCAACAGACTGCAACTGGTGGATGGATACTACAGAATGGTGTCGCCTGATTCATCCATGATTCTTAAAGTGAAGGCAGGATTACTGGAGGTTGATGACCGGAGTTCTGCAAATATAGCCACGAGTGAGATTCTTCTTAACAAAGCACATCTGAAAGATGGAAACCTGTCGCTTTATATGAATGTGTGGAAGCAAAAGCCTACTCCGACAGATTCCACTACAACTCCTTTCTTGATAAAGGCTAATGAATTGAAACTTGACAATTTTGCATTTCAGATGTCGATGCTCCCTACAATCGACACCCTTATGCTGAATGCAGGAAATCTTATAGTCCGTAAAGGTGTGGTGGATCTTCGCAAGAATATGGTCACCGCTTCATATCTGGGCACTTCAGACGGAGCGGTCACCTATCTGACCCCGACTCCGGAATATATTTCGGAACATCCGGCTCCTGTGGCGGATACGACACAGGTCGTAGCTTCCGCACCAATGATAATAAAAGGGGATTCCGTGGAGCTCAGTCGTTTCTCCGCTCTATATGCAGTGAAAGGAGCCAAACCTCTCCCGGGGTTTGATCCGTCGTATATTGAAGTGAATGACGTAAATATCATTCTTAGTCATTTCTATAATGCGGCATCGACAGTAGAATTGCCTATTACAAAAATTGAAGCCAAAGAGCGTAGCGGGCTCCGCATTATGGAGGGCTCAGGCATTGTTTCTGTCGATTCAACCGGACTTGCCCTTAAGGATATGACTGTAAAGACTCTATATTCGACGCTGTCGGCGACTGCAGGCATACCATTTGCCTTGATGGAATTGAAACCGTCCGCATCTCTCAACGCTAAGGCGAATGGTAGTATCGGAATGCCTGATGTGGAAGCCTTTATGCCGGATCTGCAAGCATACACTTCGAAGATCCCAGCCAGAAGCCCGTTGAATTTTGATTTTAATGCGAGCGGAACTCTGGCGAAGGTGGCTATCCCCAAGCTGGACATCGCAATACCAGGAGTGCTATCTTTGAATGCAGACGGAAACGCAGAAAATGCACTTGACTATAAGAAATTGAAAGCCAATGTTAAATTTGAAGGGAGCGTGACTAATCCGGGAGTAATAGACAATATGCTCGGGGATATTGGCTTTAAAATGCCGTCTCTTAAGCTAAAAGGAGATGCCATAGCCGACAATCAGACTTATAGTGCAAGGTTCAGCCTACTCACGTCGGCAGGAGATCTTGCAGCAAAAGGAAAAGTGAGCCTGACATCGGAAAATTACAATGCCGATCTGCAGGTGCGAGACGTAAATGTGGCTCATTTCGCCCCGGATATGGGTATCGGGAAAGTCACCGGCACTATCCAGGCAAACGGAGCCGGATTCAACCCGACTCTTTCTCATGCGACTACAGACGTAAAGCTGGATGTTAAGTCGTTGGTTTATAATAAGGAGACTCTCCGAGATATAGTAGCTGACATCACACTCCGCGATGGAAACTACACTTTGTCGGCAGTTTCTGAAAATCCCGGTATGCAGTTCCGGCTTGACGGAAACGGGACTCTGGCTCCCGATTTATATACTTTTGATGTGACAGGAAATCTCAAAAACTTAGATCTCCAGGCATTGGGGATAAGCAGGGACGCCAACAAAGGTAAAGGTGACATCTATATAAAAGGATCTGCAAGCCCTGAAAAATGGCTTTATAATGCAGATATCCGTCTTGACGGCATGGAATGGACAGTGGGAAATCAATATTTTTATATACCTGATGCACTGACAGCTTCATTCAAAGCTACCGGCGACAAAGTTGCAGCCCGTCTTGATGCGGATAGGACCAGCCTTGAGTTTACGAGTGCTTCCGGGCTACAGGAACTCATGAAAACCTTTACCGAGACCGCAGACTCTGTGTCGAAGCAGATTGCGCGGCGTAATCTTGATGTGGAGGGGTTACAACATGCTCTTCCTTCGTTTAATCTTGACGTTAATGCTTCCGGAAGAGGACTTTTGGGTCAGTATCTTCATACTGTCGGCATGAGTGTTGACACTGTGTATATGAATTTTGCAAACGACTCCCTGATTTGGGGTAAGATAGGATTGCTTAATGCCTCGAACGGGAGTATGAAGGCTGATACTCTAACATTAAAATTCCGTCAGCGAGATAAGCTTCTCGATTATTATGCTCACATGGGCAACAGAATCAACAATAGTTCTTTAGCGGAATTTGCCGATGTAAATCTCAACGGATATTTAGGCTCAAATCGTGTTTTGCTTTCTGTGACCCAGAAAAATCAGCAGGGTGAGACCGGTTACAGGCTCGGTATGACGGGTGCTGTCACTGATTCTGTGGTGTCAGTCCACTTTACCCCACTTAAGGCGGTGATCGCATATTTACCCTGGAAGTTTAATAGCGACAACCATATAGATTTCAACCTGCTTAATCGTCATATTAATGCAAATCTTATGGCAAGCAGTAAGGAGAGTAGCATACTCATGCAAACCCAGTTAGGTAAGAACAATAACGATGAGGTGCATCTTGTGCTTAACAACATAAAGATTCAAGATTTCTTGAGGTTGTCGGTGTTCGCTCCCCCGGTCACTGCATCTGTCGATGCAGATCTGACTGTGGGTTACACCAATGATTGGCTTTATGGGGGAGGCTCGTTGGGAGTTTACGATTTCACTTACGACAAACTGAGGGTTGGCGATTTCGATCTTGGTGTGAAGGCAGGCAGAAATAATGACGGCTCCACAGGGGCGCTTCTTACTCTCAATATAGACAAGCATGAGGCGATGGTGGGGAAAATGATGCTGGTGCCGGATTCTTTAGGTGCCTTGATACCGAAAAAGATGGGTGTTGAACTCACCCGTTTTCCTCTTTATGTCGCCAATCCGTTCCTTGGAAATGATGTGGCGAGACTCTCAGGATATCTTAACGGAGCTCTCGATATGTCTGGATCTTTCACTGCGCCGGTTCTTAACGGAAGCATTGCCTGCGATTCTGTGGGTGTCTTTGTCCCGATGATCGGTTCAGCTCTGACATTTGGTAATGACTCAATTGTGGTTGCCGACAATGTGCTTAGGCTTAACAATTTCGACATTTGGGGAGCAAACAAGAATCCTTTGGTTATCAACGGAGGTGTCGATGCGAGCAAACTCTCTTCAATTCTGTTTGACTTGAAGATGAATGCAGAGAATTTCCAGCTTATCAACAACGATAAGAGGGCAAGGAGCGATATCTATGGTAAACTTTTCATGGATATGAAAGCATCTGCTACGGGACCATTGGATCATTTGAATCTAAATGCAGATGTAAATGTGCTTTCCAATACGAATGTGACATATTCTGTGCCACAGACTACTGCACAACTCTCTCAGCAAGATGCCAGTGGCGTTGTCAAGTTTGTGAATTTCAACGACACTATCAATGTCGCGACAGCCGATTCAGTGGCTCCTTCGATGTCGATGAGAATTGTTGCCGGATTGACTATTCAGCCCGGGGCACAGGTACAGGTCGAAATTCCCGGTACCGCTACCACCGGAAATGGGAAAGTGGAATTATCTCCCTCCGGCACATTGAATTATTTCCAGAACTTTATGGGAGATATGAGATTAAACGGTCAGCTTCTGTTAGGAAACGGTTATGTCAGATATAGTGTGCCTATGGTTGGAGAGAAAAAATTTGTATTTAATCCCAACAGCAGTGTGCTCTGGAGTGGCGATATTATGAATCCGACACTGAATATCTCGGCTACAGATGATGTTAAGGCAAATCTTTTGCAAAACGGCAATTCACGGATTGTCAATTTCCTTGTCAAGCTTGGGGTCACAAATACGTTGTCCGCTCCCAAGGTAGAGTTCGATCTTTCAACAGAAGACGACATGTCGATACAGAATCAATTGTTGTCAATGAGCGCCGATCAAAGAAGTATGGCGGCTATCAATTTGCTTCTCACCGGGCAGTATTCGGGAGAAGGTGTGAAAACCGCGAGCAGCGACCTGCTGCAGGGTCAGCTCTACGGATTGTTGACTTCCCAGCTTAACAGCTGGCTCGCCAACAATGTGAAGGGTGTAGATCTCAGTTTCGGTGTTGACCAATACAACAAGACCGTCAATGGGGAGACAGGAAGCGCTATGAGTTATAGCTACACTATGTCGAAATCATTGTTCGACAACCGATTCAAAATCTCCGTGGGTGGCAACTATAGCACGGATGCTTCAGCAGATGAAAACTTCTCTGAGAATCTCATAAGCGACATCTCCTTTGAGTATATTCTGAAGCAGACGAGCAATGTGACCATGTATGTCAGATTGTTCCGTCACACCGGCTATGAAAGTATTCTTGAAGGAGAGATAACTGAGACCGGTGTCGGTTTTGTGATGAAGCGTCGTCTTGCAAATTTGAAAAACCTATTTAATCTCAAGACTTGGAAAGGCATCCCAATTCCTGATGCACCGCCGTCGGAGGATGAACAGAAACCGGAAGCATCCGATTCCATTGCTGTGAAACCGACAGAAATTATGGAAACAACTGAAAAGGATGGTAAAGAGTTGCCTGATTCGGTAAGCGATGATAAAAAGGTTGTAGGTCGGAAAGAAGAGATTGTCAAATCAGATTCCATTGCATTAAAACCGGAAGAAGATTATGAGAAATAAAGTGTTAGATAAGATACTGCGAATTTCAGCAGTCATTCTTATAGGGACTATGGTCGTTTCCTGTAGCACCACCCGTCGTCTCGGCGCGGGGGAGGTCCGCTATACGGGTGTCGGCGAATTTGATGTGGCTCCGATGGATTCCGCCAATAATGAAAAGCTTCCGGTGGGTCTTATGGAAAATCTAAGGAAAGCTGTCAATTGTGATGCCAATGACTATGTTATAGCTCCGTTTATCAAGATACCTTTGGGTCTGTGGGTATATAATAATTGGAATGACAGCGCGGGGGGTATAAGAGGTTGGATGTATAATAAGCTTGTAAAGCAGCCTGTGCTCATAAGTGAGGTTAAGCCGGAAATGAGGGTGAAACTGATGGAACAGATTCTTGATAATAACGGCTATTTCGGTTCTACAGCCACCTATGACATAGATTACAGTAAGCGCAACAAGAAGAAAGCGAGTGTGGATTATAAGATAGACTTCTCCAATCCATACAGGATAGATTCTATCCTATATCTTTCAAAACCGGAGCCTCTTTGCAATTTTATAGACTCGGTTGCAAGAAAGAGTCCATACATGCAAAAAGGTGAAATTTTCAGTGTAGACTCCCTTGCATCGGAAAGGATAAGGATAGCCAATGCGATGAGAAACCGGGGATATTACTTCTTCCGTCCGGAGTATATTGAGTTTCTTGCCGACTCGCTTATCACTCCCGGTAGTATAGCCTTGAAACTGTCGCTTGCCGCGAATATGCCTAAAATGGCGCGTTTGCCATATCGCACCGGGAATATTTATACCACTGTCTTAAGAAACAGCCAGACATATCCGGGCACACCCGACACAATGCACACCAATAGGGGTGAGGTTATAGTGATGCGCCCGGCACGTCTCCGTAAGAACCTGATCCCCTCGTGCATCACGTTTAGGAAAGGTAAGCTGTTTTCAGTAAGGGACATGGACCGCACGCAGACCCGATTGTCAAGGCTGGGAATTTTTGGAAATATCCAGATCCAACCTGTGCCGGTCGACACCACACCTGGTAATACTGTTCTTGACGTATATACTGTCTGTCAGTTTGATCAGCCTATTGAGGCTTCAATAGAAGTGAACGCAACGTCAAAATCCAATAGCTATCTTGGTCCCGGTCTCATACTCGGTCTTTCCCACAATAATTTGTTTGGCGGGGGAGAACGCTTGGGATTGCAACTCACGGCTGCTTACGAGTGGCAGACCGGTAAAAACAGGGGAAGCGTGTTCAACAGTTATGAGTTCGGACTTAATGCGTCGCTTGCATTCCCGAGAATGCTTGCCCCGAATTTCATAAAGCGCACTAACAGAGAGTTGAACTGGACCACCATCAATATAGGGGGAAGTGTCCTCAACCGTCCGCATTTCTTCAAACTTGCGGAATTTAACACCGGTATCACCTACGAATGGAGATCGGCACGTCATTCCGTCAATCAGTTCACTCCATTCAAGTTGACATATAATAAGCTGATGTCGACAACACATGAGTTTGATTCGATCATGGCTCAGAACCCTGCCGTGGCGTTGAGTTTTCAGAGCCAGTTCATACCGCAGATGTCTTATACATATACTCTTGACAAGTTTTTGGAGCGTGAAAGGATCAACGGCATTAATTTTACATTCACTGTAACGGAGGCTGGCAATCTGTTTTATGGGATCTGGAGAGCCTGTGGGGTGAAAGGAGAGAAAAAGCTTTTCGGCACACCCTTCTCTCAGTTCGTGAAAGGTCAGGCGCAGTTTGTATATAGCCGCAGGCTCATAAAACAAACAGATCATTGGTTGGTATCCAGAGTCTTGATCGGTGCGGAACATGCCTACGGAAATTCAAGCGAGGTGCCTTATTCCGAGCAGTTCTATATCGGAGGAGCCAACTCTATACGTGCGTTTACTGTACGGTCCATAGGTCCGGGTTCGTATCGAGCACCGCAGTCATTACGGGATGGATACTTTGATCAGACCGGTACGTTTAAACTTGAACTGAACTCTGAGTATCGCTTCCCTATTGTAAGTGTTCTACATGGTGCGTTGTTTGTTGATGCCGGCAACATCTGGTTGCTAAAAAATGATCCGTTACGTCCGGGAGGTCAGTTGAAAGCGAAATCGTTTTTGCGCGACATCGCGCTCGGCACAGGAGTGGGTCTTCGTGTAGACATCGGCATGATGGTGATCCGTGGAGATTTGGGCTACGGCTTGCATGTGCCATACGAACCGGGAGGTTATTTTAATATTCCGTTTAAGAAAGCGTTTGCTTTCCATCTTGCAATAGGCTATCCGTTCTGATTATGGCGAAAAATCCTATCACGGCATCCGAGAGACGCGGCATAATAGCTGTCGCGGCTCTCGCTTTGCTTATAACCGGAGCAGGTCTTTGGCTCTCACGTTGCGGACGTCCGGAGACTACTGTCACGCCTGAGGAAGTGCAGATACTTCTTGACGGCAGTTCAAGTGGGAATGGTTATAGAGGGGATTCATTATCGATTAAAGATAAAAGCAAAAAGGAAGGTAAAAGGGGCAGAAACGGTAAGAAAAAGGGTAATAAAAGTTATAGGGACCGAAGTCATTTGGACGAGCATGTGAATTCTGAATAAGATAGTTCTTACAGGAACATTCATTTGAAATATCAGCTTATCTGAAATTTAAGAATATGGCATGACATTATGTTGACGATAGATATAGCGATAGCCACTTGGAAAGACAGGATCTATATGGTGGAGAGGATGCTTCTCCCGCCGATTGAAGGGGTGCGTTATGTAGTGTCGTGGCAGGAGCATGCCGGCAGGGCTTTGCCGGAAGGTATCAGGTGTAGGTTAAGCCGGGAATGTGGGGGTGATGATGGCGATGTGGAGGTGTATCGGTTTGATTTGAAGGGGGTGTCGCGCAACCGAAACAATGCAATAGATCATTGTCGTGGAGATGTGGTTATAATGTCGGATGATGATCTCGTTTATTCAAGGAAAGGAATAGATAATGTAAGGGATACATTTAAGGGGATGCCCGATTTGGATCTTGCTGTGTTTAGAGTGGATTTCCCAAATATCAAGTCATATCCGGTCTCTGGATGCAATCTTGGGATTCCATTGCCTAAAGGTTATTGGGTATCGATGGTGGAGGTTGCATTTCGCAGGAAAATGACCGGGGATTTGCGTTGTCATCCGCAGTTGGGATTAGGCGCGGAATTTTTTCAAAGCGGAGAAGATGAAATGTTTGTTATTTCAGCTATCAAGCGGGGATTGAATTGCCGATTCGTTAATAAAAATCTTTGCTCCCATCCTGCATTGTCAACCGGATATAAATCAACTCCCGGGATATTAAGGGGTCAGGGCGCCATAATAGGAATAATGTATCCGTTGAGCGGAGTTATAAGGATTCTCCTTAAGGCATGGCGATTGAATAGAGCAGGGGAAGCCCGGTTCTTAATAGCGTTGAAGCATTTGGCTGCAGGGTTAGTCTCGAAGAGTAAGCTTTTTGATTGTCCCAGGTGCTATCGCTGGTGACCGGATTCTGTATCCATATTGGATTCAAAGAAAGAGGACTATTCCCGATAGATTGCCTATAGGGGGTAAAAGTGTTTGATTAGATTCCGAAGAAGGTGAGTGTGCTGTCGTCGGGGGTGCCTGTGAGTTCGAAAATTAGGAAGGAGAGGAGACCCATGAGGAGGACGTTGAAGTTTCCGACGTCGACAAGAGATTTCAGCTGATAGCGTGGACGCGTTTTCATCTGCCACCATATATAGATGTCGATAATGAAACATAACGTGGATGGGAGCATGTCGAGCCCGTTGAGCGGGAGATGGAGCTGCAGGCACATGAATATGGTCACAACAGTGTAGATGATGCTGTTGATCATGAATATTATCCGGGTCGGCTTCCTGCCGACGGCAGCCACAAATGTTTCTTTTGAATTTCTTCTGTCGGAATAGAAATTGGAGTAGCTGTAGAGCATTGTAGCGTTGACGCACATCAATCCCATAACTATTGACATATAGAGCGAGGGGGTTATGTCAAACCAGTTGAGCGGTTCGGTCGCTTCGTGCATCGATTGGATGAGGGATGTGGTGATCACGCAGATAGGACCGAAGAGTATGAAAGGACATACGATGCCATATGGAGTACGAAGAAGTGGCATCGAACCTCCGACGGTGAGCCATACGATCAACACTATGAAGAATCCGACTATCAGTGCCCAAATACCACCCATCGTTGCAATTGAAAGTCCGCACATGGCAGCCAGAAGCAGGCATGCAAAACTACATTCCTTAAGGATTCCCCGTGGCTCTTTGGTGGAATGGCTTGCAATTCGGGAGTCGATGGCATTACCGCAAGAGTTAGCTATATCATAATATCTGTAGTAAAAATTGGCAGCCATTTGCATGAAGACTACGAATATCATGCATAGAGTTGCAGGCAAAACCTCTGTATTGCCATGAATTGCGGCGCATGCGGTGCCCATAAGCACGCACCCGATTCCCATCATAAGGGAACTTAGATGTATTGGGGAGAATATGGATTGACGGGGAGACATTTTATTGGATATTTGGGTGTTATTCAGAAGATTATAGATGTCAAAAGGAAATTCTCTGCTGCGGCGAATATACCGTATCCTATAGCCCTTCTATAATAATGCAAAATTAACTAAAAAATGGAATATGCAAAATAAGGGTGATGACTTCTGTGAATGAAGTGCAATGCAAGGTTGATGTTACAAGAATAATGATTAACTTTGTGGTGGAATTTCAGAAATGATGCGTGATTTGTCAATGCATCAAGGATGTCGGAAACGATATGAAGAGATCAGATATCAGAAAAGGGACTGTAAGGCTGGTGGGTTTTTCATTGGCTGTTTTCATCATAATTCATCTTGTTTACGTGTTGCGTCTACATTCATGCAGCACAGAGGGTAGGGGAGAAGACAACAGGAAATCTGCATATTGGAGTGATACGCTTTCCAACAGTATGTCGCAGATTCCCGGTCTTGAACCAATGGACAAAGAGATTGAGAGATTCATGCAGAAATGGGAGATAAAAGGGATTTCTCTTGCCGTGACACGCCATGACTCACTGCTGTATGCCAAGGGATACGGTTGGGCAGACCGTCAGGCAGGGGTACAGATGGAGACCTCTTCTATAATGAGAATGGCGTCCGCATCCAAACTTGTTACGGCGGTAGGGATTATGAAACTGTGTGAAGAGGGTAAGCTCAGTCTCGACTCGAAAGTGTTTGGAGAAGAAGGTATACTTAATGATACTTCCTACACCAATGCCATGCGCGACCCGAGGATGAAAGACATCACGATAGATCATCTGCTGAGACACAAAGGGGGATTTACGTTGGGAGCCGGCGACCCTATGTTTAATACAAAAGACATAATGGCTGTGAAGAAACTCACGACTCCCCCCACCAACGAAGAGTTGACCAGGATTGTTTTGGGTAGACGTCTCGGATTCACTCCGGGAGCGGGACGTCGGTACAGCAATTTCGGATATATGCTTCTGTCGCTTGTGATTGAAAAGGTGACAGGGAAAAGTTACTGGGATTTTGTGAGGGAAGAGGTGCTCGAACCGGCAGGAGCATACCAGTTCCGCCCTGCGACAAACTATTATGCGGAACGTCACGACAAGGAGGTGCGTTATTATCCGCCGGACAATGAATTGGTGGAGGAATTCAATGGCAGCGGAAGGATGGTTGAACGCGTATACGGGGGCAGCAATGTCAACGGATTGCTCGGTGCAGGGGGATGGTTGGCGTCAGCCTCCGACCTTGCGCGGCTTGTGGCGGCTATAGACGGAGAACCGGGTGTGGAAAATATTTTAAGTCCGGAAAGTATAAACGCACTGACCGCTTATGATGAAAAAGACAACATGAGCCGCGGATGGAGCGAAGTGAGTCCCAACGGTAAGTGGACCCGGACAGGTACACTCAGTTCCACACATGCATTGATAGAAAGATTCCCCGAAGGAGACTGCTGGGTGATACTGACAAACAGCGGGGTATGGACGGGTCATCATTTTTCGAAAGATCTCGAAAGACTTGTGGAGCGGTTGCGCAGCAGATATGAAGACAAGATGCCGAAACGCAATCTTTGGTAAAATTACTTAAAAATATTTGGCTGTTTCAAAAAAAATGGCTAACTTTGCAGTCGCTTAGGCAATCGGGGTGTAGCACAGTTGGTTAGCGCGCTACGTTCGGGACGTAGAGGTCGGGCGTTCGAGTCGCCTCACCCCGACAAAGTCCGCAGGCATTCAGTCAGCGGATTTTTTTATAAAGTGGAAAAATTTGGCTGCTTGCAACCACTTGAAAAAATGCTAAAACTGCACATTGAGGTTATCCCTCTTACTGCGAGCCTACGGGCATGCGGAAGAGAAAGCAGAGCATTTGGAAGCGGGCATTGTCCACTCCGGAGGCTCTTTTTTTAATTTTGAATTTTTAATTTTGGAATTTTGAATTCTAATTCTTTGGATTTTTGGAATTTTGAATTCTAATTCTTGGGATTTTGAATTTTGAATTCTAATTTTTGGATTTTGGATTCTAATTTTTTGGATTTTGAATTAGGAAGAGAGTCTTGTTTCGCAATCGCGGAGCTGTCGCGTTCAAAAGCGGAGCTTTTGCGGCCAAAGACCAACAACCAAAGACCAACGACAAAATCTTGGAAAACTAAAATACATAACAATATGAGCTATTTATTTACATCAGAATCTGTTTCGGAAGGCCATCCTGACAAGGTGGCGGATCAGATAAGCGACACTCTCCTTGACGAGTTTCTTGCCCGCGACCCCGAGAGCCATGTGGCGATCGAAACGCTCTGCACCACAGGGCAGGTGGTGGTTGCTGGCGAGGTGAGCAGCAGTGCTTACGTCGACATCCATTCAAGTGTGCGCGACCTTATAAAGGAAATCGGATATAACCGTGGCGCTTACCGTTTTGACGGGGACTCGCTCGGAATTCTCTCTGCAATTCATGAGCAAAGCTGTGACATAAACCGTGGCGTAAGCCGAGGCGACCGGATGTCGCAAGGTGCCGGCGACCAGGGGATGATGTTCGGATATGCTGTAGACGAGACCTCCAACTATATGCCTTTGACCCTCGACCTTTCCCACCTTATTCTCCGTGAACTTGCCGACATCCGCAGAAACGGACAGGAAATGAGTTACTATCGCAAAGGAAAACTGAAAACATATTTACGTCCCGATGCCAAAAGCCAGGTCACGGTGGAATATGACGACAACCGTAATCCGGTAAGAGTCCACACTATAGTGATATCCACTTCCCACGATGAGTTTATCCTTCCTCTCGATGATTCGGCGCAGGCACAGGTGCGTGCCGACGAGGAGATGCTTGCGAGAATCAGGGAAGATGTGGAAAAGGTGCTCCTTCCGCGTGTGCTCGACAAATTGCCTGAAAATTTGCGTAATCTGTTTGATGACAAACTTATCCTTCATGTCAATCCTACAGGGAAATTCGTGCTTGGCGGACCTCATGCCGACACCGGCTTGACAGGTAGAAAGATCATTGTGGACACATACGGCGGCAGGGGAGCACACGGAGGGGGTGCCTTTTCCGGCAAAGACCCTTCCAAGGTAGACCGTTCGGCGGCTTACGCATGCCGCTACATAGCCAAAAATATGGTTGCCGCAGGGGTCGCAAAAGAGATGCTCGTGCAGGTTAGCTATGCAATCGGGGTAGCCGCACCGGTGAATATTTTCGTCAATACTTATGGAACAGCCCATGCCGGCATTTCAGATGAACGTATAGCTGAGAAGATCAACGACATGTTTGACCTTCGTCCGGGAGCGATTGAGGAAATGTTGAAGCTCCGCAACCCTATTTATCGCGAAACCGCGGCATACGGACACATGGGTAGGGAGCCGAAAATGGTGAAGAAAACGTTCCGGTCACGTTACGACGGGGCTCCGGTGGAGAAAGAGGTGGAACTTTTCACATGGGAGAAGGTGGACCGTGTTGATGAGATCAAAGAGGCTTTCGGAATTGTCTGAAACCGGTATTTTTGGGAGTGTCAGGAGTAGATTGTCTGAAAAATAATTAATAAATGTGTATTAAAATTGGGGATTTGAGCCAAAAGTGTTATCTTTGCGTGCTCAAAATCCCTGATCAGACGTGTCTCGGCAAAAGAGACGTCGGATTCGGGCATATTCCATAAGAATTAATCAAACACAAACATCAGCTATACCATAGAATGGCAACATTAGAGAAAATCAGAAGCAAGTCCGTGCTGCTGCTCATCGTGATCGGTGTCGCACTCCTTGCCTTCATTATCGGTGATGCAATCACCAACAGCCGTAATCTCTTCGGCGACCACACAACGGTGGCAAAGATCGGCGGAGAAAAAATTGATTACACGGAATATATCCGTAAGCGCGAGGAGCTCAACAACCGTTTTGAGCAGGCTCGCCGTCAGAACCCGGCGCAATTCGCCAATTTCGACAACCAGATGATTTCACAGATGGCTCTTGACGAGCTGATCGGCGAGAAACTTCTTGATGAGGCTGTGGCAAACTCCGGGATCCAGACATCTCCTGAACAACTTCGTTTCTACGTGCTTGACAATCCTGTCAATCCTACGCTTCAAACCATCATACAGCAGCTTAATGCTTCCGGATTAAGCGTCTCTACTCCCCAGCAGGCATACGAGATTATTTTTAATCCTAAACGCAACGGTCTCACCGACGCCCAGATGGCACCGTTCCAGAGATTGTGGATCGCCATGGAGCAGGAGACTCAGCAGTTGGTTAAACGCCAGACCTATCAGAAACTTCTCTATGGTCTTGTTAAAGCCAACGATCTTGACAAGAAGGCTCTTTATAACGATTATGTCGTAACCAGCAATGTGGATATAGCGTTTCATCTCTACGGTCAGCTCGACCCTGCGAAATATGCAGTAGACGAGGCAGCTGTAAAGGCTGAATATGACAAGGATAAAAACCGCTTCAAGGTTGATGAGATGACAAAAGACATCGCTTTCGTAGCAGTCAACATCTCCCCCTCCGCAGCTGACCGTGAGGCGGCACGCAAGCTTGCAGAAAAGACGGTGGCAGAGCTCCGCGATTCAGCAGGTCAGATCAGCAAGGAACTTAAACGTGAAGGTATCGTGGTTACCCACAAGGAACTTCGTGCAAAAGATCTTATCGCTGGTCCGGTGAAAGATTACGTTCTTTCTGCATCTGCAGATTCAGTTAAGCTCATTTCTGAAAACATCAAGGGCTTCAGTATTGTCAAGATGGGACGCCGTAGCCAGGTGGTCGATTCAATCCAGTTGAACCTCGTGCAGGTGGTTGGCGCAACTCTTCCGGGAAAAGTGCTTGCAAGTCTTAATTCGGGTCTTGCAGTCGATTCAGTTTCAAGCAAATTTGGAGTTGACAGCGTAATGGCTCAGAAAGAGCAGTGGATTCCATTGTTTAATGCACAGGGTAAAACCGGCGCTCTTGAGTCAGGTCAGCTTGATTCTCTTCTTAGAGCCGGCGACAAATATATTTCTCTTATGACTTCACCACAGGGTGCAGTGCTCGCAAAAGTGACTAAGAGAAACGCACCTGTGGAGGTTTACTCATATGATGAAGTGAACTACGATCTCAAGCCCAGCACAAAGACAATCAACGACGAGCGCATGAAACTCGAGAAATTCCTCGAAGGCAACACAACAGCCAAGGCATTTGCTGAAAATGCAGCCAAGGCAGGTTATTCGGTTCAGGATCTCAGTGTATCCGCTTCTTCAGTGGCAGTGCCCCGTATGGCAGGAATGCAGAGCTATTATCCTGACAGCCGTCAGGTGGTGCGTTGGGTGATGATCGACGGTAAGCCCGGCGAAGTCAGCCATATCTATGAATCTAAAGACGCGCTCACTCCGGCTCTCTATGCCGCAGCGGTGGTTAACGAATACGAAGATTTTGTTCCATTGGCAAATCAGGATGTCAATGCTTATGCCACCGATAAGGCACGCAGGTCAAAGGCAGGCGACGAACTCATCAAACAATATCAGCCCAAGGCTGGCACAATTGAATCTGCAGCCGCAGCAATGGGTGTGGAAGAACAGAACGTGCCTACTTTCCGTTTCGGCAGAAACATGCAGGTGCGCGATGCTTCAGTGATGGGGCAGATTGCCGGCAGCAAGCCGGGTAAGGTAGTCCTCGTAAAGGGTGACAACGGCGTGTATGCTTATCAGGTGAAGAGCAACGGGAAAGAAGATTTCCCCTATAGTGAGGCTCAGTATGAGCAGCAATATTTCCAGCTTGTCAACCCCAACATGGGAGAAATGCTGAAAGGCAACAGGCAGTATAAGAATAATATTTATAAGTTCGAGGCGGGAGAATAAATTCCGGCTGCCCTCGGATAAAGATAACAATACGAAGGGTCGTCACCGTTTTCCGGGGATGACCCTTCTTAAATATAAGGATATGGAACAAAACAATAGCCTTCCCGCTCTTATAGGAATGACTCTCGATCAGCTCACCAAAGTGGTGCTGTCGGGAGGAATGCCTAAATTTGTGGGAAAACAGCTTGCCGAATGGCTATATAAAAAGAAGGTGACCCGTTTTGACGAGATGGCAAACATCTCGAAGAAAAACCAGCAATGGCTTTCCGAGAACTATGTGATAGGGAGGGAAGATCCGGAGTCACGTCAGAAATCATCAGACGGGACGGTAAAATATCTTTTCAACGTCGGTGGCGGGAAGACCATAGAGAGTGTCTACATCCCTGACCGTGACAGGGCGACACTATGCGTATCTTCACAATCGGGCTGCAAGATGAATTGTTATTTTTGCGCCACCGGTAGACTCGGTTTCAGGGCAAATCTTACCTCTGCCCAGATCATGAACCAGATATTGAGCATACCCCCTGTGCCAAAAAAAGGGGAGACCTCTGCCACTGAATTGACAAATGTAGTGTTTATGGGCATGGGTGAGCCTCTTGACAATCTTGATGCACTTCTTCCCGTAATTGAAATAATGACAGCCCCCTGGGGCATGGCATGGAGCCCGAAGAGAATTACGGTTTCAACAGTGGGAAAAATGCCGCAGCTTAAGGATTTGCTCGACAAGACCCAGGTGCATGTGGCAGTCAGTGTCCATACTGCCGATCCTGTTGAAAGGGAGCAGCTAATGCCTGCCCAAAAGGCTTTCCCTATCGCCAACGTCATGAAACTTCTTTCAGGTTATGATTTCAGCCATCAGAGACGTTTGTCGCTTGAATACATTATGTGGAGAGGGGTGAACGACGATATCGCACATGCCGATCTTCTGATCAAACTTGCACGTGGGCTTGATTGCCGGGTCAATCTGATCAGATTTCATGTGATTCCCGGAGTGGAACTTCATCCGAGCAGTGACGAAAGAATGCTTATGTTTCGCAATTATCTTAATTCCAAGGGAATTACCGCTACAATCCGGACCTCAAGAGGAGAAGATATCATGGCTGCGTGTGGAATGCTTGCAGGAAAGAAGCGGTGATTGCTTTCTGAAGGCATCCTGAATGTCGAAAAGTGGAATTTTTTTCGTAATTTTGAGGAACCAAACCAAAAAAAAGTAAATGGCACGACCAATAAGAGTGGGTATCACCCACGGCGATATAAACGGTGTAGGCTATGAGGTTATACTTAAGGCACTCGCCGATGAAAAAATGCTTGAATTATGTACGCCTGTGATTTTCGGCTATCACTCTATTGCCGAGAAGGCAAGGCGCCAGTTCGGACTTGAAGACCAACGGCTGTATAAATCCGGTTCCGCAGGTCAGGCACAAGATGGCAGGATAAGTGTGGTTGAAGTGGGGGGCACGGCTCCGGAGGTGGTTCCCGGTGAACCGACTGAAGATTCCGGTAAGGCTGCCGTGGCGGCACTTGAAGCGGCAACAGCGGCACTCGAGGAAGGAACTGTCGATGTGCTTGTGACCGCCCCTATATCAAAAGAGGCTGTCCATGGTGAAGCATTCGATTTTCCCGGACATACAGAATATCTCGAAGCCAAAATAGGGCATGGAGCAAAGGCAAGGATGATTCTTTTTGACGACAATGTCAGGGTGGCTCTGGTGAGCACCCATCTTCCTATCTCTAAAGTAGCTCAAGGGGTTACAAAAGAAAGTGTGGAGGCGGCTATCGTTTCGCTTGATGATTCCTTGCGAAGGGATTTTGGAATTCCGCGTCCTCGCATCGCAGTGTTGTCGCTTAATCCACATGCCGGCGACGGCGGTGTGATAGGCACGGAGGAGAAAGACATTATCGAGCCGGTGATCTCGGCATGCAGGGAAAAAGGGATTTTGTCTTTCGGCCCCTTTGCGGCAGACGGTTTCTTTGGTATGGGTGACTACAGGAAATTTGACGGCATAGTGGCGATGTATCATGACCAGGGGCTCGCTCCCTTCAAGACGCTTGCGGGAGAGCGGGGAGTGAATTTCACTGCCGGACTACCGTTTGTGCGCACTTCCCCCGACCACGGCACCGCTTTCGGTATAGCCTGGAAAGATCAGGCAGACGCCACGTCAATGAGAGAGGCGATATATGCAGCATTGGATATTTTCCGGCGGCGCAACATATTTGAAGAGGCATCTTCAAATCCGTTGAAAAAATATGTCACCGAAAAACCGGAAAGAGGGGAACGACAGCCAAGAAAAGAAAAAGGTGGCAAACCTCAGGAGGAAGAGGATAATCTAAACGAACAAACAGCAGAATAATGAACTTCGGAATTATAGCAGCCGGGCAAGGCTCACGTCTTGTGCAGGAGGGTGTGGGCTTCCCGAAACCACTTGTGAGGATTGACGGCAAACCTATGATCGGACGCCTGATCGACATATTTGTGAGATGTGGAGCCGAATCGGTAAGTGTGATAGTCAACGAAGAGATGACTGAAGTGGCGGATTTTTTGCTCAGCCTTGCATCCCGACTTCCATGTCCTCTTAATCTCGTGGTCAAGACAACGCCGACGTCGATGCACAGCTTTTATGAACTTTCAAGTCTGATGGAAGGTAAAGGGAGATTTGTAATCACCACGGTAGACACAATCTTCCGTGAAGAGGATTTTGCACAATATATCAATGCATACTCTCAAGCCCCTTCGGATGTAGACGGAATGATGGCTGTGACCGGATTTATCGATGATGAGAAGCCTCTTTACGTGGCTACAGACCGGGATAACCGTATCACCGGTTTCCTTGACAAACCGGAAGAGGGTGTGAAATATGTGAGCGGAGGTATTTACGGACTTTCAGGAAGCTCTATCCCGGTGCTGAAAAAATGTCTTGACGAGGGCGTCGGAAGGATGCGTAATTATCAGCGTGCGCTTGTAGCGGCAGGATTGAATCTTAAAGCCTACGACATGAATAAGATCGTGGATGTGGACCATGCCTCCGATATCGCTTCGGCTGAAGCGTTTCTGAGGGCTAAAAATAACTGACCAATGGCAGACATAAAAATAGCGGGAGTCATGAGGGCAGGCGCCTATTCTCCCAACCATATAGGAAACGATGCGGCAATTTTTAATGCCGCCGCCGAGCATCTGCGTAAGCGCGGATGTGAGGTAAACATATACAGTGAAGACAAGTTCAGGGAAATGGAAATTTCTGAACAGATTATCCTCAACATGTGCAGGGAACAAGCCTCGATTGCCAAACTCCAGGCAATGGAAGATGAGGGACGCCTTGTGATCAATTCCGGGTTCGGGATAGAAAACTGTACACGCGAACGCATGACGCGCATTCTTCTCGGTAATAAAATACCTTATCCAGACAGTCTCATTGTCAATACGAATGAAAATGTGATTGACGATCTCAAAAACGCAGGCTTTTCCGCATGCTGGATAAAAAGGGGCGATTTCCATGCCATGCATAAGGAAGACGTGAGCTATTGTCGTCATCCTGAAGAGGCTCAGGAAGTGCTTCATGAGTATTTCTATCGTGGTATAAAAAGGGCGGTGATCAATCGTCATCTTGTCGGCGACCTTATTAAATTTTATGGAGTGAGCGGGCAGCCGTTTTTCTATTGGTTCTATCCTTTTGATGAAGGTCACAGCAAATATGGTCATGAGGCTATCAACGGTAAGAGTCTGGGACTTCCTTTTGATGAGGAGAAACTTAAATCCATGTGTCAGGAAGCGTCGGATATCCTCGACGTAAAGATTTATGGCGGCGACTGTATTGTGGATAAAGACGGCTCGATTCGCATAATCGACTTCAATGATTGGCCAAGTTTCGCTCCCTGCCGGCAGGAAGCGGCTCCATATATTGCAAAATGCGTGCTTAATGCAATAAAGAAGTGGAAAAAGAGATGACAGAAGAAGTTACAGTTAAGCAGAATCAGACGATGGCTAACAATAATGACAATTTGCAGAAGCAGACGCAAGTGGAAGAAACTCCCAAGAAACCGGGATTCAAGGATTCTCTGAAATCTATGGACACTGAAGAGACTTTCGACCTTATTTTCTATCGTCCGATAGGATATGCGTGGGCTCTTCTTGCCAAGAAACTCGGAATCACTCCTAATGCCATAACTATAGCGTCGATATTCCTCGGAGTCGGGGCAGGCGTGGCATTTTATTATAATAACTTTTGGATCAATCTTCTGGGTGTGCTTTTGCTCGTCTGGGCAGACTCTTTCGACAGTGCCGACGGTCAGCTCGCGAGAATGACCAAGCAATATTCCCGTATAGGCAGAATTCTTGACGGCGTGAGCGGCGATTTATGGTTTGCAGCAATTTATGTAGCTATATGTCTTCGTGAAAACGTTACAAGTGAATTCTTTAGCTCACATCACTGGGTGATCTGGGTGATGGCAATAGTAACCGGTTTCTTCCATGCCACACAGGCGGCAATGGCTGATTATTACAGGCAGTTCCATCTTTACTTCCTTAAAGGGAAAGAGGGTAGCGAGCTCGACACTGCTTCTGAACTATGGAAACGTTTCCATTCCCTTTCCTGGAAAAAAGATTTCTGGCAGAAACTTACGCTTGCATTCTACACCAATTATACTGTCGGACAGGAAAAACGGACTCCATGGATGCAGAAACTCCGCAAGGCTCTTAAAGAGAAATATGGGAATGAAATTCCTCAGAGTTTCCGCGACGCTTTCCGTGCCAAGAGCAAACCTCTTATGAAATACACAAATATTCTCTCCTTCAACACAAGAAGTTTCGCTCTGTTTGCCGCTATTCTCATCTTCCGTATGCCGTGGCTCTATTTTGCGTTCGAACTCACTGTGCTCAACGGCGTTTTAATATATATGATGTGCCGGCATGAAAGAATATGTAAGAATTTTGTGGGCGAACTTTCTGTTAGTCGAAGATAAATCTTTCATATTTCAGGCAATTGGTTGTAAGAAATCTAAAATTAAGAAATCATGAATATAGATGTCTCCAAAATTAAAGGGATTATTTTCGACTATGGAGGCACACTCGACACGGGTGGCGACCATTGGAGCGAAGTGATCTGGGCAGCATGGCAACAGGCGGGAGTCGCCGCCGACAAGGCTGAATTCAGAGAAGTGTATGTATATGCCGAGAGAGAACTCGCACGCACTCTTCATATTCTTCCTCATCATAATTTCCACGATCTTCTTTATATGAAGATGCAGATTGAGCTTCAGCGTCTCACGGAGATGGGGCATTTTGCTCCGGAAGAGGTTGAAGGGATGGCAAAAAAGATTGCCGACATATGCTACGCATCTGCCAGGGCATCTGTAGACAAGGCAAAGCCTGTGTTGGATGCGCTTTCAAAAAAATATCCGATGGTGTTGGTTTCAAATTTCTATGGAAATGTTGAGACCGTTTTGAAAGATTTCGGAATAGATAAATATTTTATCAAGGTGATAGAAAGTGCTGTGGTCGGCGTGCGCAAACCGGATCCGAAAATATTTACACTCGGAGTTGAGGCTCTCGGCTTGAAACCGGAAGAAGTACTCGTGTTTGGCGACAGCTATTCAAAAGATATCATTCCCGCGGAAAAAGCCGGTTGCCAGGCAATGTGGCTCAAAGGGAAGGGATGGACAAAGGAGGAGGACGAAACTCTTCATCCCAACATCATTTCGAGCCTTGACGAGGCACTCGCGTTTATTGAAGGGGAATAGTCTCCATTAAATGCACTGACGACACGATTGGTCAATGCAAAAATATTTGATGTCCGGAATTGGAAAAAAGCTTGTAAATTTCCAATTCTGGACATTTTGCCTAATTAATATATTTTAATAAAAGTCTTGTAATCGCTTATAATATTAATATAAATTAGCCAAAATGACTATCTGTTTAGAATATTTAAGAATTTAGGGGGCGCATTTTTAGCTAAATTACTTTGTGGAATGTAAAAATGCCCGTAATTTTACGCCGCGATTTGAAAAAGGCGGTAGGTAACCTGTCAAAAAAGACGATTTACTTTAATGTCCCTATAAAATTGCAACCCGAGGAAACCCGGATCAGTCAAGAGATTCCCTATTTTAGAATCGATCATAATAATAAAAAACATATACAAAGAAATTATGACAACACAGAAAGCTGAAGCACCTAAAGGAAAACTTGGTGTGCTTGTAGTAGGCCTTGGTGCCGTATCCACAACATTCATGACGGGCGTGCTTATGGCGCGCAAGGGCCTTGCAAAGCCTGTCGGCTCAATGACACAGTATGACAAAATCCGCGTCGGTCAGGGTGCGGACAAGAAATATCTTCATTATAAAGACATAGTTCCAATCGCGGATCTAAATGATATAGTATTTGGTTCATGGGATGTTTATCCGGCAAACGCATATCAGTCGGCTATGCATGCCGAGGTGCTTAAGGAAAAAGACATCGAGCCGGTGGCAGACGAACTTATGGATATCAAGCCTATGCCGGCTGCGTTCGACCCGAACTACGCCAAACGTCTCCATGGTGACAATGTTAAGACCGGTAGCCGCTGGGAACTTGTGGAGCAGCTACGCGAAGATATCCGCAACTTCAAGAAAGAGACGGGTGTTGAGCGTGTGGTAGTGCTTTGGGCGGCTTCTACCGAAGTTTATGTGCCGATTGATGAAAATGTGCACTACACTCTCGCACAGCTAGAGAAAGCCATGAAGGATGACGACAAGGAACATATCGCACCATCTATGTGCTATGCTTATGCAGCGCTTTCAGAGGGATGCCCCTTCATCATGGGTGCCCCCAACACAACTGTCGATATTCCTGCAATGTGGGAACTTGCTGAGAAGACCAAGATGCCTATCGCCGGCAAAGACTTCAAGACAGGTCAGACTCTTGTGAAGTCAGGTTTCGCCCCCATTATCGGTACTCGTTGCCTTGGTCTTGACGGTTGGTTCTCTACAAATATCCTTGGAAACCGCGATGGTCTTGTGCTCGACGAGCCTGCCAACTTCCGTACAAAAGAGGTCAGCAAGCTTTCCACTCTCGAATCTATACTTGTGGCTGAAGATCAGCCTGATCTCTACGGCCGAAACTGCGGAGGAGAAGGCAATGACCACGACGGATACTACCACAAGGTGCGTATCAACTACTATCCTCCACGCAACGACAATAAAGAGGGCTGGGACAATATCGACATCTTCGGCTGGATGGGATATCCGATGCAGATCAAGATAAATTTCCTTTGCCGCGACTCTATCCTCGCAGCTCCTCTCTGTCTTGACCTCGTGCTTCTAAGCGACCTCGCTGCACGTGCGGGCCGCTATGGAATCCAGCGTTTCCTCAGCTTCTTCCTCAAGAGCCCGATGCACGATTATACCAAGGGCGAGGTTCCGGTGAATCATCTTTTCCAGCAATATGTGATGCTGAAAAACGCTATTCGCGAGATGGGAGGCTATGAGGCGGACGAACCTATCGACTGATCATTCACACGTGGCATTGCCACAATAATGTAATATTAAGACGGGGCGACACGTTTATAAGACGTGTCGCCCCGTTTATTTTTCGGCACAATATAATGTCTCATGAATGGATGTATATCGATTCCATCGAATTTTGCATAATGAACAATAATTCTAAACTGAAAATCTGCATAAAGACCATTTCTCATATAATAAATGAAAAAAAATATAGGCGCAAATGGTTTGACAATAAGGAAGAGGAGACTAAATTTATTGGCTTGATCAGCTGTGTTGACGGACGGATGCAACATGGTGGGATGTGCGACAGATTTAAGGGAATCGTCTCCACATACTGTTTTTGTAAGATGCATTCTTTGCCATTCCGGATAAACTATACCTGTCCGTTTGATCTTGAAGACTATCTTGCCCCCAATTTTTACGACTGGAGATTAAAAGAAGGGGAATACTCCACATCATATCAGAATGCCGAAGTTTTGAGATTGACAGGAGAACCTGATCCATGGCGCTATAGAGTTCCGAAAACAACGCAGATTCACGTATATGCCAATCGTGATTCTGTGAAACTTCAAGATCCTGAAGCGGATTGGGGTAGTCTTTTCAAGGAACTGTTCCGACCTGCTCCTGTCCTAAAAAAAGAACTGGATTCATTGGACTTCGGAAATTATATTGCTCTGGTATTTAGATTCCAAAATAAATTAGGAGATTTTAAGGAATATGGCTGTCTCCCTTTTCCGGAAGAAGAGAGACAGGCTCTTATAAAGAAATGTGTTGACGCTGTTAAAGATATGCATGTCAGATTTCCGGATTTCAATTTGTTGGTGACTTCGGATAGTACTTTGTTTCTTAAAGAGGTGAGATCCTTTAACTATGTTAAGATTATTTCAGGCGACAGAGTGCACATAGATTCAAAGTCTGAAAATATACAAAATGATGCCTTTATAAAGTCGTTTGTGGATTTCTATATGATCTCTGAGGCGGAAAGAGTGTATTGTATCGGCACTAAGGATATGTATCCTTCTGAATTTCCAATGTATGCCGCAAAACTTAACAACCGTCACTTTGAACGTATCTTAATATCTTGATACAGACTATGTGTCTTGATGTAATTTGCAAACAAAGGAATTAGTTGCTATCTTTGCATAAACAATTGTAATGTAGTTACCCATAATAATGCGGATCGATATATTGACAGTGTTGCCGGAGATGTTTGAGTCTCCATTGGGATGTTCTATCTTGAAGCGTGCCCAAGACGGCGGGCTTGCTGAGATTGTGGTTCATAATTTGCGTGACTATACCACTGACAAGCATCGTAAAGTGGATGATTACCCTTTCGGAGGGGAGGCGGGCATGGTGATGAAAGTGCAGCCTATTGAGGCTTGCATCAATGCCTTGAAAAAGGAGAGGGAGTATGACGAGGTTATATTCACATCTCCCGACGGCGAGACTTTTAATCAGAAAATGGCGAATGGCTTGTCGATGGCAGGAAATCTGATTATTCTTTGCGGACATTATAAGGGAGTCGATTATCGCATCCGTGAGCATTTGGTGACTAAAGAGATATCTATCGGAGACTATGTCTTGACCGGGGGTGAACTCCCGGCGCTTGTAATGACCGATGCAATTGTGCGTCTTATTCCCGGAGCTATAGGCGATGAACAGTCAGCTTTGTCTGATTCATTCCAGGATGATTTACTTGCTCCGCCGATCTATACCCGTCCCGCGGACTACAACGGATGGAAAGTGCCTGAAATTCTTCTTTCGGGACATGAAGCGAAAATCGCTGAATGGCGACACGAACAAAGTCTTGAGCGCACACAACGTCTTCGTCCCGACCTTCTTGACGGACAATAATCCTTTATTAAAAAATAATGGACACCATAATGCACCCAAAAAAGGAAGAGGTAATAGTCTCATTGACTTCATTTCCCGCTGCCATATCATACGTTGTCCCGACAGTAAAGTCATTACTTGCCGGATCAGTGCTCCCGGATAAGATTGTGCTATATCTAACGATGTCACAATTCGAAGAGGGAAAGATTCCGGAGAATTTGAAGGAATTGGCGGACAATAATCCGATTTTCGAAATCAGGAATTATGACAGTGAGATCAGGTCGTATCGCAAACTTATTCCGGCATTGAAGGATTTCTCGGATGCCGTGATAGTGACTGTGGACGATGACGTGAATTATCATAGAGACATGTTGAAAGATCTCCTTGAACTACACGACAGGATTCCCGATTGCATTCTCGCGCACAGGGCAAAACTTATGAAGCCGGGGGCGCCGTATAAGAAATGGCGTAAATACAGATGGTATCATTTCCTTTTTAAGAAAATCCATGCAGGGTTTAAAAATATTCAGACAGGGGTGGGAGGAGTGCTGTATCCTCCTCATTCATTGAGGAAGGATATGCTCGATGAGAAATTATTTAGGGAGATAGCACCAACTACCGACGATATATGGTTTTGGGCGGCGGCGGTCGCCAACAATAGAAAGATAGTGCCGGTTCCGTTCGGGCATAACAAGCCGAAAGGAGTGGGCAAACCAAAGGAATTGTCTTTGAAGACTGTAAATTTCAAATCGGGAACAGACCGCAACACTGCTGTCTTACATGCGATACTTGGAAAGTTTCCAGATATAAATAGGAAAATAGATAAAGAAGCTTGACATAACTACTTCCTTTTTATGTTATATGTCAAAATAATTTGAGAGTTATTATAATCCCGAATCTATAATATAAATTATATTCCAGATGAACCCGGAAATATCAGTGATTATCCCCGTTTACAAAGTAGAGAAGTATCTCAAGAAATGTCTTGAATCGGTGAGAAACCAGACTTTTACCGATTGGGAATGTATATTGGTTGATGATGGTTCTCCAGATGGCTCGGGTAGTATTTGTGATGAATTTGCACGCGAAGACAGTCGTTTCCGTGTCATCCATCGTCAGAATGGCGGCCAATCAGCAGCAAGAAACGATGGTTTGAAGGTTTGCAGAGGAAAATATATTAGTTTTGTGGATTCTGATGATGTCTTATATGAAAATTATCTTAGCCGCTTGCTCGAGCTTCTTGTCAGCCATGATGCTGATGTGTCCCAGATAAGCATGAGTATAATGTTTACTACGTTTAAAAGACAGAAGCATCTCGTAGGATCTATCACGGAATTGGATAGAGGAAGGCTTGCGAAAGAAATTTTACGTGGTAAATTGGTTCCAAGCTATCCATGGAATAAGCTTTTCAAAAGAGAAGTGATAGATTCACCTTATAAAGAGGGAATGGTTTATGAAGATATTTATACTCTTGCGGATTGGTCTAAAAATATTCATAAAATGGTCATTTCTCCGGAAACGCTGTATTATTACCGACAAAGAAGAAGCAGTACGATGCATATAGACAAGGTAAAAAACAGGCATGATTATCTGAAAGCTATTGTCCATCAGGTTGATGTCCTGAAAAATATGGAGCCCGAAACAGTGTCGGATGATATGGCGGCTAAATGCCTGTGGAAAGGTGTAATACATGCTGCAAAGAAGATGGCTCGTAATATAAAATCTCCCCAGGAGAGATATGAGGCTGTCTGCAAGGTGGTTGAGATAGCTGGGAATAAATATCCCGGTAAACTAAGTAATTTAGGTTTGAAGAAATGGTTTAGGTCCAATCTGCTGTTGAAAAATCCAGCTGCATTTATCAGGCTGATGAGATTTGTCAATCTTTTTGATTTTCATAAGCAACATTCAGACGCTCATTTATTTGACTAAACAGGCGCACTCAAGGGTTGTATTTGCAATTCCAGCCGGGAATAAAAATATCTGAAGGATCTTTAGGTGGCATAAAATGAATTCATCAAAAATATGTAAAACTGAGGTATCTCTCTTTAAATCGCGTTTCTGCGTGATGTTTGCGACCACATTTGCAAGTGTGATATGGTTTGTGGTTGACTGGTGTGTCGGCACTACATTCAGGTCCATGAGCATGTGGGAACTATGGGTCAACAATCTGCTTTTGACAGCAGTGTTGATGCTTCCCTTCGCTTTGTCACGGCGCGTGTGGGTGCAGATAGTATGGCTTTTCATAGCCGACTTATTTATGATGGCGAATCTTATGTATAGTCGCACATACTTCACGGCTATACCTCCCGAAAGCTATGGCTTGGTGTCGAATTTGTCTGGGTTTACAGAAAGCATATGGTATTCCCTAAGATGGAGCGACATCGGATTTATTTTGATCCTGGTCGCCGGCACATTGTTTGCGTATAGGCTTCCCAATAATCATCCCCGTGGAATGTGGGTTAAATATGGATGTTTCACAGCAATTATGGCGATTGCGTCCGCTGTTGGCTTGATAACCAAGGGTGGATTGTATAAAGCTTATCATGGACTCGCTTACGGAAGTAAGTGCGGGGTGCCGGCATATACAATTCTCGGACATCTTTATTATGTAAGGACGGATAATCTCAAGGCGTCTGACCCTTCTTTGAAAAAAGATATTCAAAGGTGGCTTGACCTGCAAAATATTATGGGGAGCATTCCTTTTCTTCCGGATTCTATAAAGCCGCGTAGAAATCTTGTTGTAATACTATTGGAATCATTTGAGAGTTGGGTGCTTGAAAAAGATATTGATGGCAAACCAATAACTCCATATCTCAATTCTTTACTTGCAGACAGCTCTACATTCTATGCCCCAAAGATGTTGACACAGGTGGATTGTGGACGGTCTATAGATGCACAGTTGTTGCTCACTGCCGGGATGCTCCCGCCTGAGGGGACTGTCTATAGTACCCATTATCCTACAAACACATATCTCACTCTCAATAAGGCACTCAAACAGAGGAATGGAGGGGCAAGCTATATAATGTCGGTTGACAAGACTAAAGTCTGGAACTTTGGTGAAGTGGCAAAATCATTTGGGTATGACAGTATATTCGATAAAAATTCATGGGTGATCGATGAGAAGGTTGGACAGGGGCATAAGTTGTCTGACGGTTCTTTTTTCCGCCAAAGTGTGGATAAAATCAAGGAAGTCTGGAATGAAGGAGATCCTGTTATGATTACTTTAGTGACATATTCAGGACATCATCCTTTTCTCCTCCCCAAGGAGCTTGAAGATCCGAATTTCAATCTCGAAACCTCTCAATTACATTCCACCCTAAAACGTTTTGCCGTTGTTGCTCATTACACCGACTCTCATTTGCGTAAGATAGTTGAGTACCTCCGGAGTCGTTCTGACTGGGAAGACACAATGGTAGTAATCACTGGTGATCACGAAGGTCTTATGAATGAGCGAAAGGAAATAATAGAATCATCCCCTGAGGCGGCAAATCTCGTAGATAAAGATCAATTTACTCCTTTCATTATTCTCAATTCCCCTCTTCCGGGAAGATATGGAGATGTTTTAGGACAGGTCGATATGTATCCCACGCTCCTTGGATTGTTAGGGGCTCAGGATTTTTGTTGGAAGGGGATTGGCAGGAGTGTTTTCATGCCAGATAAAATTCCGGCTGCCGTTTCTTCCATGACGAAGGAGCTGGTCGGCGACACTGCTGGATTCGGTCATGATAATATTTTGCAATTTTACGATGCCCGCAGGATAAGTGATGCCATCATCAGGTCTGATTATTTGAAAAGAATGCAATGACCGTTTGTGTTGCCTCAGATTTCAAACGTTGATTTTGTCGGGAGTATGCTTAAGAAGGCTTCCTTGATATTTCTCATGACCATCTCGTAGTTCCTGATATGAATGTTATCGTTCAGACAGATAAGCGAATATGTTTGATTTCGGATAGCCTTGATAGCCTTTTTTGATTTTATCATAAGAGGAAACATTTTAGTATCTCTATACGTGTTGTATGGAGAGAAGTTTCCTTTACAGATCTGCCATGTACGGAAGAGTTCAGGAGTATAGTCCGTAATGGCACGGAATCGGTTGACCGACGTTTTGGTAAGTTCTTCTTCTTCGGCTGCCCATACTTCATTAAAAGTGGATTTAAGATAAGGTTGGGCATTGTGAGGTGTGCGTAGGGTAATAAACTTGCCATAGGGTTTGAGAATGTAATTCCAACGTGCCCTTGCCCCGTAACTTTTATCAAACCATTTGTCATGATCCCTTTTCATCACCTCTTTTTTGTTGAAGTGTCGGTTGATGATCCTGATATTATTTTTTATTCTTTTGTACCATTGAGACCATGAAGGGTTATAGAGAAATGTGGCTATGTCACAAGGAAGACCATTTTTAAAAAAGCGTTCGGGGATAATTGGGCGAGTTATATAGAAATCATCGTTGAAATATACAAAGTGCTCGGAAAGCCCTGGAATTTTATGAATATATCTCTCTATTACTACCGAATTGTAGGTAGGTAGATATTTATCCGGAATAATGTCTTTATGGTGTATGACATTTAGTTTAGAATTGTCAATGTTAAGCCATTCCGGGGTTTGTCCTGATGTGATGAAATGTATCTTGCGGACCCAGGGAGCGAATTGTTCGATTCCACGAAACCAGAATTTTAAAAAACCATAGTCTCGGAAACGGGCTTCCGAGACACCGTTTTTCTCGTTGTCACTTTTGCCTGAATACTTTATAAATTCCTTTTTCCATTCCGGATCATCCATGTTGACCCATGTCACTACAAAGTCAATTTCCATTGTCGTTTTATTTTTTTATGTTCGTGATAGGTGCACCATGTCTAAATCGGTTATGTGTCCAGAGATATAGCGCAGGATTTTTTCTGATCATCTTTTCCAGCATTGAATAATAAAGATCGGTGAGAGGAAAATCCGAGTGTGAATCATCGTCGGGATGCATGTGCACAAAGGTTGCTTCATATTTCCCTTTCTTTACCCGCTTTACTTCTACAAACCATGGGTCTAAATTGTAATGTCTGATTATTTTTTCTGTCCCAGTCAAGACAGGTGTATTATGGTTTAGGTAGGGGATGAAGTAATTTAATTCAGTCCATTTGGGTGATTGGTCTGCGATAAATCCGATTATACATACTTGCTTTTTTTTCGCCTGTTCATTGATGAAGCGGGCTGTCTTGCGCATTTCAACGTTTGTCGCGCCGTGGGCGGCTCTGTTTTCAAGCATTATTCTATCGAAATCTTCATTGTTGAGCTTGTGGTAGATTTGTGCGCTGATGGCATTTTTATATAGGTGAAGAGGCATTGATGATATCCATTCCCAGTTGCCATAGTGTCCGAGATAAAGCCCTACTGAACGCCCCCAGTGTAAAACCTCGTTTATTTCATTGATATTGGTGAACTTCATGCGGCGGCTCATCTCTTCGCCTGACATTGTCCCCATCTTGCAGATCTCTATGATATTGTCGGTGAAAAAACGGTAAAAATCCTTCTCGATCCTCTTGATTTCTGTTTCATTTTTTTCAGGAAACGATTCTGTAAGGTTTTTTCTTACCACTTTGCGGCGATACCCTATGATGTGATAAAGCAGAAAATACATACCTCCTGAAAATGCGTACAGCACACAGAATGGAATGTATGAAATCATCTTTAATGAAAACCGCAACAGATGATATGTCATATCTTTTTGATAGTTCGTTTGATAAAGGAATGCAAAGTTACAATAAAACGTTGGAATAATCAACTGAAATCAGAATAAGAGTGCATTTTCGTCTATACCATTGGCATGTTGTTTTTCCCTAAAGTATGTTTTCACGATTGTTGTCAATGTCAAATCCCTTCTTTAAGCTGATTTATCTGATAGCAAACTCTATGGATGTGGTCTTATCCATAAAGAAATGAATTGCTGTCAATATCCATCCACGAGAATAGGCTCTTTATCTTGGAGTAGATGTTTATTATATATGAGGTGTCAATTGTAGAGGTATTGGTGGCAAAACATATAGTTTCGTGATGGGCGATACGGTTTCGTAGCGAATTGACTTTATCAAGCTCATTGAAAATATAAGTCTGGTTATATTGAATCTCTCTTGATGAACGGGGTTTATTTGGAAATATCGAAAGTAGGTTTTGTCCTGTCACGCGATATTGTATCGGGGAAAACATATACTTCCAAATTCCGAATTCCATTTCATCCAATAATTTCGGATGAGAATAAGATTGTGTCTGTTGCAATTTATGATAGGCAAAATCAATGATATTCCGTGTCTTTTTCAATATAGGTTGTGTGAAAATACCGTTTCCAATTATGGAATCTTTGAGCCATTCTTTACCAAGATTCTCAGTAAGCTTTCGGTCGATGGCGTTGCGGAGTGCGACTTCAAAACAACTGACAATAGTGAACATTTCTTGTGAAATTTTCAGATTATAACGATAGAGAGTCATTGCTTTACGCGTATTTCTTCCACAGGCTGTCAGATACCTTTCCATCCGTTGAGAGGACATCGTGTGCTCAAAATCTTTATATTTCATTAGAAATTCAGAATCTTTTGGAATCAAAATTTTGTTTTTAGTATAAAAAACATTACCTTTGCAGTGTTGAATCCCGGTAGCCCCTGTATATCAAGCTATCGGGTTTTGTTTTTATAAGTGCAAAGATAATAATTTCCATTGTGTTTAGCAATTGGGATTAAATATAAATAGAATTTGGGATTTCTCTCAAATGTTTCTAATCCGGGTGAGAATAAAATAATACTTGAATGATTTTCGGCTATATCATTGGCTAATTTATAAATTCTTATTTTGTATACTGCTCCAAAGAAGGATAGAATGCAGAAAAGGCTCCCCTCACAGGGAGCCCATCTGACTTATTAAATGAATTTTGGTGTTGGATTCAATATCAATTATCATTGATCAATTATTAATTAGCAATTATTTCTCGTGAATAATCAATCTCTAATTATTAATTAACCAACTAATTACTACTAATTGCTAATTTTACAAGTTGTTGCCAAAGGAAGACTTCAGCAGGAGCCATTGCGGGTCGATGGCATAAAGCGCAATGGGCCGGGCTATGGTATGCCCGATGCGGACAAATCCGCCGGCGGTTATCTATAATCCTTCAAGAGTGCCTGGAGACGTTTGCGGGCGAAGAAGATACGGCTCTTGACAGTGCCGAGGGGAAGCCCCATCTTGTCGGCGATTTCGCTATATTTATATCCGGCGATGTACATTGAGAACGGCACACGATATTCATCGGTGAAGTCTTTGATTGCCTTAGAAATCTCCTTGGCTGCGAAACTGCCTTCGGGGGTAGAAAAGCCTGATTCCTGAGAAAGATTGAGATGATAGAGGTCTTCAGTCGTGTCAACTACTGTGGCGCTTCTCACCTGACGGCGGTAGTTGTTGATGAAGATGTTTCTCATGATTGTAAACACCCAGCCTTTGAAGTTGACGTTGTCAACATACTTTGATTCGTTGTCAAGCACTTTGAGTGTAGTGTCTTGTACGAGATCTTGCGCAGTTTCACGACTTGTTGTCAACTGGTAAGCGAAGTTAAGAAGATTACCTTGTAATCCAAGAAGTCTTTCTTTGAATGTTGCTGAGTTTGCCATCGTTGTATAGTTTTAGTGGTGGTCAATGCCCGGAGGCACCTTAAATTGTTTTTATGCTTATATAACATTCAGGAGAGCAAAAAGGATAAGCTAAAAATGTTAAATTTTAAAAATTTATTTTTAGTTTACCGAAAATAGTTTGTTAAAGGGAAAGTTTGTATGCATTTGTATTGTGATGTGCTGATTATTGTAAAATTTGTAAACGACATTGGCTAAAAGAGCATGATAATGTTTAGGATGCTATCTAAAAGACGGAATACTGTTATTTTAACATTTTATTAGAAAAACATGTCGGAAATAACAATCTGAATAGAAAATATGGGGTAAAAAGACGTTAAAATTATAAAAATAGCGGTTTGTTTTGTGGTTGAATGGCATATTATCACTAATTTTGCGGTCGTTGGAGAAAATCAAGTTAAAACGATATCTTCATAAAGCGTGAGCAAGACAATAAAAAAAGCGAATTTCTGGATACGCAGGCGATCACATCTCCCGCTTATCGCAATATGTACTTTGGTGGTGTTGGTGCTGTTTTTCAATGAAGACACATCAATCGCGCTGAACATGGAATATGACAAGGAAATCAACGAGCTCACGCAGGAAATAGAACAATGCAGGGATTCCGCCGCCTATTATCGCAGCCAGCGTGAGGCGCTTATTCATGGCGAGGATAATCTTGAGCACCTTGCACGTGAAAAATTCCACATGCAGCGTCCTTCTGAAGATGTCTATATATTGAAATGACCTTGATCAAAATCCCGGCAGAATTTGAATAATTAAAGAGATGGCAATCAAAAACTCTCCCTCGAAGGGCAATATAGAAAAGAGGCGTAAGCTTATAGAATCTACCGCTACATTCGGTCTCATACTGATATGCGTGGCGCTTGTCGCACCGTTCGCAAGTCCGTCTGATCTTGATTTTGTGAAGTCTTTCAAATGGATATATTGTGCAGGCGCGTTGATCTATGTGGTTGCAAGAGTGGTAAATGCGATGGATCCATCCGGCTCCCTGCGCATGCGGCGACTGCGCAGGATGGAATTCTGGGCCGGCGTAGCGTTTATCGCCGGAGGCGCATTCTGGTTTTATCAGGAGGGACATCTTGGTGAATACGCGGGTGTGCTTGCCGTGATGCGTGACACTATAATGTTTACACTCGCCGGAGCTCTGATACAGATCATTGCCTCATGGCTTATCGTGGCGCAGGCAAAAAAAGAATCACGAAAGACAGATGAATGACAAGACAGCAAGAAGGATACTGACTATCGACCAGGGAAATTCTTCCGCTAAGGTTGTGGTTTGGAAAGGCGGGAATCCGGTGATGTCTAAGCGAATGGAAACCCTTGTCATAGAAGAGCTTCTCCCTTTGCTTGAAGAGGGCGAGATCGACGGTTGCGCCTATTGCAGCGTGTGCCACACCGATGCCAAATTTCTTGAGACATTGCGTCGTCTTGTCGGCGGACATTTGATTGTGCTGACTCCTTCAGTGGAGCTGCCTGTAAAGATTAACTATGGCTCACGCTCCACGCTCGGAAATGACCGTGTGGCTGCTGCGCTTGGTGCTTTCGCATTGTTGCCGGGAGAATCGGCGCTTGTGGTTGATGCCGGGACTGCAGTGACCATAGATGTGGTCGACAAAGATGGTAATTTTATGGGAGGGAATATCGCTCCGGGTATGCATCTGCGATTCAAGAGCCTGAGATATGAAACCCAACAATTGCCTCTTGTAGAGGAATTTGGAGAGTTGCCGACGTTCGGTACCGACACCCGGTCTGCCATAAGATGCGGGGTGGTAGGAGGTATGGTGAGCGAGATCGCCGATGCTTATCAAAGGGCTAATATAATCTATGGCTGTACGAGGATTGTATTGGCTGGAAGCGACAGCACTGTTCTTGAACCTCTCCTGAAGGAACGTGGTCTGCCTGTATTGACAGATCCTAACCTGGTGGGGCGTGGATTGGTGGAAATATATGAATATAATACATTTGACGGTGTTCGCTGTTGAATGCTTCACTTATATCTGAAAACGAAACAAAAAGGACTAAACTGACCGTAATGAACAAGATAAAACTTTTGATATTGACTGTGTTGGCTGCAATAGGCGGTGCTAATGCTCAGAATGTGACAACTCCATATTCAATGTATGGTTATGGAATACTTGGCGACCGCGCCACTTCAATGCAGCGCCAGATGGGATCTGTGGGCTATGCCATGAATTCCGGGCGCCAGATCAATGTTATGAACCCTGCCTCTTATGCGTCGATCGACTCCCTGACTTTCCTTTTTGATATAGGCGCCGACGTTTCGATGCTGTGGCAGAAGGAGGGTAATGTGAAAGAAAACTCAACAGGAGGCGGTCTTGATTACATCACCATGCAATTCCCGATTTGCAAATATATGGGAGGATCGATAGGTCTTCTCCCTTATTCGTCGGTGGGCTATGCATTCGGAAAGGATGTTTCTCACGGTGCGATGCAAAATCAGGGCTCAGGCGGTATCAATCAGGCATACATAGGTGTTGCCGGTAAATATGCAGGCTTCTCTTTGGGTGTCAATTTCTCATATAGCTTCGGAAATATCATCAATGATGTATATTCCACTCCCAGTAGCACGGGTCAGACGTTGTTTGAACATGTGATGCAGATTCGGGATTGGGATATCAATTTCGGATTGCAATACACAGCCAAGCTATCTCGCACTGATAGGGTAACTGCCGGGGTGACATTTGCTCCTAAGAAATCTCTTCATGGCAACACTTGGGCTACAATCCAGGAGACTACCAAGGAGAGTGAGCCAGACACGGTGGCAAGCATGAAAATGGGTGGCAACTACTACACCCCGATGTCTTTTGGTGCCGGTATTGCCTATAAGCATGAACGCACTTCAAGATGGATGGTAGAGGCTGACCTGACATTCCAGCAGTGGTCTAAGGCTAAGTATTCTCCACTTTATGAGAATGGTAAGCCTGAGAATATGGTGTTTGAAGGGATGAATTTCAACAATCGTACAAGATATGCCGTTGGAGGTGAGATAGTTCCTAAGATCAGGGGCAATTACGCCCAGCGTATGTCATATCGTGCCGGAGCATACTATACCAACGATTATCTCAACATCCGCGGTAACAGGGTGAGGGAATATGGCGTTACAGCCGGATTCGGATTCAATACCCCCGAAGGCAAGACTATGATCAACCTCGGTTTTGAATGGAAACGCCGGCAGGCTCATCCCACAGCTCTCATTACGGAGAATTATTTCAACATCACACTTGGTGTGAACGTCAACGAGCTTTGGTTCTTCCAGCGCCGCATCAAGTAAGCTTATGCATGCCTGAATTTTATAAATTTTATAAAAATGAGAAAAACGGGTCTTTCAATGGCATTTGCCACAGCCCTTGCAATCATCATAGGGAGCTGTACGAAGGAGTCTAAGGTTGATATTTCTCGCAATCTCAAACCTGAGAATATGCCGTCGATGGTGACCCATAACATATCTACCCTTATATCCGACTCTGGAGTGACGCAATATAAGATTGTGGCTCCCGTATGGTATGTATATGATGAGGTCGACACTCCCTACTGGCTATTCCCTGAAGGACTATATCTGCAAAAGTATGATCCGAATTTTAATGTAATCGCCACTGTGGCAGCCGATTCAGCACGCTTTTTCAAAATTCAGAAGCTTTGGAAACTTGAGGGGAATGTGGAGATGACTAAAGCACCCAAAGACCTCTTCCTGTCGGAACGGGTGTTCTGGGATCAGAGAAAGGCACGCCTTTATTCCGACACCTTTATTCATATAGAAAATGCGACCCATATTCTTGAGGGAACCGGTTTTGAATCTAACGAACGTCTTACTCAATACCGTATCCTCCATCCTACCGGAATATTCCCTGTGGAGAGAGATAACCTCAAGCCGAATCCTAAATAGTTTAAAATCATGACACTCGCCACCGCAATAGTTGTGACTCTTATAGCGTTGTTCCTTTCCGCTCTTTTTTCTGGATCGGAGATAGCGTTTGTTCAGTCAAGCAAAGTCAGGATGGAAATCGATGCCGCCCGCGGCGGAATTGTAGACCGTATCATCCATGGGTTTTCCCGCCACGAAGACATGTTTATTTCCACTCTTCTTGTCGGGAATAATATTGTGCTTGTAATTTATGGTATAACGTTTTCAATTATTATCAATCCCATACTTGAGAGCTGGTTGGACAATGAGGCGTTTGTCTTGGTTTGCAATACTGTGCTTTCAACTGGGGTTGTGCTTTTTGCCGGGGAGTTTATGCCGAAGACGGCGTTCCGCATCAATCCGAATTTTATGATCCGTCTGGTTGCACTTCCTCTATATCTAATTTACTGGCTGCTTTACCCTGTTTCGTTGCTTGTTTCAGGAATTTCCAAAGGATTGATGAAATTATTTGGAGTGAAGATTGAAGAGGAGAGCTCAGACCGTCTCACTATCGACGAACTTGACGATTTTCTTCAGAAACAGATAGCCGACACCTCAGATCAGCAGGAAGTGGAAAACGAAGTCAAAATATTCCGAAATGCGATAGATTTCAAGGATACTCAGATAGGGGAATGCATGATACCGCGCAATGAAATTGTGGCGGTTGAATTCGGTTCTGTCTCCAGAGAAGAACTCGTGCGGAAATTTATTGCCACCGGGCTGTCTAAGATTGTTGTATATCGGGAAGACATAGACGATGTCATGGGCTATATCCATATATCCGAGCTCCTTAATGTTGATGAAGACTGGAAGAAGCATTTGAAACCTGTGATTTTCACACCTGAGACAATGCTCGCCAATAAAATGATGCGTCGCATGCTTTCAGAAAAGAAATCTATGGCAATTGTTGTGGATGAGTTCGGGGGCACCGCAGGACTTGCCACTCTCGAAGATCTTGTGGAGGAGATATTCGGAGAAATTGAAGATGAGCACGATAGAAAGCGTCTGCTTGCCCGTGAAGTTTCGGCAGGTGTATATGAATTTAGCGGACGTGCGGAGATAGAAAATATCAACGAGGAATTCGGGCTCGATCTTAAAGAATCTGAGACGTATCACACTCTTGGCGGTTATATCCTTGAAAATTTAGGAGTGCTCCCTCAACAAGGTGAAACATTCGATATCGGGGATTTGAAATTCTCTATTTTGAGAATGTCGGCTACCCGGATTGAGCTTGTAAAAGTAGAGAAAATCAATGAAGAACACTGAGGAGACAAATATTTGAAAAAAGTTTGATTATAAATGCAAAATTTTTAATTTAAAATTTTGAGATGATAAATAGTTTGTCTACCTTTGTGGCGAGATAATGAATACATAAACTTAATTACCTAATTGTTCCATTAATGAGCAGCAAGCCCACTTTTATTTCATCGGTACTTGGGATGCAGGCTAATCTACGTTCTTTCGCCATGAAGCTTACCCTTGATAAGGATGAGGCTCATGACCTTGTGCAAGACACAACTTTGAAGGCTCTATCTAACGAAGATAAATTCGTGGATAACGCTAATTTCAAGGGGTGGATGCTTACGATTATGAGAAATATTTTTATCAACAACTATCGTAAGAATGTACGGGAGAACACGATTGTTGACACATCGGAAGATTTCTATCATCTGAATCTTAAGCAAGATTCAGGCTTGGATACTCCGGATGGTGCCTATGCTGTAAACGAAATCTCTGAAATCCTCGCAGGTTTCCCTGCAGATTATAGAGAATCGTTTTCTCTCCATGTGGCTGGTTACAAGTATGAAGAGATCGCAGAACGTCTCTCCATGCCGCTTGGAACAGTGAAGAGCCGCATCTTCTTCACTCGCAAAAGGCTTCGTGAAATTCTTAAAGACTATCGTTGATAAGACTATATTCGATAAGAAAAGTATCCGTAATCTCATTGGGAACCAAATCCAGGATTTGGTTCCCTTTTTTTGTGTCCGGATATAAGTTGCTCGCGCGCCTTACATCCTAAAACATAAACCATACAACATACAACATCCAACATTTTTTCCTGATAAAACAGATTGATTATAAGAGATAATGAAAAAAATATCGTATGTTAATACTTTTTTTCAGAACTTTTTTTAACACAAATTCATTATATTTATACCGATGAACGAAGATGTGGCCCGCATCTTTATGTATTAGAAACTCGTCGCGAGGGCAAGCGGCACAGACAACAGACAAAAAGAAAGCTATGAAAAAAGTTTTACTCTTACTGGCAGTGATTATAATGAGCGCTTCATCTGCATTTGCTCAGAGAATGGCTCTTGGTGTAAATATCGGTGCCGCCCCTGTGATCGAAGATAATTCATCTGTAACCAACTTTATCCTTGGTGCGAAGTTCCAGTATAAGGCAACCAGTCTTATCCGACTTGAGGCAGCTGCCGATTTTGGCTTCCGTGATAAGGGATTCAGTACCTTCAATCTTATGGGTAACGTTCATTTTATGATTCCGTGCGCAAGAAATTTCTATATTTATCCATTGGCAGGTATTGGCTACGGTAACATTAAATTTAGATGGGACGATGATGATTCAGAAAGCTGGGATAAGTTTGCTTTCAATGTCGGTATTGGTGCCGAATATGAGGTGACCTCAAATTTTGCAGCCAACTTTGAGTTTAAATACCAATATATGCAAGACTACGGGCGGTTGCCGATTCTCGTAGGTCTTACCTACAAATTCTAATAGAAGATAGATAAATTTCGACGTAAATAATAAAAAAGTGGCGAGTCTAAAGGGGGCTCGCCACTTTTTTCAGCATGAATTCTTGACAGAAGACATAAGTGATAACGGAAGAAAGGGGGT
>CAJTZQ010000011.1:0-14773 GCA_910583795.1 uncultured Muribaculaceae bacterium
CACTTGGCTCCTCGGAGCCGTTAACAAACTCTCAAAAAATAACCGAAGTATTGCTGAATTCAAAATTCAAAATTACACCGAACAATGCAATCCTCTTCAATATTATGAAGATAGAGCATTTTATTGTCAAGATCAATATCAAAACACCCTACATTTTTCATAGGCAGAATTACCTTGACAAGAGGATTCCCTTCCCAATCAAAGAAAAGCAACGATTGCCCTGTCAACTGCCCGTTGTCATAATCATTGGCAATCACGGCAAAAAAATCCTTGTAACCGTTTCCTCCTCCATATTCCGACATATTCTTGTCCCGACGCTCCAACGATGATTCCATATCCGTCTCCACACCACACCCTACTAATGAGAAACCGGTGTCGGCAAGATAATCAAAAACATTTATAATCCCCCGGTTCCCCTGGCAATCCGCGACTTTACTCCCACCGGGTTGAATTAGCGGGAAACTGGTCAACGCCCCGATATCCTCCATATTGTCAACCTTGTTGCCGTTAAGTACCGAAAGCACCTTTGACTCAGTTGCAACATTCCCCTTAAATAGCTCCCTCTTGATTCTAAGTTCATCAGGATCTACCGACATCATATAACTATAATCATCCGGCAGGGAATAATAAAGCACAGGGAAGACCGGCACCTGGGGCATCTCCTTTTCCATACCGATCAATTTTGCAGAATCCAAAGATGCCATCAGATCTATAGAGATTATCTGCCTCTTATCAAACTGTGGAATATCCAGAATCCGTTTTCCATAAGTCCGACCAGATTCAAAAGACGCCTGATTGATCGGCATAGGATATGCCAATTCCAAAGGCCCGCTACCCAATTTAAGAGTATTTCCAACGGAATCAAGATTTGGGAGACTGTATAATTTCCATAATCCATCCTTATCCTGTGTGGAAACAAACAGAAGTGAATCCACGAGTTTAAAATCCATTATCCCCATGGCGTCTATATCCACCTTTTCCCCATCTTTCTCTGCCAAACTCACCACTTTAGGAAAGTCGCAATACATTTTGACCTCATCCAAATCTCCATCAGGCATTTTTTCTCCACACCCCATTAAAATCCGTGAGGCAACCAACATTCCCAACACAACAAAAAAATTGAATTTTTTCATGACGTATTTCCGGTTTTAGAGTATGTTTACTTTTGGCATAAGTTAAGATTTAGAAAGAGTTTTTGTGGATGTTTTGAGACTGAATGAAGGAGTTATGGGGTTCCATAACGACTGAATGAAGGCTTAAAACAGACCAAAAAGACTTCTAAAGATTTCTTAATGTTAAAAGTAAACATACTCTTATATTAATCCCAAATAAGTTGCTCTACAACTCCACTTCCCCATCGTTCTTCAGCCTTACGCATCACAAGGTCACGGCCTACGCTCCAGTTAAAACGTAGTTTTTCTATGTTGACCTTGATGGAAGCCTTGATTTGGGCAGAAATATAGCGTCGCTTGATTTCTGAGAGCCAAGCAGCATAATCAGCGTCAATTCTATGTCGTTGCTGTTGTTGCGATAAAGACTCGACTTCGTTTCTGAAGTTCGGGTTATATCCTGTGGACCATTTCCGTATAAGTCTGTGAATTTGAAGTGTTCAACGGAGTTCTGCCCGATATGGCGGTTGGTTAGATAGTTTTCATCAGCAAAGATGTCAAAAGTCATTCGTTTATATTTCATCTTTGAATAGACTGATCCACCTGTGCTGTTTACGCCGAATGACTTTTCGGCAGAGAGTTTCGTGTATCCACCCCATTCATATTTCTGCATAACGAAGTTAATGACATATTGGGCACCTTGAAATCGAGCATCAGATGGATGCATAAAATACTCTACTTTTTTCACATCCTGAGTCCTCATTCCTGACAAATCTTCGGCGGTGGCGGGAAGATAGTCGATAAAGATAGACACATTTTGTCCGTGGGCTGTCTGCACCGCTTGACTGACCGGATCGACGCTTATCTGAGGGATTGCCATCATTGAGAGAAGCGATACGGCGTTTTGGGCTGCGTTCTTCTGACGAGCCATCGGTATGTAGGTGGCAACTTCCGCATTTATTCTCTGATTTGAAGCTTCAACTACAACCTCATCAAGTTCTTTTGTCTTGATACTGTCTTGCCCTTCTGTCTGTGCCAAAGCACTCATAGCGCAGAGCAATGTGATGATGAATGTGATTACTTGTTTCATATCCATGTCAATTTTATGATTTCTGATGCAAAGTTACAGCCGCTGAAAGTTCCTTGCCATTCCCAAAAGTGGACAATTGAGGCTCTGAATGAAAACATACACTTTTGGGTATGAAATTATTATATAAGATTGAATCAATAGTCAATAAACTATTTATCGGTAATCCGTTTCAAGGAAATCGACTACCGAGGCGGGGACAAACAGGTTATTTATGTCATCGCCGTCACCTGATGAAACGGAGATCATTCCCTCAGGCAGAGGGATGTTTACCGGTGCGGAATAGAAATCTCGGTTTCTGTCGTATTCATGTTCCGGAACATATGGGGATGGAATACCTACCACAATATATTGATGTGCATCTTCATTAGGGGTCATCAGCTCCTGACAACCATAATGCATCAGATCGTGTACAAGTCCAAATCTTGAACGCCATTGCGAGTCAAACACATAGATGACATCATAATCGGATTTGATGTTAGTGTCATAATCCTCCGGGGTAAAGATAAGATAAGGACGCTTGAAAGGGAAAATCTTTGAATCGAACTCTTTATATTCGACTCTTGCAATCGCCTGTGCAGATACTCCTGATATGGAAATCAGCACCATAAAAAAGATTGTGATTATTCGTATCATATCATTGTTGTTTTGATTTCTGATGCAAAATTACATCCGCTGAAAATCCCTTGCCATACCCAAAAGTAGACAAATGAGATTCGGAATGAAAACGTACACTTTTGGGTATGGCACAACAATCAGGATACCCCTAATTTTGCAGAGTAAAAACTATCGAATATGACAAGCAAGGAAAAACGCCTTATTGCAGACTGCCGGATCATGGTTATCGGCGTATCGGATTTTATAGACTGCGTAAAAGCAGAACTTATAAAATCTGGATTCAAGTCCATATCTATTATTTCGGCATTGGAGAAACAGCCTGATATGGATTTTACCGATATTGTAGCTGAATATGTCGGCGAGGGGTGTAGCTGCATTAAGGAGGAAGTTAAGATACCTATAATATATCCTTTTGATTTTGTAGAGGGTGCCGGAGCGATTGTAATAATGCCGGGCGACGACAACGAATTACAGCATAAAGACAATCTGCGCCTATGGGTCGCCGAGTATATGGCAGGGTATTGCGCTTTCTGGAATGTAGAGGGATGTGAGTGGTTACAGTTAGCTCTGCCTGCAATAAGAAAGGCTAAAACGAGCGATGCAGCACAGCGGACTGCAGCGCACATCTGTGCGCGCATAGCGGCCAACATTGCCGTCGGGCGCAATGTCAAGCACTTTCCGAGATTCTATCTCAGCAAAAACTTAGAGTAGCTTGTTGTTGGTCGCCGCCACTATCGCCTCTGAAATGTTGCGCACATCCAGTTTCTCGAATATACGTTTACGGTATTTCTTGATTGTGTCGGGAGAGAGGCAGATTTTATCAGCTATTTCTGACATAGTATATCCCTGAATTGAGAGCGTCAGCACCGATTTTTCCCCGTCTGAGAGTGAGGGCATCTGCTTTTTGATCCATCTGCGTGAAACGGTACTGTATTCAAAGTATTCGGAGGAGCCGACACGGTGCATCTCGATATGGCCGGCATCGGTATGTGTGGCAGCCGACACGACACAGAGGGCAAGCCATATCCTGCCATCGGATGTAAGTGCAAGCGGTGTCAGCTTGTGGTTGATTAGAATCTTCCGACCATTGTTGATAATATGGAAGTCGTAAGAAATATACCAATTCTTGCGCTCATGAACAGGAATATCATTGTAAAAGCCGAAACCGGCTTTGTTGAGCGTCAGAAGCATCGGCTGTTCATCCTCCGGAACAAAGTCAAGATAAAAGCGGTACCCCAATTGCTTCACTCGCTCCGGCGACAGACCGCACAAGAACATCGGATTTGGCGACACATATAGAAAGTTCTGCCTGAAGTAGTCGATTATATAGACGCTCTGATAAGACGAGCGCGAAAACGCCTCAGCCGAGCGGATATATTCATCCACACGGCTGTAATCAAGCTCCTCCGGGAGCCTGATCTCGTTGTCTGGTATGAAAAATTCGTTGATACAATTATCCATTTGGGCCGTTTTATCTTGCAAAGTTACAGAGTAAAAATGACTTCAGCTGTGACAAATGTCACAACTGCCCGATAAAATAGCCTTTCAAAGCTTTAATCCGCCGATTTTTTCTCGTCTGGGGTATTGGTTGCTATGGTTTCGCGGAAGCGATGGAGCTGGCGGCGGGAGATATTGAGATAGGTGGCAATCTCCGAGTGAGACCAAATCAAAAAGTCGTGGATAACGTGCACGCAACTGTCGGTAGCGTTGTTAGGGAGTGGCAATCTTCTGAAACTAAACATGTCCTTCTGTTCTTCTGTCTTCTTAAAAAACTCCTGTTCTCTGGTTCTCTGGTCGAATCCAAAATCCAACATTCAAAATTACTCTCGTTCTCTGGTCGTAAAATTAATTTCAGAATAAGAATCGTCTCGATTTGCAGTATACTAACTTTGCAATGCAAAAACATAAGACCGGAGGCAAATCCGCTTCTCAAGCCCCAGATTGAGTAAAAAGTCAGCAAGCCCCAGATTGTTATGACCGAACGGCAATCCCAGCCGCCTTATGCTTTCGCCGGCATCGTGTGACATATGTCACCCCCCTGTCGAGAGTACATTGACATTCTGATAAACTGTCGTGCAGAACCCTGACAGGGAGCTGGCGTGTAGGGGTCATAAATTTCAGGCTCCCCGAATCACGACAGGGCAAACCCGCATCCGGTAAACCCGCATCCGGTTCCAATCCTACCTCAATTGAGAACAATAGCCAAGACCGATTATACTACGATTGAAAACTATCGGCAACGCTAATTTTCATTACGATTGAGAACCTCAGCCAAGGCTACCGGGATGAACTTGCCACACACCTATATTAATATACTGATACCACAATATTCAATATACTGATATATACAAAGTCTCCAATCATTCAGCGACAAATGATTGGAGACTTTTTTTGCTTATAAATGTTGGGCTGTACCAACCAAATCCACCAAGCTCAACGATTCTAACAGTCTGCAAGAATGAAAAACTTGACGATTTCCAGTATATATCTGTCCATTTATTTTCCGTAGGTACTTATCAGACCACAATCATCTGAATATCTCGGGATTATCAGAGGGATTGCAGACAATCGAATAGCTGCCGGGAGAATATTCCTTTGTGGCTGTATCCCCCGGGAGAGCGACATCAGCCACCGCCCCTTCAGGAACAGTGAAATTCCATATCCACTTATCACCTTCATACTTCCAATGACTCTTTACAACCCCCGATGCTGAAGAATACTCTGCCTTCACAAAACCGAGTCTTCGGTCTGGCACCGGTTTCATCACGATGCGCCGGAAACCTGGAGCCGACGAATCTGAGGCTATTCCTGCCATTGTCTCCCACATCCACTCCCCTACACATCCATAGGCATAATGATTGAAACTGTTCATTCCCTGAGGTCCCATGCCGTGTTCAATCATATAACTGTTCCAACGCTCCCAGATTGTAGTGGCGCCATTGTCGACAGAATAAAGCCAACTTGGATTTTTACGCTGAAACAAAAGTTCATAAGCGATGTCCGACATCCCATTTTCAGTAAGAGTGGGCATCAATATCGACGTGCCGAGAAATCCTGTCTGAAGACAATTATCGTGTTGAGCAAAATTTTTCCGTAGACGATTGATGATATTTTCCTTCGCCTTCCCCTCAAAAAGATTGTTTTTGAGGGCAAACAACGCCGGAGTCTGCATCGTGTTGAGAATTTCCGTCAGAAACGTACCGTCAGCCCGGAAGAACGTCTCCCGCAAATAATTTCGTGCCTCATCAGCGATTTTCCGATAATGCGAACCGTCGCGTCCTATAGCGTTCGCCATGTCGCACATCATCTCAGCGTCCATAAGCCAATAGCTGCCGCTAAGATAATTCCAATACTCATAGGTTTCCGGCCGCACGTGCCAATTGCCCTGATAGTCCTGATAATCTTTTCTTCCGCTGCAACTTTCCAGAGGCTCATAGCTCAACCAATCTGCCCATTGATAATTGCCGTTTTCCGCTACATGAGCATGATGATTATATCGGGTGGCGCTGATATGATCAAGATATTTCTCCATTGCTTCCCAATTTTCGGAAATAATATCCGTATCGCCATATTGTTTCCATACCACCCAAGGCACAATCACTCCGGCGTCTGACCATCCAAGACGGTTCATATCGGTAGGAAACGCACCATATTGTGCCTGTGGCGCAACTCCGGGAAATCCACCGAGTTCATGTTGAGTGTCGCGCATATCGCGCATCCACTTGTGAAGGAAGCGTCTTGTGTTGGCAAAAAAGGTTCCCGTCTCTGCAAAGACCTGAGTGTCGGCTGTCCAGCCGAGTCGTTCGTTGCGTTGCGGACAATCGGTAGGGACTGAAAGATAATTCGAACGCTGACCCCAGACTGTATTGGAGATAAGACTGTTGATTGCTGGATCTCCTGTAATGATAGTCCCGGTCTCAAGATTGCGGGAACAAGAGTATGGCTGCCGGAATCAATATTTTTGCAACTTTCATTATATTAGTTCGGTTTAAACCGGCTACATACTTATGAAGTCGGGAATGAGAGATACTACCGTAAGGAGAGTCAGGGCTCCTTTTACATCAAATTCGTTGACAGGGGCAGGCAGTAGAAGCGTTTCACCCCTTTTCACCGACGTTGAAACTCCATCCACTTTCAGTTGTCCCTCCCCGTCAATACAGAGCAATCCCATAAAAGAATCTTGCGGATTCTTTATTGTGCGCTCCCCTTCCACAGCTTCTCTGACCACTGAAAAACAGGGACCCGAAACAAGTGGAAGCGAAGCGGCACGCGAATCATCATCATGATTTTCCGGACAATATAAAAACGGGATCTGATGATTGTCTATGCGGTGACAGACTTCCACGGCAAGACGACTTTCATCGTCCACAAGTTTTATGTTGAGGGGAAATTCTCCGCCGTATAGCGAATATATCCCCTCACCTATCAAATTACCTTTCTGCTTATCCACGAGCGACTGTAGTTCCATTCCGGCATTGTCTCCTTCGGCTACAATACTTTGTTTCCCTGGCACTACAGACAACTCCCAACTTTCCCCAATGGCACTGCAATTTACAGACAATCCCTTGAAACGGGCGATATGGTTTCCCCCGTGTCCCGTATTTCCGAAATATGGCAGAAGTTTAATCGGTTGTCTCATAGGATTTCACTTATTTTGAACTATTTTCAGTCGGGAAAAGAAGCATAAGCGCCGGAAGCGACGAAGCAGCATAGCTGCCTATCATGACACTGTCAGGAGTGGCCACACCCAATTCTCCATCGCAAATGCCGGATGAATTCCGGTTCTGGAGTCCGGCGGCAATATTCTTCTCTATAAATTCTCTATATTGTTCCTGACCACACTCATTGACCAAAATATCCATATACTGAGCCCAAATGGCAGGATAGACACCCTGTTCAAGACTTCCCTGATCATATGGATGTTCAGGATTATGAGCCCACGGCAGATATCCTCCCTTGGAAAGTTCATTGATAGAATAATCCGCTCCCGCCTTGGCATTCTCGAGATATGTAGAATCGCCTGTCGCCTTATAAAGCAAAGAGGCTGCACCAATAAACGTACCCTGGTTATAGAGCAACGGATGACCTCCACGGGAATCGCCATGACGGTTGTCTACTATCATGCCTGTCTGCATGTCGCCAAGTTTTTCAGCCGACCATCCGTAGATCTCCTTGGCCATCTCCAAATAACGGTCTTTCGTCTCATAATGTGGACGAGTGAACGAACCGTATGAATTTGTCCAGGTCTCAGGATTTTCGTCTCCCTTACGGTCGGCAGGAGCAAGATCATACAGCAACATTGCGGCAACTACAGTCGGGAAATTGATACACGACATTTTTCCGTCGCCTGCAGCATTCGCATTAGGATTCTCAAGCGGCTGCCATTGCCAGAACATACCGCCACCCAAATCTTTTGCAGGATCTGCGTATGATCCCGTATCCCCCACTCGCGGAGAACCATACCACACACGGGCAAAGCTTTTCTCGGCAAGTTCACGACAGTCATCTCTACCAAGAATCTTCGCAGCCCTTGCCATTGTGATGGTCCACCATTGGATGTCGTCATATATAAACCATCCTTTGTTGGTGTCGTTGTTGTCGAAATCAAAATTAAGATAGTGAGCCACGTTTCCGTCAAGGATTTTATTGGCGAGATCGCGGTATTGCTCCTCGCGTTCCTTATCCCCATTCTCACGGGCAAGGAGCATCGCGTTCATCGCCATATCGGCATACATCGGCTGGCACCATATCGCAGCCGCACCACCCCAACGGTCTACCGCAGCAGAATCAGCTGTTGTGTTCTTATAAATATATCTTGTGGAATCAAGAAACACGGTGTTGAAAGCATCGTATGCCTCAAACGCCTGATTAGTCTTCTCGACGGGTTTAGAGCTTCCGCAAGCTGCCGCCCCTATGAGCGAGGCGGCTATAATTGAAAATGGAATCAGTTTCATGTTTTATGAGTTATGAGTTGTGAGATTTGAGTTATGAGTTGTGAGATTTGAGTTGTGAGTTGTGAGATTTGAGTTGTGAGTTGTGAGATTAATTGCACCCGCTTCACTCGCGCCACAATCAAGATCTAAAAATTATGAATTATGAATTGACGATAAGCCATCACCAGCAGAAACTTACTTTCCTGCCATCGGGTTGGTTATCAAATTTAATAAGATAAGTGCGTGTGGAAGGATCCCATGCCGACGGAGAGTTTGACTCAACACCATCTATCGTGACGCTCTTGGGAGCAGACGGCAGAAGCACACGTGCGATGCCGTCAGTATCTATCGGACTTTTCGCCACAAACGTATATTCTTTCTTCCCTCTCACCTCATCACTCTCCCTGAACGATGCGGCAAGCACCTGTGGAGTCTTCGATTCTTTCACGTTGCCGATATCAAGGAGAAGAACCTGAGTGCCGGGATTAACAGACACTTCATTCATGACCGGAAGCGAGGGGTCGAACATATCTATATATTTTCCTTTAAGAGACAAGGGGACATCGCTGACACTTTCATCAACCACAGCAGCGAGAGTGTATTGCCCACGATGCAATAAATAATTATTCTTGAATTTCAATTTACCCCCCCTTGCATCTTTTTCATAAAGACCGGTAAGAGTGGAAATAAACTTGTCGTCACCATTGTCGGAAAGAATAAAATCTTTGGGGTCATGACGCAACACATATACCGTACCCTTCCCTATCTTATAACTACCTTCATCTGCATTTTCAGGCATACCCATCAACGAGAACAGGTGTTGTGAGGGTGCTGAATAAGAGTTATCTCCTGTCGACCACCATTCAGGCACTTTCTGAAACGGATCTTTGTCAGATCCGCAGAACAACAACACTCCGCCTTTTTTAACCCAATCGGCAAGATGGTTGTGAGCGGCAGGATCAAGAGGTTTCATATTGGAATATGTCATCACAAGCACTTTAGTATCCGCCAAAGTTGCAGGGAAACCAAGATTTTCAATATGCACTGTCTTTACAGGCACACCACGCTTCACAAGAGGCAAAGCCATTCCATAGAAATTGGAGAGCTGCGGATCGTCATACCCCTCATGCAAAGGGAAACGTTGGAACATTAAAGAATTAGACATCAACACGCCGATTCCTTGATTTCCCGACACCTTGTTTTCAACCACCGGCATCTTGTTGAGCGCATTGATCATCACTTGCATCTGAGTGGAATAGAAACGGGGTATCTTGGTTTTCTCGTCGCTGTCGGCACTCACCTTATAAAGGCCTTCATAAATACGCTCAGGCCATGGCATAACCTCATAATCCCCGACTCCGGGATAAAGAAGCTTGGCTGTGAACGTAGCCTGATAGTTGCGTTTATAATCGTCCCAGTCTTTTGCACGATCCTCTATAGGGTCGGTAAGGAAAAACATCTTGCGCCCCGTAGGTGCTGTCATGGATTCCATCGAGCCGTATTCAAGGAAAGCGGTTTCAAACACACGCTCCTTATAATTGCCGTTATAATAGTTAGGCTCACGGGAAGTGCCGGTCCAGACCTGGGCTATATACCCGTCGACACATGGCAGCGAGGCAAGGCTTGCCTCAGGACTTACGATTTGCCATTGGGAATAATTCACCAGTGAATGCGTCGGCACATAGCATTTTATATCTCTGCCGAGACTCTTGCCATACTCCTTGGCGTATGTGAACACCTCGTTGAGGGCACGGTAATAAAGATGATATTTAAGCTTGTTGGCAAGATAGGTGGCTTCAGGAGATTCGTGTTGTGGCTGCCACTCCGTGCCATAATAATCTTTCCACTCCTTTTTGAAAGCGTCGCTGTAGCCTGAGCGAGCCCAGAACTCAGGTTCTTCCATAAAGATAGCGTCAATGCCTGCATCGATCACACGCTTCACGTGTGCCTCCTTCATATATTTAAGGAAATTCATCGACGGCACTATGTAAGGCACAAGGTGTCCGTGCCAGATTGTGTCACCTTTCATCGTGACCTGACCTTCGTCAAGATGAGATTTTCCATCCCATTTGCCGGTGAAATAATCCTGATATTCACCCCAGGCTATACCGGTCATAAAGTGGACAGTATATCCACGGTCGCGCCAGCTTTTCACACGGTTTTCAAAATTACGGTTCCCTTCACGATCAGAGGGATTGCCGCCCACGCCATATACCATCACCGCATCGGCACGGTTATCGATGGTGGGTCGCCACTCACGTGAAGTCTGGAAAGTGGTCTTGACGTTGTCGTTTGCGATTATGCTTGGCACTGAGGTACACATCGACAGAATCAGCGGCAAAGCCGCCAATCTGCATTTTGAGGATGAGAGGGAAGCAAAATTGTCATATAGTTTCATGGTGCTTTTTTTATGGGCATTATCAAATATTGGGTAACCGCCCCTTTCAACTGCAAAGTAAATCAACATTGACAAGAATAATGTTCTATCGCGTGCCAAATAAGTATAAATCAGCATTTGTATACATATTTGGCAATCATGGATACACTTATAATGCCCAAATTTCCTAACTTTACACAGATTTTAAAACGCACATAAAATTATCAACTCAAATACTTTAAAAACTCAAGATGCGAACCTCAACCCACATCATGAAATTTGCCTGTCTGGCACTAACCGTGTCATTGATGCCAGGCTGCAACAAATCAAACCAAAGCAGCAAGGCTATCACTGATCCGGTGGATTATGTCAGTACCCTCGTAGGCACACAATCGAAACATTCTCTGTCAACCGGCAACACTTATCCGGCAACCGCACTCCCCTGGGGTATGAACTTCTGGACCCCGCAAACCGGGACAATGGGCGACGGTTGGGCATACACCTACGATGCCGATAAAATCCGCGGCATTAAACAGACCCACCAGCCGAGTCCATGGATCAACGACTACGGACAGTTCTCGATCATGCCTGTAACCGGCACACCTGTATTCGATCAGGATCAACGTGCATCTTGGTTCTCCCATAAGGCTGAAGAGGCACGTCCATATTACTACAAGGTATATCTTGCAGACCATGATGTAGTGGCAGAGGTTGCTCCTACCGAGCGTGCTGCCGCAATGCGTTTCACTTTCCCCGACAATCAAAGTTATGTTGTGGTCGATGCAATGGACAATGGTTCGTCTGTGACTGTAATACCGGAGGAGAATAAAATAGTAGGTTATACCACCAAAAACAGTGGAGGTGTGCCTGAAAACTTCAAAAACTACTTCGAGATCGTTTTCGACACCCCTTTCACCTACACATCGACAGTGCTCGACAATGGAGAGCTCACCGAAGGGCGCAACAGCGTGGAGGGTAATCATGCAGGTGCCATTATCGGATTCAAGACCGGTAAAGGACAGGTTGTCAACGCAAAGGTGGCTTCATCCTTCATTAGCCCTGAACAGGCATCTCTCAACATGAAAGAACTTGGCGACGGCGATTTTGAACGTATCAAAAGCGAAGGTCGTCAGCGTTGGAATGATGTGCTCGGAGTGTTTGAAGTGGAAGACGATGATCTCGACAGACTGCGCACTTTCTATTCTTGCCTTTATCGCTCGGTGCTTTTCCCCCGCAGTTTCTATGAAATAAACGAAAAGGGAGAACCGGTGCACTATAGCCCTTACAATGGAGAAGTACTTCCGGGCTATATGTTTACCGACACAGGTTTCTGGGATACATTCCGCTGCCTGTTCCCTCTTCTCAATCTTGCCTATCCCTCTATGAATGAAAAAATGCAGGAGGGTCTCGCCAACGCATACCGCGAGAGTGGATTCCTGCCGGAATGGGCAAGTCCCGGACATCGTGGCTGCATGGTGGGAAATAATTCCGCTTCAGTAGTTGCAGATGCATGGCTCAAGGGTGTCAAAGTATCTGAGAAAGACATGGAGACTCTTTGGGAAGCTGTGGTCAGCGGCACCACAAAGGTTCATCCTCAGGTTTCCTCTACAGGTCGTCTCGGACACGAGTATTATGACTCTCTCGGATATGTGCCTTACGATGTGGATATCCGTGAGAATGCAGCCCGCACTCTCGAATATGCCTACGATGACTGGTGTATTTATCAACTTGGCAAAAGCCTTGGCAAGAGTGAGGCGGAACTGGCTCCGTTTAAGAAACATGCCATGAACTACAAGAACCTGTTCGACCCCGAACACAAGCTCATGCGCGGAAAGAATAAGGACGGTCAATTCCAGTCACCCTTCAATCCTCTGAAATGGGGCGACGCATTTACCGAAGGCAACTCATGGCACTATACCTGGTCCGTATTCCACGATCCTCAGGGGCTTATCGACCTTATGGGCGGCAACAAGGACTTCAACAATATGCTTGACTCTGTATTCTCTGTTCCACCGATCTTCGATGAGAGCTATTATAACGCCGTGATCCATGAGATCCGCGAAATGCAGATCATGAACATGGGCAACTATGCCCACGGCAACCAGCCGATCCAGCACATGATCTATCTATACGACTGGTCAGGTGAACCTTGGAAAGCACAGAAGTGGATCCGCGAGGTGATGGACAAGATGTATAACGCCAATCCCGACGGGTATTGCGGTGACGAAGACAACGGTCAGACATCGGCATGGTACGTCTTCTCCGCTCTCGGATTCTATCCTGTCTGCCCGGGTAGTGGTGAATATGCTTTGGGGACCCCGCTCTTCAAGCATATGAAACTAAAACTTGAAAACGGTAAGGCTGTCGAAATTGACGCACCTGCCAACAGCCGTGACAACCGCTATATCAATTCAATGAAATTGAACGGTAGCAATCACGACCTAAACTTTGTGACTCACGACCAGCTCACAAACGGTGCTATTCTGACATTCGATATGACATCTGAGCCCAACACGTCGCGCGGCACTTCCGCCGAGTCAGCCCCCTACTCCTTCTCCAAAGAAAAGTAACTTATAAAAGGGAAACTAATACCGCATATTAAATCAAAAACGGATAGAGCCATATTCACGGCTCTATCCGTTTTTTTCGTTCACCCCCTTTACAACTCGTTTAAAAAGGATGGAATAGAGGTTGGAATGTTTGTGAGTTTGTTGTATATTTGCAATTAAAACACAACGGGTATGGAAAAAGAAATAAGATATGGTGTCGGAGAGCAATCATTTGAGGTAATGATAGAAGGAGGATTCAAATATGTGGACAAAACTTCCTTTATTGAAAAAATCATTAGGAAAGGTCAGTACTATTTCCTCGGACGCCCGCGACGATTCGGGAAAAGCCTTTTCCTTTCCACTCTCAAATGCTTTTTCCAAGGTCGGCGTGAGCTCTTCAAGGGGCTTTATGCCGACACGATGGACTGGGACTGGAGACCCAGACCCGTTCTATATATCGACCTCAATATAGAAAAATACCAGCGCGACACTGATCTCAAGGAGGTGGTGGAGAGCATGTTGAGGGGATGGGAAAAAGAGTATGACGTCATTCCATTGTCTAACAATATCTCCATAAGGTTCAGGGAAATAATTGAAGCGGCATATAAGAAGACAGGCGAAAGGGTCGTCATTCTTGTCGACGAATACGACAAACCCTTGGTCAGCAACCTTCACAACAACAGGATGTTTGAATACTATCGAGATGAGCTGGCGTCTTTGTATTCAAACTTCAAAAGCAGCGCGGAATATATCAGGATGGTATTCCTGACCGGTGTCAGCAGGTTCGCCCATCTGTCGGTATTCTCCGGGCTGAACAACATCGACGATATCTCTTTTGACGATAGATACAGTTCAATCTGTGGAATATCCGAAAAAGAACTTTATTCTGATTTTGAGACCGGAATAAATATCCTCGCAGATAAATATGGATTATCATCACAAGAAATAAAACATGAATTAAAAGAAAGATACGACGGATACAGGTTTTCTGCCAACGGCGAAGACATCTATAATCCTTATTCAATTGTTAACGTCATGAATAAGGAGGAGTTTCGCAATTATTGGATGCATTCGGGACAAGCAACGCTGCTTATGCAACA
>CAJTZQ010000011.1:14873-64045 GCA_910583795.1 uncultured Muribaculaceae bacterium
CGTCAATTTCTCAACAAAATCAAGAACCATTTCAGACTGGATTGTGGAACAATGAGCAATTGGCTATATTATTTTCCTCCGATAACTAAACCTCAGGTGGTATGCCATTACTGTTCATTTTGGAATGTTTGTTAGTTTGTTGTATATTTGCAGTTAAATCTATAAGGATATGGAGAAAACTGTTATATATGGTGTCGGAGAGCAATCTTTCGAGGTGATGCGGGAAAGAGGATGCCTCTATGTCGACAAAACCCGGTTTATCGAAAAAATCACCGTCTCCGGAGGTCAGTACTATTTCCTCGGACGCCCGCGACGATTCGGGAAAAGCCTTTTCCTATCCACTCTCAAATGCTTTTTCCAAGGTCGGCGTGAGCTCTTCAAAGGGCTTTATGCCGACACGATGGACTGGGACTGGAGACCCAGACCCGTTCTATATATCGACCTCAATATAGAAAAATACCAGCGCGACACTGATCTCAAGGAGGTGGTGGAGAGCATGTTGAGGGGATGGGAAAAAGAGTATGACGTCATTCCATTGTCTAACAATATCTCCATAAGGTTCAGGGAAATAATTGAAGCGGCATATAAGAAGACAGGCGAAAGGGTCGTCATTCTTGTCGACGAATACGACAAACCCTTGGTCAGCAACCTTCACAACAACAGAATGTTTGAATACTATCGCGATGAGCTGGCGTCTTTGTATTCAAACTTCAAAAGCAGCGCGGAATACATCAGGATGGTATTCCTGACCGGTGTCAGCAGGTTCGCACATCTGTCGGTATTCTCCGGACTGAACAATATCAGGGATATATCATTCAGCGACCAGTTTAATGACATCTGCGGAATTTCTGAAGAAGAGCTCATCCAAAATTTTAAAGAGGGAATCCATGAGCTCGCGGAAAAATACGGCAAGTCTGACAGTGACATCCGGACAGAACTGAAATCACGATACGACGGATATAGATTCTCCGCCAATGGGAAAGACATCTACAATCCTTATTCCATCGTAAATGTAATGGAAGAAAAGGAGTTTCGCAATTATTGGATGCATTCGGGACAAGCAACGCTGCTTATGCAACAGCTTAAGCGATTCAATGTGGATCTCGAAGAGATTATGCATGCAAAATGCTCCCTGAACGCTCTTGTCGGGCTTGATCTCGACAACCCAAGACCCCTCGCACTCCTTTACCAGACCGGATATCTGACAATTAAGGATCATAACCCCCGACGTGACATTTACACTCTCGGTATTCCAAACCGTGAGGTGGAGGAAGGGTTCCTTTCATATCTCCTGCCGTTCTATGCTAACGTAAATAAGGGGGATTCAATGCTGTTCGTTTACCATCTAATCGACGAACTTGATTGTGGGGATGCAGAAGGGTTCATGAACGATCTGAGAGGGATGTTCGCATCTGTCTCTTACGAAATGCAAATGGAGAAAGAACAGAACCTCCACAACGCTTTGCTGATTCTCATGAAACTGCTCAGTCTTGAGGTCCGGACAGAATACCGCACATCAAACGGAAGGATCGATCTTTTTATTTCAACCGACAGATATCTATATATAATCGAGATCAAACTCGATAAGTCTGCCCAGGAGGCGATAGAACAGATCAATTCAAAGGACTATGCTCTCCCATTCATGACCGATGGAAAGACGATTATAAAGATTGGCGTCAATTTCTCAACAAAATCAAGAACCATTTCAGACTGGATTGTGGAACAATGATCAATCGGCAATCAATCATCGAAATTTAAATACTTATGAAAATCTTTAATTTCGCATATCTCTTCTCTCTGATAATATCAAGCACATTATCCCTTTTAACCACAACATCCGACCTTTGTGCAAAACGAACCGAACCGGGAAAATCTATTGGAGAAACTACTTCCAATAAGAAATTGGTGTGGAGCGATGAATTCAATGTGGATGGTCCCATTGATGGAAATTTCTGGAATTTTGAAGAAGGATTCGCAAGAAACCATGAAGATCAATGGTATCAGGATCAGAACGCTTACTGTAAAGACGGTCTTCTCGTAATCGAGTGCAAACAGGAAACCAGACCTAACCCACTCTATAAAGAAGGATCGGAAGAATGGAGGGAATCACGCAAAAATATAGAATATACTTCATCGTCGGTTAATACTCGAGGTAAAAAAGATTTTAAATATGGCACTCTTGAAGTGAGGGCAAGAATTCCTGTCGGACCCGGAGCATGGCCTGCTATCTGGACTTTAGGGATAGATAAAGAATGGCCTTCAAACGGAGAGATCGATATAATGGAATATTACAGGATTGACGGGATCCCTCACATACTCGCCAATGCCGCATGGGGTACAGACCAACGTTTTAATGCAAAATGGAACACGCAGACTGTACCGTTCTCCAAATTTCTGCAGGAAGATCCTGACTGGGCTTCAAAATTCCACATCTGGAGAATGGACTGGGATGAAAATTCATTAAACATCTATCTTGATGATTTACTAATAAACCATACAGACCTTAAAGATACCGTCAACCCTGACGGATTCAACCCGATGCAACAACCCCACTACATCTTGTTGAATCTTGCTTTGGGTGGAGACCATGGCGGATTGATCGATCCAACCGCTATGCCTCTCCGTTACGAAATAGACTATGTGAGGCTATACCAATAATATTTTTATCCAAAAATATTATAAATGACCACTGCCGTCCTAATTTGAACTGGTTTTGATAAACCTGACATCATACATGAAGAGACTAACTATCATAATATATCTTATTATTTCCCAAAGTTTTCTTTGCGTTTATCCACAAGGATTGCAATTTCATGGAAATGAAAAGACCATTGCTGACAGATCATCTCTTTCAATTCCCGGAGAAGATGAAAAACCAAAGGTTGTGTCAGAATATGGTGTGGATCTTGAGGTCAGAAACCATAATCTCAACAGTCCGGGAATTATACTTTATCTTCGCGACACTACAGGTGACGAAGCATTCTCCCTGATCTTCAATTATGACTTTGGAGAAAACAAAGCTGTTTTCACTTTTGCAAAAAACGGAGAAAAGACTCTTTTTTCCACATCCTTCACAAAAGAGGAAGTCCTGGAAAAATATATGCCTGTTTCAATCAGAATAAACACTGTATCCGGAGTTATCGACATATCTATCGGCTCCCACAAATCCACTATACGGATGCCGGAACTGAAAGGAATCCAGTTTTCTCCTCAACTTTATTTTGGGATGAGCCGCAATATTGTGGAATGTGCATCTTTCTCCATCCGTAACCTTCGAATAACAGCAGACAATAGCACAACCGACATTCCACTCAGCGAATGTGATGGAGAAAATGTACATGACTCCGACAAAAAAGTAATCGGGAAGATTAAAAATCCTAAATGGCTGATAAACCGATCCTTTTCATGGAATCCTATCTGGAAAGCATACTCTTCCACCCCGACAGGATTCGCATTCGACAAGACAAGACAAGACAAAAATTTCATTCATACAATGCCGATTCTATAAAGACATACGATATCCTCTCCAAAGAGTTGTCAATCCTCCCGTTAAAAGGAGACAGTCTCCCCACCAAACTCGGTATGAACCTGATTGACGCCGAATCGGGTACAATTATACCATACGAGATATATCATGACGCGTTCTTTGCAAAAATCAATCCTGAGACCGGCGAATGGAAAACGCTTAATGTCTCAGAGCCGAAAGCAGTGTGGCATCATCATGCCCATGCATATCGTAAAAAAGATAATTCCCTCATTCTTTTCGGAGGTTATGGCAATCGTACATATTCCAACAAATTGGTGAGATTCAATTTCAACAATAATATTTGGGATACTATTCCCCTATCGGGAGACAAGATTCCGCCACGTTTCTTCACCTCAATGATGATGACTGAATCGGAAGATTCAATCTATCTCTACGGAGGGAAAGGGAATCTTGAAGGGAAACAGGATCTGGGCACCATCTATTATTATGATTTATATCTGATTGACCTGAATTCAAAGAAAGTAAAGAAACTTTGGGAGCAACCGGCTCCTGAAAATGACCGCGTGCCCGCAAGAACCTTGCTGCCGGATCCAGACAGGAAGCATTTCTATGCAATGATGTATCCTGAATATCAACCTCATTCCTCGCTGCAACTCTTCCGTATCAATATCAACGACGGAAGTGCGACAGCAGTCGGAGATTCAATACCTATAATATCTGAAGAAATTGCCACAAATGTGGCATTATACGATAATCCCGCTTTTGAACAGATATATTGTGTGGTGCAGGAATTCGAAAAGTATGGACAATCAACCACATCTGTCTTTTCTATTTCGGCGCCTCCAGTGTCAGCAAGTCAGCTTCTCGCCCTATCAGAAAATGCAAATGACAACAAGAATAAACTTTGGATATATATAGCAGCAGCCAGTCTGACTGTCATCGCGATCGGGATAATCTTGATAATGAGGAAACGGAAGCGCACGAACATCGTCAATAAAAAAGAGCGCGACAACGCTGATAAAAAAGATCGCGACTTTACAGACACACCCATTCCTGACTCCATAACGACAGAACCGGTCCTTCAAAAAGTTACTGACAATTCCGCCCAAACTATCGAATCCAATGATTCTCCGGAGATTCCGTCCGAAAGTCAATCTGAAGTGCAAGAAATGAACAGCATATCACTGTTTGGACCGTTCTCCGTGAAAGACACGTCGGGCAGAGACATAACATATATGTTCAGTCGAAAGCTTAAACTCTTATTCCTCTATATTCTGCTTTGCACCATCAGTAAAAACGGGGTGACATCGTCTGATCTAAGCTCAATATTCTGGTCAGACAAAGAGCCGGACAAAGTAAAAAACCTACGCAACGTGACCCTTAACAAACTTCGCAAAGTGCTCGCAGAAATGAACGGTGTCAACCTCGTATATGAGCAAGGTTTATTCCGCATAGATCTTTCTGGCGATTGTTATTGTGATATCAGCAGACTATATCATATTTCTTCCTCCCTCCACAATTTGAATCCCGGTAAAGATCAATGTGCCGAAATTAATTCCATATTTGTCAAAGGTAAATTCATGGTTGACACGGAAGACCCGATCTTCGATTATTTCCACCAGAAAATAGATTCATACATTATAGATTATCTGACAGAAAGGATAGGAGACTCCTTCCGCCGAGGGAAATATGTCACAACCAGACGGCTATGCAATTCACTGCTGAAGGCAGATCCCCTTTCTGAATTAGCGCTGACATATGCAATAAAATCTTGCCGTGTCACGGGAAGGAATGACAAAGCCTTGACAATATACAATAATTTCATCAAAGAATACCGCAAAATGATGGGAGAAGACTATCCAAAGTCAATCGAAGAATTAGAGTCAACAAATGGCTATTGATATCTTGAGCTTCAAATAAAATAGGTGTCTGACAAATCCTCACGGACATGTCAGACACCTATTCAACTAACTATCTATTCATGACCTTACTATAACTAATCTTTTATCACCTTAAGATTTTTTACTGTGCCAAAAATTTTTATAGAATCTTATCAAAACAGATTAAATTCACTCACAGTGACATGAGGACCGCCGTTGACTGAAGTTATAGTAAGCTTCACATATCTGCCGTCAACTGCCTCTGGCATAAACGACCGGAATTGTCCGGCTGAAGGAATGTCTTTGAATTCTCCAGCCATAGTCCAATCGGAACCGTTGTCACTCACTTCAAGATACATTGTCTTAGGTCCGTCATATCCTTCTTCACGTGCCTGAACTGCGACGCCTTGAATATGTGTTGACTTGCCAATATCTATTGTAATCCAGTGAGGAGGCTGTGGATGGGAAGTAGACCAATCAGTTCCCCAGAATGTATTTAGATCATCGTCAATACATGCTTCCTTAAGTCCGCTATGTCCCCAATCCCCTTCGCGAGGCTCTTCTGAAGACGCGTCAAGCACAGTCCAGCCACTCCTGTCGAGCAACTGCATGGAACTTGCATCCAGACTTCCTCTATAAAGGAAGTAAACAGTCTGGCAACAGTGAGCGCAATCAATGCCCTCAGCTCCAACTATGCTGACCGGCAACAGATATTCAGTGAAAGGAGCGATATTGTCTTTTGCATTGACAGTCACGGTCACCGGCGAAGATTCACATTCTCCAGCTGCTATTGCAACTGTTTCACTTATTGTGTAGCTTCCGGCAGGAAGAACAGGATAATCCGTATTATGCAATGCATTATACGATTCTACCTTCTCGGGATCGGCTGCAATATGTATCACCGCATCAGATGCAGCCCCGACAGGGTTCAGGTCAGGATAAGTCTTTGGAGTTATCTTGATTGAAAATGTTCTGACATCCGGTTCGTCAGTGATATAGAAATTAGCCTTTACTATCGCCCCGGCATTCGGGATATAGACAGTGGTATCGCCGTCGTTGTCGCTGCATGCCGACAGGGAAATGATTTCTATCATAGCTATTGCAGCATATCTGATTTTATAAAGAGTCTTCATATTTATCTGTTTTATAAGTTATTCCCACCCGGGATTATTTGGAAGGAGATTCGGATTCATTGTAGTCTCTTCAATCGGAAGAGGATGAAGATACAATTTATCATCCCATTTACGTGTGGATTTGTCAGGATAAACTACCAGATATCCGTTTTCATTCACCTCGCGTGTAAAATTATCATACTTATCTCTTAGAGTATCGCTCACCTTCATACCGAGCATTGTCTTGGGATTCTCAAGAAGTTTGCCAGCCTTCCAACGCACGATATCATCCCAACGTAACCCTTCACCGAGAAGTTCCACTGCACGCTCACGTCTGATCTCATACAGAAGCGGTGTCAATTCATACCCGTAATCAGGCCAATTCGGATCCGTAAACCCTACGGCAGCAGCAAGATGAGGCATTCCGACACGATCACGCAACTTATTGACAGTCATATCAAGAATAGAATCATCACATTCGCCGAGCTCAGCCTTTGCCTCGGCATAGTTAAGAAGCACTTCCGCATAACGGAATATAAACACATCAAGCGTGGAAAGACCGATATTCCATTGCTTGGGATCAGGAGAGTGGTATTTCATCACATGATAGCCTGTGGTGCAATATTTTGTATCGATAGAAGGCACCTCATTGTAAGAGGGAGTGCCGTCACCTTGAAGCTTGAACGCTAACGACGGATTGTCTATAGTCTGTGCAAGGCGCGGATCACGTTTCACCAGTTCATCGGCAGGCATATCAGCCTCACTTCCATAAGTCGGGCTCACCGATGTGGGAAGACCGTCGGCACAAAGATATTGTTCAAACATGGCACGGCTCATTCCTGTATAAGATTCCTCCAGCTGACGAGTGTTGTTGTGGGTCAAAAGCTCAGTTTCATATACTCTCGGCATAATGCACTCACGGTTGCTTGAGAGGTCTTCCTGAATGAAGAGATTGTAATAATCACTTTCAGGATGATTGTTTGTATAAATCTCATATTTGCCGCTTTCCATGATTGCCTCGCAAGCATCGGCACATTCCCGATACAGTTCTTCATAATCACCGAGACCGTGATATTTTCGGAAGGCAGCCTCATACAGACACATCCTTGATTTGTAAGTGAGTGCGGCATATTTATGGAGTCTTCCTACGGAAGCGGAAGAAGGAAGGTGCTCGATCGCGAAATCAATATCCTCCAATATATGCTTAAACACTTCTTTACGGCTGTCTCTACCTTTGTAAAGTTCTTCCGAATCAACGTTAAGGTCGGTGTCATACCAGGGCACATCACCGAAGCGACGCACTTTATAGTAATACTCCCAGGCACGGAAGAAGCGGACAACAGCTACCTGACGGTTGATTTCCTCTTCTGTTCCCTTTGCCTTCTGATAGCGTTGCATAAAGAAGTTAAGAGATCTGATATTTCCCCAGTCTCCACTGCTCCATCCTCCACCGGATGTGGGTATAGTCTCCAGATTGAAAAGCCAGGTATTAGGTTTTTCATTCACAAAGCAATCGCTCTGGTCATCGGCACCGGGACCTTGCGCGCCCGGGAGAAGACCGTAAAATCCGTTTGCAAAGAGTTCAAGATCAGTAGCATTATTGAAAAAGGTCTCTTCCGAAATAGAATCTTCGGGATAAAGATCAAGTTTATCTTCACAAGAAGCGAAGAGACCGACGCAACATACAGCTGCAAGTTTTATATATTTTTTCATGTCAGTTTAGAGGTCAAAGAGTTACTGTCACACCAAGTGAGAATGATTTTTGAAGAGGATAAGAATTGAGTCCGAGAGTCTCGGGATCGTAGATATCAAAAAGATGGTCTATTGTGAAAAGATTCTGACCGGAGAAATAAAATCTCACGGAATCAAATCCGATCTTGCCCATCCATTTTTCCGGAAGAGTGTAGCCCAGAGTCAGATTTTTAAGACGGAAATAGGAAGCGTCTTGCAGATAGCGGGACTTGGTCACACGGTTGCCGGTTACATTGTCATAAGTGGAGCGGGGGAAATAAGCGTCGCGGTTGTCTTCTGTCCAGGAATCAAGAGCATGCTTGAAAGGCACATGCCATTCGTTTCCAAATCCCCAGAACTGGTTGCCGCCCAATTCCACATCACGCTTCCCGATCCCCTGGAAAAACAGATTCAAATCAAATCCTTTCCAAGCTGCGTTGATTTTTATACCGTATGCATAACGCGGTTCGCTGTTACCGATAATCTTACGATCACCCGGGTCATCTACTGTGCCCCTTCCATAACCCATCTTTCCGTCGCCGTTAAGGTCGCGATATTTTACGTCTCCGGGATACCATCCGCCGCCGTAAATTTCACTTTGGTCAGCATGGGCGGCAACCTCTTCTTCTGACTGGAAGAGCACTTCTGTTTCAAATCCCCAGATTTCGCCCCACACTTTTCCTACGTAATGGTTAGAGATCAATTTTTCAGGATTATTGAATTTGGTGATTGTTGCCTTATAATCTGAAAGGACAAGGCTTACATCATACGAAAGTCCAAACGGAAGACGGTCTCTCCATCCGATGTTAAGTTCCCAGCCGTCTGTGCGCAAATCAGCAGTATTAGCTTGCGGGGCGCCAGTGCCGAGCACTGCAGGGAGTGGCACACCATTTGTAACCATGTCTTCAGTTATGCGTCGATACCAGTCGAAGCTACCGAAAAGACGGTTGTTGAGGGCTCCGAAATCCACACCAAAGTCAAACTGCTTTACAGTCTCCCATGTCAGGAACGGGCTTACAAGCCCGGGGGTGCCGACACATGCTATTTTCTTACCGTCGATCAGATATCCCCTTTCCCCGTTGGCACCCATAGTTGCAATATAAGGATAGTCTCCCCCTACCGACTGGTTACCAAGTTTACCATAAGACCCTCTGAATTTCAACTCATTCACGTATGGCATCACAGGCTCCCAGAATTTTTCTCCTGAAAGGCGCCAGCCCAATGAGAAAGAGGGGAAAAATGCATAACGTTTTTTCTTGGGAAATTTGGAAGATCCGTCATAACGACCGTTGACCTCAACCAGATAACGATTGTCATAGTTATAATTAATTCTTCCAAAGAAGCCTTCGGTTGCACTTGCATGTGTGCCGCTGCCGTTATATTTTTCTCCGTAAGCCATTCCGAGCGATGCCACATCAGGACTGATAAGGTTCTGGCGTTCGGCATCAAACCATTGCCAGCTGTGATGTTCGTAGTTATAACCGAGAAGCACTTTCACATTATGAAGTCCGAAATCACGGGTATAATCCGTGTATATGTTTACCGCATCATAATAATTATTGTCATTTGTGAACTTCACAGAACTCGGAGTTATGTGAGGGAATATCGTGGTCACATCAGGATTAGCATAATGCTCTACGATTTCTTTGCCGTGATATTTTTTATTGATAGAATATATGTTGCGAGTATAATCAAGATTGATATTCCAATCTTTCAAAGGCACAATCTTCAGGATGCCTGTAAGCCATAGGTCGTTCTCTTTATGCACACGGCTTCCGGAAAGAGCCTGCGTGGCGACCATGTTTGTCCAGCTTCCCTGACCTGAATAGTTGCCGTCGGGGTGATAGACGGGCATAAACGGACGGAGGTCAGCACCATAGTATGAGGAACCCATATCGTTGTGATGGCTTCCATATGGGGTGTCTCTGTTGGTATAGTTATAATTTGCCTTCATACCTACGTTAAGCCATGACAACACTTGTGAATTTATGTTCATGCTCGCATTGAAACGCTGATATTTATCGTCATAATGCTTGAGCTGCCCTTCCTGATCCATAAAACCGGCAGAAGCGTAATATGTGGTTTTACCCGTGCCGCCTGAAACCGAGACATTATATTGCTGAGTCAATGTCGTGTTTTTACGAGTCTCATGAATCCAGTCGGTATTGCCGCAATAAATATATTTATCAGGATTTGAGGGGTCGATATAGACAGGAAGATTATGAGCAGGGTCAGTATAATAAGCATAAATATGCTCCATTTGGGTCTGATCGTAATAATCGCCACCACCCGAATTTCTATTTGTCAGATTGTGGAAATTCGCGAATGTCCAGGAATCCATATACTCGGGAATACGTGTGGGTCGGTTCCAGGAAAGGTTTGCCGAGAATGAAAGTTTCGGTTTCTGCTCCTTACCTTTCTTCGTTGTGATGAGCACAACGCCATATGCCGCCTGAGTACCATAGATTGATGCGGAAGCCGCATCTTTTAAGACAGACACGCTTTCAACATCGGCAGGATTGATCATATTAGGATCCATCTGCACACCGTCGACAAGCACAAGCGGGCCGGAAGAATTGACAGACGTGGTGCCTCGCACATTAAATCCGAACCCCCTGCCCGGAGTCCCGTCGCTTGCAGAGATATTCAAGTTGCCGATAAGACCTTGCAAGCCCTGGCTCAGATTAGTGATGGGACGGTCTTCCAACTCTTTGGCAGTGACACCTGACACTGCACCGGTAAGATTTTCCTTTTTCTGAGTGCCATATCCCACCACGACTACTTCATTGAGAGATTCTGCTGATTCAGACAAGACAATCTCCAAGATAGGATCAGTGCCCAAAGTGATTGTTTTTGGAGAAAATCCAACCATTGAGAAAATGATTTTATCCCCTTTATTTCCTTGAATCGAGAAATTGCCGTCTACATCCGAGACAGTAGCCTTTTTCAATGAAGCGTTCTGGACGGTCACACCCGGCAGTTCCTCTCCCGACATATCGGTTACTTTTCCCTTATATAAGGAAGCTGAAGGATTGACCTGATTTTCGGTACCCTGAACCGGAACGTCTGCTGCCCATGCCGGCAATCCGCAGACAAACGACATCCCTGCGCATAAGACGAGCGAGAGTGGAGTCTTCATGTTTTTTAATGTTACGTTTTTTTTCATGATGCTTTATAAGTTGGTTGTTTTTTTGATTTTAAGGGCATCTTGTGGAAGGAGGCCCGTAGTGTCCTGAAACCGCTGCAAATTTATCTCATAGGATATTATTCAAGAGGTTAACCGGGGGTTAATTTCGAAATTAACCCTATCAAAAATTTATTAACCCGCCTGAAATAGGGAATCTTGATGATATTATCGGCGACACCCGTTCTACCCTCCATCATGTATATCCATATTCCCTATCGGATTAATAATTTTTTCAGCAAAAAATTTCTTTGTTAACCCCGAATTAATTGGATGGATAACCGACAGTGTGTAATTTTGCATCACGTTCTGAAGCTCCTCTCTCCTCGTTTATTTCTTTAACTTAACAAAGACCTCCCCATGAAACTTAAAACTATCGCGATTTCCGCTCTCCTCGCCTACGGCACCTCAGCCGTCACTAACGCACAGCCGGCTCCAAAGTCTTTCGGCGTAACCCCAAACGACCGCCAGCTTGAATGGTATGACCGCGAAATGATCGCGTTCTTCCATTTCGGCATCAACACTTTTGAAAACTTTGTGAACGAAGGCGACGGAAAGGCTCCCGCTGCAATATTCAATCCCACCGCCCTTGACTGCAACCAATGGATGCAAACCCTTAAAAACGCAGGAATCCCCGCAGCCATCCTGACAGCCAAACATGCGGATGGATTCTGCCTCTGGCCAAGCGTATATACTGACTATAGTGTAAAAAACGCTGCATGGAAAAACGGCAAAGGTGATGTGGTGCGTGAATTTGTAGATGCCTGTGAAGAGAAGGGCATCAAGGCAGGTATTTATTTAGGTCCACACGATCGACATGAGCATCTGCATCCTGACTACACCACAGAAAAATATAAGAAGTATTACGCCAACCAGCTTCGTGAACTCATGACCGATTACGGCAAGATCTGGGAGACATGGTGGGACGGTGCCGGTGCAGACGAACTCACCACTCCTCTTTATACCGAATGGTTTAAAATAGTGCGTGAAGCCCAGCCCGACTGTGTAATTTTCGGCACCAAGAATTCATATCCTTTTGTAGATGTGCGCTGGATGGGAAATGAGGCAGGACATTGCGGCGATCCCTGTTGGTCTACCACCGACTCAATAGCTATCCGCGATGAAGCTGCTTATTACGACGCACTTAACCAAGGTGTGCTCAACGGCAATGCATATGTGCCCGCAGAGACCGACGTCTCCATACGTCCAAGCTGGTTTTACCATCCTGAAGAGGACTGCAGGGTGAAAAGTGTGGCTGATCTTTGGGATATCTACTGCACCTCGGTTGGAAGGAACAGCGTGCTTCTTTTAAATCTGCCACCCGACCGTCGCGGCCTGCTCAATTCAAAAGATTCTCTTACCGTAGCGAATCTGCGTAAAGGTATCGACGAAACATTCTCACGCAACATGCTCGCCAAATCAAAAGTCAGCGCCACAAATATCAGAGGTAAAAAATTCGATCCCCGTTATCTGACCGACAATGACCCTAAAACATATTATGCAGGCAAAGACGGAATTGTGACATCAGACATCACATTCACTTTACCCAAAGCGGAGACATTTGACTGCCTGATGCTCAGAGAAGTGATCCAACTTGGACACCGCACCACACGTTGGAGCGTGGAATATTCAAACAACGGCAAAGATTGGGCAACAATCCCCGAGACATCTTCACTTCAGTCAGTTGGCAACAAATGGATTGTAAGATTCAATCCTGTCACTGCAAAATATGTGCGTCTGCGCATTCTTGACGGCAACGCAACTCCTGCGCTCAATACATTTGGTGTCTACAAACAATCTGAAATCTTAAAACAATGATCTTGATGAAGTTCAAAGCAATAATCGTGGCGATCGGGTTAGCCACTCTATCAACCCATGCCGCCCCTATAAACCCTAATAATAACTATGTGATCAAAGGGTCGACCGGGCTGGTGCTTGACAATCTGGAAAGCTATTCTCCCGATTCAAAAATATGCCTTTCCAAACCGGTGAAAAACAAAGAATCGCAAGTATGGCAGCTCATACCTGTCAAGGACGATATTTACTGTATAGTTTCACCCTTGTCGACGTTTGCTATCGACAACAACGGGAATCCGTCTGACGGGTCTAATGTAATTCAATGGAGTCTCGACACAAGAAATTCCAACCAATACTGGAGAGTGACTGAAAACAACGACGGAACGTATACATTCACCGGAGTAAATGCGGGACTCAATCTTTCCTCTACAGATGCCCCGCAATTTGGGGAACCTCTTATCCAGAAGACTGCGAACGCATCCTCAAAGTCACAGAAATGGACTCTTGAGAAATCTAATGTTAAAGTAAGGGTAGAACCTGCAAAAACCAAAAGTGACAACGATTGGGAAAACCAACACGTCTTTGCAATTAATAAAGAACCCGGCTTCTCTACATTCATTCCATTCTCTTCCTTGAATGAAATGAAATCCGATCCATATTATGCAAGACCTTGGGAACGGACTTCTTCAAGCCGATACATACTGCTCAACGGCAACTGGAAATTCAATTGGGTGAAATCGCCCGACGAACGCCCGAAGGATTTCTATAAACCCTCTTACGACGTTGCCGGATGGGATGAAATCCCGGTTCCTTCAAACTGGGAAATGCACGGATACGGCACTCCTATCTACACCAACATCACTTATCCATTCCGCAATAATCCACCGTTCATCCAGGGACAACGCGGATATACGGTGGAGAAAGAACCGAATGCCGTGGGATCATACCGCCGAGACTTCACTCTCCCTGCCGGATGGAACGACAAAGAGGTGTTTATCACATTCGAAGGTTGCTATAGCGCAATGTATGTATGGGTTAATGGTAAGAAAGTAGGATATAGCCAAGGCTCTACAAACGATGCCCGTTTCAACATCACAAAATATGTGAAACCGGGATCGAACACACTTGCTGTGGAAGTTTACCGCTGGAGCGACGGAAGCTATCTTGAAGACCAGGACATGTTCCGATTGAGCGGCATTCATCGCGACGTCTATCTGACCGCATCCCCCAAGACACACCTCCGCGACCTACATCTTACTTCCGAACTCAGTCCGCGTTATGACCGCGCCATCTTAAATGTCGCTGCCGCCGTGCGCAATGACGGTAATGTTTCCGGCACCGTAAAATTGCGTGCGTCGGTAGTTGACAACAACGGAAAGACTCTCCGCACTTTCGAATCCGCACCCGCCACTTTAGGGAAGGGAAACGAATGTAAACTCACATCAAAATGTTCGCTCCGCGACCCGCTTCTATGGAGTGCAGAATTTCCTAACCTCTATACTGTAGACATAGAACTCCTTGACGGTAACGGCAATGTGTTGGAAGCTACATCCCAGAAATATGGTTTCAGAAATATTGAAATCAAAAACAATAAAGTCTATATCAACGGGATGCTGACAATGTTCAAGGGAGCCAATCATCACGACACTCATCCGCGTCTCGGCAAGGCGGTTCCTGTGGAAACCATGATTCAGGATATTCTATTGTTCAAGCGTCATAACCTCAACACAATCCGCACAAGCCATTATCCTAAAGACCCGAAGATGTATGCACTCTTCGATTATTACGGACTCTACGTAATGGATGAGGCTGATCAGGAATGTCACGGCAACAGCTCACTGACCGACAATCCTTCATGGAAAGAGGCTTTTGTGGATCGTGCCGTCAGAATGGTGGAGCGCGATAAGAACCATCCTTCGGTTATATTCTGGAGCCTTGGCAATGAAAGTGGCGGAGGATGCAATGCGGTGGCTGAATATGAAGCTGTAAAGGCAATCGATCCCTCCCGCCCCATACACTACGAAGGAATGAATTCGATCGCCGATATGGATTCTCGCATGTACCCCTCACTCGAAAGCATGGAGGAAATGGACAAAAACGGGAATGCCAAACCATTCTTCCTTTGCGAATACAACCACGCAATGGGTAATTCAATAGGAAACCTCGACCAATATTGGGACTACATCATCAACAAATCAGACCGTATGATCGGCGGTTGTATATGGGACTGGGTCGACCAGGCTCTCAACAAACCGGACGAACCTGACACCAACTATTATTTCGGAGGCAGTTTCGGCGACGCTCCCAACGACAATGACTTCTGTTGTAATGGAATCATCACCGCAGACAGAGCCATAACTCCAAAATTGCTTGAGGTAAAGAATGTGTATCAGTACATCCGGTTCCGTCTCAACGACCCTAACAGTGTGTCTTTGCAGAACGACTATACTGTTCACAACCTCACTGATTTCAATCTCAAATATGAGATCCAAAAGAACGGAGAGACTATCAAGACAGAATTTTTTGGACTGCCTGACTGCAAACCGACTGAAAACCGCACCATCCTTATCCCGATGGAGAAATATCTGACTGACCCCACAGCGGAATATTTCATAAACCTTGAGGTTTCAACAAAAAATGCGACTTCTTGGGCGGATGCAGGACACGTTGTGGCTTCCGCGCAACTTCCTCTGAAGGGTTCTTTCACACCTGTCGCCGTTTCCGCCGACGGCAAGATTTCATCTAAAGATGAGAACGGGGCGGTACGTTTCAGCGGCGACGGCTGGAATATCTCCTTCAACAAAGAGAACGGCACCCTTCAAAGCCTGAAGTACGGAGGTTCCGAGATGATTCACGAAGGTAATGGTCTCCAATTCTACGGTTACCGCACGATTAACAATGAACCCCGCGATTTCAAAGAACATTCTTTTGACCTTAAGGACCTTTCGTGGGAAGTAAACGACGGCGGCAATAAAGCCACAGTTTCTGCGGATCTTGTAGCAACCGTGGGTGATACATCCGTTCCGCATAAAGTTGTCTATACGATTTATCCTGACGGCACAATAGATGTGAACGCGACTTTCTCAACTCCTGAAAAGTTTGAAATGCCCCGTCTCGGTCTAAGAGGCATGTTCAATAAATCATTGGAACGCCTCGAATGGTTTGGAAGAGGACCGATAGAAAATTATCCTGACCGTAAGGCTGCTGCATTTGTTGGCAAGTATTCATCAACAGTGGAAAACATGCGTGAGAATTATGTCAGAAGTCAAAGCATGGGAACAAGGACAGACACCCGATGGATGACCCTTTCCGACAACAATGGCAAAGGGATCAAGATCTCCGCACTCGGCGATCACTTCGATTTCACCGCTCTTCATTTCACTGATGAAGAGATCTGGAATGCGAAATACGGACATGACCTTGACAAAGTGCGCCGTCCGGAAACAGTTCTAAATATAGACTGTGCCACACGAGGATTGGGAAGTGCGAGTTGTGGTCCGGGTCCACGCCCCGAATTCAAACTCGTGCCCGACACCACCTACAACTACTCTTTCCGCATATCGGCTCTCTAACCCGGGGTAACAAAAATAAAGGAGCAATCTTCTGAGATTGCTCCTTTATTTTTTGTTGGTGAATGTCAGTCTTTCGGTTTCCGGACTTTCATCTCGATGATGAAAGTGCTTATCAGCCCAAGACCACCCCCGATAAGAACCAGCGCACCATACATCATTTCCCTGGGTCCCCACTCATCTTGCGCTATCGGACAATTGACATAAAGCATCCTTACCGTTTTAGTTCCAATTACCGCCTTGCTTCTCACTTTGGATTATTTCTTCAGAAAAAAATTCGCCATGCGCTACAATCAGAAGCAAAGCTGAATCCCACCCTATTCAAGATTCAAAATCACCTCGAAATCATACTTAAAAAATTTTAAACCACTTCAAATTGTGATTCAACAAAAAGTTAAACAAATATTTCGCCATCCCAATAAATTATGTTATTTTTGTAGAGACGAAGTTGTTTAAACTTTTTACGGAGATTGAATTTCTTATGGCTTTTTACATTAAAAAGACCTCTTTCCCAATCTTCCGCCATCTTTCCGGTCGCTTTTGAACCTTTCATCGGTCGTTCTTGGACTACATCCTTACGCCATCGATCAACTGAACGAGATGATAAAAGACGCCTCAAAACATGCACAGATTATTGTGGCGACTCAATCAACGGCCATCATCGATGGCTTCTCAGCCGATGAAGTCACGGTAATTGAACGTGATCCGGAAATACAAGGCACATGTGCCCGAAAGTTATCTGAACAAGAGTATCACGATTGGCTTGAGGAATATACCCTAAGCGAACTGTAGAACAAAAACATAATTGGAGGGCGTCCGGTATGATATACAACATTCATCACATAGTAACATCACTAACCTTATGAAACCTATATACCATATTTTAATGCTCATGCTGCTATTGTTAGCTTGTTGCATGGTCTCCTGCTCCAACCATAAACAGCAAGAGACACTTAACCGTGCAGAATCTCTATTACAAAAGAAGACTTTAATGCAGTTCTTTCGAATCTTGCCGGAAAACAGATTATTGAGCTTTGTAATGAACCTGGAGACAAATTATCAAAGAACAATAGCCCTATACGTGTAATAAGCCTTGAAATTACCGAAAAGTGCAATCTTAAATGTCGCTATTGCTATGGTAATTTTAAACCCAGCAATTCAAATCGATTAAAGTTGGAAGATATCGCCACATTATTTAGAAAACTAACTGAAAGAGGTGTAAAATTACTTGAAATTACAGGTGGAGAACCTTCGGTCCATCCAGATTTCAATATAATTCTATCTCTAGCATGCGCCAACTTTGAGAAAATAACAATAATGACCAATGGTGTCCATTTCAATGAGACATCCTTCAAAATATTCAAACAATACCAAGATAAAATTGGGTTTAGCATCAGCATTGATGGTTTCAGTGAAAAATCAAATGCGTTCCAACGCCAAGTACCTAATACGTTCAGAAAAAGTCTCAACACGATCATTAGACTAAAAAAAGAAATCAATCCCCAATATTTTCGTATAGTTTATATGCTTACAAACGAAAATGTATCTGAAATCGATGCATTCTTTGAGAATATGATACAAAATGGGATTAAACATCTTCTGATAAGCATACCTGAACAAATTGATAAGGGGAGAACCTATCATTTACCAGATGGATGCAATATGAGTGATCGTGACAGTCTATCCCGAAAGGCATTAGAGGAAGAGTGTACGCGCATATATAATAAATATAACACTCAAGTTATTACACTAATGGATACCTTGGGACCTGAGGCCCTAAAAATAGCCAGCGTATTACCTAGTTGTGGTGCTGGATGGGGAACTCTATCTTTTAAGGCAAATGGAGATGTCCTTCCTTGTAATATGATGGAGAACAAATGGGTATTAGGAAACTTCAAAGAAGATCCAAACTTGGAATTTCTGTCTAATGAAAATCCTCTTTATCTATTTCTATCTCATATAAATCTAAATGCTGAAAATGGAAATAGAAATCCGTGTATTTCTTGCAAAGAAAATACATTTTGTGCAAAATGTATTAACAAAATATTCTTAGCTAATCAAAGGCGAATAAAAAGAGGGTTAGGTATCTGTCCTTTTCTGTCATCAATAGAAATACCAGACGCTATACTAAATTATATATCCAAATAATCATGATTTCGATATCAAACATAACCAAGCATTTCGGGTCAGCATTGGCATTAGATGATGTGTCATTTAATATCCCAACCAATGCTATTACTGCTATTGTGGGATCAAATGGAGCAGGAAAAACCACTTTGCTCAAGATACTGGTTAAACTTTTGGATGCTGATTATGGCGAAGTAAATTATGATAATATTTCTTCTATTAAAGATTTTAGAAGAAAAATAGGATATCTGCCTGAACAAAGAGGGTTATATACAGACATCGATATTGAGACCCAACTTCTACACTTTGCAACCATAAGAGGCCTGGCCAAGAAAGAAGCATCCCAAAATGTCTCTTATTGGTTAAGAAAATTTGATATGCATCGTTGGGCCCAAGCTAAAATAACCTCTCTCTCCAAAGGGATGCAACAGAAGATTCAATTGATATCCAGCCTTGTAAATATGCCTACATTACTTTTCATGGATGAGCCCTTAAGTGGACTGGATCCTTTAAATTTTCGATATTTCTGTTCAATTATAAAAGAATATCAAATAAATTTTAATGCTACTATCGTCCTATCCACACACAACATGAAATCAGTGGAACAGATATGTTCTAATGTTGCAATCTTGAATAAATCAAAATTAAGAGATTTTGGAACAATATCTGATTTAAAAAGGCGCTATGCAACGTCCGGAACATACCGAATCATCGCAAAGAAAACCAACGATTTGGAAAATCGGATGAATCCAACCTTTGTTTCGCAGGACTTTTCTATAGACTCCGAGGACATAAATTCTGAATTTGTACAACTCGAACTCTCATCTCCAAGAGATGGACTATCTCTTCTTGATGCTATGGCGTTTATTACAAAAAACATTCCAGACATAGAAATTATATCTTGTTCAGAATCTATACCTACAATGGAAGATATTTTTGTAGAAATAAATGAATAATCTATAATTATGGACATAAAAGCAATAATAAATTTGATGGCTTTTGAAATTAAGGCACAACTTAAAACGAAAGCTTTCTGGTTATTAGCAATTCTTCCTCCCCTAGCACTTATTGCTATGTTCTGGTTGAATACTACTAATACTGTATCAAATAATATCTATGTAATAAACACAACAAATATTCCAATCAACATTGAACCAACCGAACATCTCATTATAAAAAAGGTTGGTTCTGACTTCCAATGTTCTAAAAAAGATAGTCCTGATGCCATTATTACAATATCTAATAATGGGGAAGGACATATTATGTGCTCTATTGATCAATATAGGATAGTGCTCCCGGAAAACTTGAGTTATATTCAAAAAACCATACGAGATTCTTACACACACCATATTCTCTCTGATGATTACATCTTTGCCATAAAACAATCTGTTTCAAATGTACATTTTGAGACTGAAATCAAAAATGTCGAATCTAATTATCTTACTGTTATTGCCACAGCAGTCATCATCATTCTTTATATAGTTATTTTGCAATTTTCAAGTTCTATATTAAGAATGATTGGAAAGGAAAAGAAAAATAAAATTTCAGAGGTCTTATTAACGGCATTAAATGAACGAGATATAATTATATCCAAGCTCCTCTCTGGGTTAACTGTAGCTACTGTTCAGATTTTATTCTGGTTAGTTGGAGCCATCATAATTGCATATGTTATAGACATTTTTGCAGAAACCTCTATCTGGGATGATATAATATCTACACTACTTTCACTTACTAATTTTGTAAGTGTCCATACATTAGTGTCATACTTATTACTCTCCCTAGTAATGTTCATTGGGGGATATCTCTTATACGCGTCTATATTTTCAATTATTGGAGCAATATCCAGCGAAAATACAAATACTCAGCAATTTTCAATTATAGCAACACTCCCTCTTTTACTAACATTCGTATATGTATCAAAGAATATCAATACGTCAAATTCCGTTATCGATTTATTATCTATATTTCCCTTATCTAGTCCAATCGCATTATTGGCAAGTGTTCCACAAGAATGGTCCTGGACAGTTATTATTTGTTCTGTCGCTACTTTATATTTATGTGATATAATACTAATATATATCACATCTAAGTTATATAAAGACAACGATATTCGATTTCTTTTAAGGAATAATAAGTAACATTAAAATGATTAAATATGAGTAAATTTATTTCATTCTTATTCTTGTGCTTTGCTTCATTAGCAACATTTGCACAAGTAGCCGACTTGAAAGTCAGTTACAACTACCAACATTATAGTCCAGATGGAAAGGAAATCAATAGCCATATGATTCTCCTTGCAAACAAAGATGAGTCTAAGTTCTTCAACATTCTAAACGAACAGGTTGACTCGATGATGGTCACTCCGGAAGGTAGAATGGCTTATGGACAAATGGTTCAAGCAGCTACGGCTAAAAAAGACGTATCCAATCTCCCTATAAAAAAAGAGCCGATGTATGTACTGAAATCAAGGAAAGACTGTCTTACATCTGTGTATGATCTTGTTGGCGTAGACTACTGGTTTTATGACGAACCACTTGTTGCACAGCGATGGGAAATATCAAATTCGACCAAGACAATACTTGGATACGAGTGTGTTAAAGCAACATGTGATTATAGAGGCCGCCATTGGACTGCATGGTTTACTCCGGAGATTCCGATTCAAGATGGTCCGTGGAAATTATCCGGACTACCTGGACTTATACTTATTGCCGAAGATACATCTGGACAATATTCATTCGTTGCTGATGGGATACAGAACAGCACAGATATAATCCGTCCCATCTTTGGAAAAGAAAACTATGAGAAAACCAATAGGATAAAGTATCTTCAAGCTATGAGAGCTTTCACTAACAATCCTGTGGAATATATGAAAGCTTCGACAGGGGCAGATATAACAAACATACCAAAAATAGAAATTGACGAATCTTACGATTTTCTTGAAAAAGACTATCGATAATGAAAATATTTACATTAGCCATACTATACTTTCTGGTATCGTTTGTGACTGTTGCACAGATTAACGTAACCGGCAAAATTATCGACAGGGAGACAAATGAACCTCTTGTCGGGGCTTCGGTTATTATAAAGGGAGCTGACGGCAAGATTAAGAATTTCGCTTCGTCTAAGTCGGACGGAGGCTTCGCTATCACCATGTCGTCGGTAAATGGTTGCCAACTGGAAGTTACCATGATGAGCTTCGCAAAAAAAACGATACCTCTCGACAGTATTTCTTTTCCACTCACCGTTCAGCTCGAACCGGGCACAACGCTGTTAAAAGAGGTGACGGTCAAGGCTGACCGCATACGGGAACAGGGCGACACCATTACCTACAATGTCGGCAGTTTTGCCCAGCAGCAGGATCGATCCATCGGCGATGTGCTGAAGCGTATGCCGGGAATTGACGTTGCCAACAATGGCAAGATTCAATATCAGGGAGAGGATATAAACAAATTCTATATCGAAGGATCCGACCTGCTCGGAGGCAAATATGGCATTGCCACTAACGGCATAAGCCACGAGGATGTGGGTGCAGTCGAGGTCATGGAGAACCATCAGCCGATGCAGGTACTATCTGGCATATCCTTTTCCGACAAGGCCGCTATCAACCTTAAACTGAAAAACAAGGCGAAAGCAACTTGGACTTTCCATGGAGATGCCGGAGGAGGTTGGTCGTGGCAGCCCGAAGGTGCAATATGGGACGGTGAACTGTTCGCTATGGCAGTGATGACCGGATTCCAGAACATAACCACCCTGCGCACCAACAATACCGGCGTGAACCTTGCATCGTCAGGTACCGATTTCTTTGCCGACCGTCGGCAGACAGGGCTCAGCAGATATGTCGGAGTCTGTCTGCCGGGAGTCCCGTCATTAAATGACAAACGGACTCTGTTCAACCGCTCTTTCCTCATATCGACCAACAGTCTGTGGAAATTCGATCGAGACGAGTTTAAGGTCAATATCGACTATTCATTCAATCGCGTGACAGCCGACGCCTCTAACATCACCACTTATTTTCTTGACGAGGGCAACCGCATAATCACCGAAAACCGGAGCGGTACGGAACACAGCCACTCCCTAAGCGGCAAGTTCATATATGAGCTAAACCAAAAGACGGCGTTCATCAACAACACGCTCCAGACAAACATAGACTGGGATGATGTCAGCCTCGCCACAACCGGCTCTCTACCCAACGATCAGTATGCTAAATTGCCGGATTACTATGTCAGCAACAAGTTCAAGATGATAAAACGCTTCAAAGGGAAACATCTTGTAACATTCCAGAGCGTGAACGAATGGGAATCGCTGCCACAGACGCTGAATCTCAACAGGGACAGTCAGAAGTTTAATCAGCATATCTCAGACCATGCTTTCTATACCCATGAGAGCGCGGCTTACGCATTCAACATAAAGGGTGTGACACTGAGTCTTGAAGGTGGCATAAAGGGTTATCTCCACTCGATGGATTCGCAACTGCCCGAATTTCCGGAGGAGCTTCCGGGGCTGACTGAAAACGTGGTAAACACCAACTATCTCACAGTATATGCAACACCTAAGTTTGAATACAGGGTGCGCCGGGTAAATCTATCGCTCAACTTGCCCGTAAGTTACGCCCATTATAACTTTAACAAAGCGATTGCCAACCACAACGAGGTATATTTCTCTCCGTCGTTAAGTTTCAACTGGAAACCGAACAACCGCTTTTCTGGCACCTTGCGCGGAGGTCTCGGACGCTCGCCGATGAATCTCAACCTTATCCATCCCGGCCTCATAATGACCGACTACCGCACCCTGAAATCCGGCGTGGATGACTTTTACAATTCATCGTCTCAGAACGTGTCTGCAAGCATCAATTACAAACATACCCGCCACGGATTGTTTGCCAACGGTATGGTTATGCAGTCGTGGACTCACGTACCATATACCATGGCACAGCAACTTTATGGCGACTATGTGGTTTACTGCTATGCCAACGCCAAGAACGACGGTAAGACACTTATGGCGATGGGCAGCCTCGGCAAGACCCTCGACTTCATGCGCGGAAGCTGCAATGTCAACGGTTCGTTCAGACGCAACGAGGCGCATCTGCTCTCGCAGCAGCAATCGATAAATTCGGTCAGCACAGGGTGGAGTGTCGGAGGCAAAATCAACGGAAATCCATGCCGCTGGTTCAGCTTCGACTACCGTATAGACTATTCCGACAGCCGTCTGACGATGAACGGACTGAGCGAGTCGTGGCTATCGACAATGGAGAACGAACTGAGCCTCACCTTCATTCCCTACAGAAAATGGCAATGGACGGTCAGCGGCGAACATTACCGCAATGAACTGACCGAACATAATTATAAAAATATAGTTATGCTTGACACCAAACTGACCTTTCAGCTCAATAAGAGGATAGAATTTGCCGCGTCGCTCACCAACATTCTCAACAAACGAAGCTATAACTACACTACCTACTCGCAGCTCTCATCATTCGAGTCGCAGCGTCAACTCCGAGGTCGTCAGCTTCTATTCTCAATAATAATAAGAAAATAATAAACAGAACACTCAAGCATTTTTATTTTAATAAATTTGCTTATTTTTTATTTTTTTATTAACTTGCGCACTATTAAAAATAGTACCCCCTCTTAAACCTATTACATACTAATGTCAACCTAAGTCTGGCAACGTGATTGCCATAGTTTTTAACCTATAATTCTAACATTATTATGGCACTCTTAGATAGAATTGCTACTGTATTCTTTAAATCAGTGGATAATCAAGCATTAGCAATTATCCATTGTGTAGCTCTTGAAATGGGCACCGTCGTTTTTTTACCGCACAAATCCCTGGAGATAAATTCGTAATTGCTGGAGCGCAAATAGATATGGTACTCCGGTTAGGCAGACTTTATAAAGTAAGACTGGACAGAGCGCATGCGATTGGCTTAGTCCAAGCATCTTTAGCCACATTAGCAGGACCAACGTTAGCGGCAGAAGGTGCAAATCAAGTAGTAAAATACATTCCTGGATATGGCAACATTAGCAATACAGCTGTTGCAGCATCAATTACAGAAGCTATTGGATGGATATGTATTAAATGGTTTAAAGACGGAAGTTGGGTTAAACAAGCTGGATAATATAGATTGTTTCAAAACGGCCGTTTTTGAGAATGGCCGGCAACCGGGCTTTAAACAGCCTCAAGCAAGTAAATATCCGTCTCAAAACCCATATCTAAATCAAGTTCTCTTTTCATGAGAGAAGCTTGGTTTTAGAGACCTTTCAAAATCGACTTCTTGCCATAAGTGGGTTAAAAATACCACTTATGGCAAGAAGTCGGTCTGTAAAGAGAATTCTCAACACTAAAATTTACCACCATGAGCCATATCTACCACCCCAGCAGTGGCAAATCCAATCTCCGACTCATAGCTATAAGTGGGTATAAAAAGCCACTTATAGCTATGAGTCGGCTCTTATGATAGCCTCCATCTCATCGAATAATTAGCCATAAGTCCGTTTTCGCACCCACTTTTGGCTATAATTCAATTTCACAAATCGCCACTGCAGTCTCAAAACGCCTCCGACATTTAGCTATAAGTAGGGAATTTTTCCACTTATAGCTAAATGTCGTATATTTTTCGTATCTTTGTAAAAAATTTACAAACATGATAATAGGACGATTAGAAGAAATTTAACTTCATATACGCCTCTATTTTCAACAGACCGGAGAAATATCTGAAAGTAGTAGAAGCGTTGGCTGGCAAAAAATCCGGAATGACAAGAGACGAAATCATCAGAACCAGTAAACTATATAACAATGGTCAACTTAGCGGGATACTGGAAGATCTAATAGAATGCGGATTTATCAGAAAATATTGCCATACTGACAAACGACTTAGAGATGCCATATATCAGCTTATGGATTGCTATACTCTTTTCTACTATCAGTTTGTCAAATCCGCACACGGTGCCGATGAAGAATACTGGATAAGATCAATGAAAACGCCCATGCACAACACATGGTGCGGTCTTGCCTTTGAAAGAGTATGCCTGCTGCATACAAGACAAATAAAATCTGCCATAGGTATTTCTGGAATATCGGCAAGTCTATTCTCTTGGCATGTCAAAAAGAACAATGACCATCCCGGCGCACAGATAGATCTTGTTATCGACAGAGCCGACAATGTGATCAATGTTTGTGAAATTAAATATGCTCCAGCTGGATATCGTCTAACTGACAGCGAATTAAACAAGATTCATGACAGGCTAAGCATATTTAACCTGTATATTCCCCGTAGAAAAGTCGCACAACCACTTCTCATTACATCAAACGGAATTATCAAGAATAATAATATATTTGAGATTCCTCTTCAAGTTACAGGAGACCAACTATTTCAGCCATGACCATAGAATATTGAATTGTACCAATCGCCGGAATGCCGCCACACCCAATACGGCAAGGAGGCGACATCCCGAACACATATCGGCACTCTAACCCGAGGTAACAAAAAATAAAGGAGCAATCTTCTAAGATCGCTCCTTTTTTTTTGTTGGTGAATGTCAGTCTTTCGGTTTCCGAACTTTCATCTCGATGATGAAAGCGCTTATCAGCCCAAGACCACCCCCGATAAGAACCATAGCACCATACATCATTTCCCTGGGACCCCACTCATCTTGCGCTATCGGACAATTGACATAAATAAAAAAGCCTACCAGCATTCCTGCTCCCAGACCGACTGCAAGACACCCCCATTTAAGGGCGGTAAACCGGTTGTCAGACGAGGGATTCAGGAAACCTCCAAGTTTGGAAAGGTCAATGTTGCCCGTAGTCTCCAGATTGATTTTTTCAATCAAAGCCATACGCTCATTGCGGCGTACAAAAAGGTCAAACACTTTGTAGATTGTCAGGAAAATAATTCCTGTCACAAAAATTGGTACTAAATTGTTCATATTTGTGTATAATTTTAAATTTTGAATTTTCTGTTTCTTTAGACGATATTACCGTCGGATCGGTTACATCTTTTTTCAAAAAAAATTTTTTTGTATTTTTGTAACCTGAAGTGCACCCTACACGTCTAATCTTACGTGGAAAATAATGATGCATACATAATACGTCGGGTTATTGACGGAGATACCGGATCCTACCGCACTCTGATGGAACGATATTCTCAACAGGTGTTTTCCCTGGTGGTGAAAATCGTGAGCATTGAGGATGATGCGGAAGAGATAACTCAAGACGTATTTGTAAAAGCCTACAGGAATCTATCAAAATTTGATTTCCGCAGTTCTTTTTCCACATGGTTGTTCAGGATTGCATACAATGAGGCGATAACCCACACGCGCCGCAAGCGTGTGGAGGGGATACCGCTCGACGAAACAATGATCAACAATCTATCGGATTCGCAGGTAGACGTTTTTCTTGAGTCTGACAATCCACGTCTTGCCGCGCTTCCGGAAGCGATTGAATCTCTCAGTGTGGATGAACGTGCATTGATCACATTCCATTATTTTGAGGGTCTGCCGCTTAAAGAAATTGCAAACATGATGCATATCGGGGAATCGGCAGCCAAAGTGCGGCTGATGCGAACCAGAAAGAAATTATATTTGTTAATCAACAAATTATCGGACAAATATGAATAGACAGTCACCCATATATAAGGCTCTTGAAGAGAGAGGCGAAGGCAGGAAGCTTCCTCTCGATTTTTCATTTGAAGTCATGAGCCGCATCCGGGTTGAGGAAAGCCGCCGGAAACGCAGAGAGATGTGGTGGGCTATAGCCGGATATGCCGTTGCGGCTATATTGGCGGTCTTTACCGTGGTCTACTTCTGTGGCGATATATTTAAAGATGCAATCCACAGTTTCATGATCAGTTTTGCCACCGGTAAAACATCGGCGAGCCATGTGAGCGACAATATGGTGAAAAGCTTTGAAAGTTCATGGTCGTCAGCAGGGAGCATGCTTGCCGTTTTGGTTCCCGCCACCGCCTTGCTTCTCGCTTTGGATTATTTCTTCAGAAAAAAATTCACCATGCGCTACAAGCAAAAGCAAGCCTGAATCCCACCCTCTTCAAGATTCTAAATCACATCGAAATCATACTTAAAAAATTTTAAACCACTTCAAATTGTGATTCAACCAAAAAGTTAAACAAATATTTCGCCATACAAATAAATTCTGTTATTTTTGTAGAGACGAAGTTGTTTAAACTTTTTTACGGAGATTGATTTCTTATGGCTTTTTACATTAAAAAGACCTCTTTTACAATCTTCCTCCATCTTTCAGGTCGCTTTTGAACCTTTCATCGGTCGTTCTTGGACTACATCCTTACGCCATCGATCAACTGAACGAGATGATAAAAGACGCCTCAAAACATGCACAGATTATTGTGGCGACTCAATCAACGGCCATCATCGATGGCTTCTCAGCCGATGAAGTCACGGTAATTGAACGTGATCCGGAAATACAAGGCACATGTGCCCGAAAGTTATCTGAACAAGAGTATCACGATTGGCTTGAGGAATATACCCTAAGCGAACTGTGGAACAAAAACATAATTGGAGGGCGTCCGGTATGATATACAACATTCTCCACATACTCTGTGAGGGCCAGACAGAGGAAAGATTCGTCAAAGAGGTTCTTTCCCCATATCTCCAGCAGTTCAACATCTATCCTAAGCCAATTCTGCCATTTAGAAATTCCTTACTGTAGCATACACACTGTAAGATTGTCTGTCGATATCAAAGAACGGACGAAGGGTATACTCTACACCATCATTACTCAATTTATAGATCTGCCTCGATTTGTCAGCAATCACTATATGTTTTGCGATTTCATTAGGGTCACCCTTCAATACAATTTCCCTGCTACCCTCGAAAGCAAGAAGATAGGCTCCTTTTAAAAACGCCACAACCTTATCGTTCCCGGGGAGTCTATGGACACGGACAACGGATGGGATTGAAATATTTACGACATCTCCATTATTCCATTTTCTATCGATGACAACATAGTCAGACTCTTTTTCAACAACTGCCTGAACCGTATCACCATTAACTATAACTGTCATACCTTCTGCCCAGGAGGGTTTTAAAAGATTCAGTCTTAACTGTCGTGGTGATCCGGAATTAATCGTCAGCTTTATATCCTGCCCATATGGAAAATCCGTAGATTGTCTGACTGACACCCCATTCCAATTAATCTCCGAGGGGATATAGAGATTAATCCACAAATTGCTACGACCATCATGATAATACGCACCCTGAGACAACTGAGTAAACGCCTCAGCAGAGGAGCCGCTACAACACATGAAATCATCCTTTTTAAGATATTTCTTTTGTCGGGGAGAACCTAAAGGAAGATGGTATACATAATCTCCTTCACCGCTTTGAATCGGAAGAACGGCATTATAAAACAAGTTCATGTCTGCTTCCGCATATTTTGCCTCTCCAGTCCATTCAAAAAGATAAGCTAACAATTTGCGGGTATTATGTGTGACACAGCTTTCTGCTATCTCCTTACTGAAAGTAGAGCTGAGACAATCCGGATAGCTCCAGTGTTCAGCTGTCAGAGACGTCTTAGTAGTGGGGTTTGGTCTTGGTCCGCTGCTCGTCCCGTTGACATAGCTATGATGTTGGCTCAAAATATCCCAGAAATTCATGACCGCATCCCTATAAACTTTATCACCAGTAGCATCATATCTTGCCGCAAAACCATTGACAAGTACAATATGAGTATTGGAATGAAGCCCACCCAGTATGTCGACATTCTCAGATAATGCCTTAAAAAGCCATTCGGGATCAAATTTGTCAGCCAAGCTAAGGTACGTTTTATTGCCTGTCAGAGAATATAATTTATAAATGATTTCATTCATGGCTCCAGCTTCGTTCGCAGGGTTAGCAGCTGTCGTGTCAAGAAGCTTTACTATTGACATATGATCAAGCTTATCCATTCTCCCTGCGACATAACTTGCCATCCGCAATAGCATTTCATAGGCATTTTTATTCCCAGCAAGCGTATAAGCATCATAAAGACCCTGCATCATCTTATGATAGGTGTAATAAGGGGCCCATACACCAGAGAACTTGCTTTCAAGAGTATCGAAGTCTTTTTCCGGGAAAGCCGTAAGACAACCTGTGCCAATTTTATCCTGACATTGCTTAAGAGCATCGACCATGTAATCAAGTTTTTTCTTCACATACTTATCCCCTGAGCTTCTATACCTTTTAGAAAGTGCCGATAAATAATGGCCAACAAAATGGCCCCTTAATCCTATATTTGGAGCCTCCCATCCACCGAGAGGCTGGGCTTTAGACGGCAGACCGGCATTTATCCTGAAGTTGTGCAACAGTCTGTCGGGATCGATAGAATCGATAAAAGCCATGTTCAAACTTTCCCGATTTTTTATCGGGGAATTAGACAATCTTACGCATGACGAATCCAGGGGCTTAATTTCCGACGAAGGAAAAGCAGCCATAAATGGGATAATCACCAGACAGAAAAGCATATTAAATCGTTTAGACATGGAAAGGAGTTTTTTTGCAAAATTAATAAAATTTCCCAAAACCGACTTATCAAAAATCGATATTGGGTTGGATAAAATCCACAATACGACAATATTATATAAGTAAGTATTCAAATTTAAACGATAGAATGTGTTTTTTATCTTTTATACTTACTGCGGTTCCTTTTTGGCCGTTTACGGCTTGTCTCTCAGTCGCATATATTTGTCGGTTCTTATGACAGCCTCCATCTCATCGATAACACTGATGATCAGCAAAAGCTGCGCTTTTGAACACGACAGCTCCGCGCGGATTCTTGCTATTATCAGGTTTCTAATCGGATTTGCGATATAATCGGAGCCTGCTCCGGGATCCGCGCGGAGCTGTTGCGTTCCGGAACAAAGTTCCGGGCTCTTTGTGTCAGCATGCCGTCAGATTTCGTTACCTGATTCATACTCAGTCATAATCTTTTGACTATGCCTTCAGCAATCTCGGTTGCCAAAGTATTCATCCTAATACATAAATCGCGCCGACATTGTTCTTTTGCCAATGACTGCTTCACAGGAGCAACAATCAGTAACCGCCCTTCTGAACAGAGATTGTGGAGCAAACCTTTCGGATTATATCTTTCCCCAAAGCCGTCTGCATGAATATATATCACCCTTCCTCCATTCTCACAAGCCCAATCCCTAACTTTCTTTTCTTCTTTGGAAATAAATGGAGACACTAACACTCCTCCGTTCTCCACCGTCCTTTTCCAATCTATCTTATATCTTATAATTTCATCTCCGGAATAACTACGGCTTATCTTTACAGCTGAAATTTCAGGATCATCCAACAAATGAATATTGCCATAGGCTTCATATTCCATCCCTTCCTTATCGCAAATTTTGTAACGATGATGAAAGTCACGGTTAGCTATGCGTTCAAGCCTCCTTGAAGGGTTATCACTTACATAATGCAACATCCTTTCCAACTGATTTTTCCTTCTCAATATCCGATCATGATAACCTTCACCAAAAATTGAAACCGGTTCTCTTTGGAAATCAATTTCACTTGATGCCATCAACCTTTCTGCGCGTGAGCACTCCCCTTTTAAGAAAGCAATTATATCCCCGAGATGAACGGAGGTCGCTTCTTTTACATCCAATACGAAATGCACATGATCCGGCATTATACATCTACGCAAAATACTTATAAATGGAAACTCCTTTTTTAAATCTGATAATTTAATCATTATTATTTCACCAATGGAAGTCAAGACTGTCTTAGGTTTCCATTGATGATCACCAGGAATGCCTGACAATTTTGAAAACTCAGGTATACCTTTATTTTTATTTATGGTTATCAAATATATGCACCGACTTCTGTAATCATGCCAAATTGCCCTACGGCAACCGTTAGGCACCAATGGACGGAAAAATGGAGGAGGCAATTCCTGATAGTTTCCACTATCAGGATAAAGGAATAAATCTGGCATAATATAATCAGGCAAATAATTTTAATTACACTGGCAAGGAGGCAAAAGCTGCGCTTTTGAACGCGACAGCTCCGCGAGGATCCTTGCTATTATCTGAAAGAGGCAAAAGCTGCGCTTTTGAACGCAACAGCTCCGCGCGGATTCTTGACGACACGCGGGGGTTCTGTGGGTGATTCGCGCGGATTCTGTGGTAGATTCGCGCAAAGACTTGTTTATTTTGCGAGACCGGCGTGGATGATGTCTACGAGGACCGGTTTTAGACCACCGACAAAGCATTCCACGGCGATCACCATAAGAATCAAACCCATAAGGCGCATCATCACATTGTTGCCTGTCTCGCCAAGTATTGGCACAAGCCGCGTGGATGCACGCAAAATCACATAAGTCAGAAGATAAATGACAGTAATACTGAGGAGCAATGTCGCTTTCATTTGCCAAGTGGTGGCATTTTCCATAAGCATGACACCATTGGCTATAGCGCCCGGACCACATAACATCGGAATCGCCAAAGGAGTGATGGATATGTCGTCGGCATATACCTTCACTTCTTCATCACTCAATTTCACATTAGAATATTTTGCCTGAAGCATGTCAAAACCGATTTTCAGAATGATGAAACCCGCCGCGATACGAAACCCATTTGCAGAGATTCCAAACAAAGAGAAAAGAATCTGTCCTCCAACAGTGAAGCCGATAAGGATAAACAACGAAACTATACAGGCACGCCTTACAATTCTTTCCCGCTGAGAATTATCAAGACCTTTGGTCATTGACAGAAAAACAGGCATTGTGCCAAGTGGATTTGCCAACGCAAAGAAAGAAGTGAGGCACATGAATGCAAATGGTAGTAGATTTTCCATAAGGTCAGTTTTTTGTTTCGGCTCCTTGTCGTTCCGATTTAGTGTTAGAATTTTTGCAAATTTACATAATTATTTTTGCATAATGTCAATTTGCCACAAAAAATATATCATTTACCCATAAAAAAAGGAGATGGATCTGAGATCCACCTCCCAAAGAGCGATTCCGGCTTACACACGGAAACCGTTCCTGCATTTATATAGTCTGTGTTTTATTGTATTGCCACTTATGGAATCATCACCTCTACAGGCTCAGAATAGTTCCAACGGCGGGTACCGCTTCCGACCGGAGTGTCGAAATTGATACGTGCGGCAGCACGCACCCACACTTTTCTACCTGAAGGGATTTCCCCGTTTGATGTGATGGTGACAGGCTGTCCGAAGAGGTCGTTGAAGCTATTGCCAGTGTAGCTGATGCTGCTTGACCAACGGTCGTCGCGGGCACGATAGCCTACAGCGTTAGAATAGCTCACAAAGAACTGGATGTCGGTCACGTTGAGATAGCTGTCGTTCCAGTTGCCCATCGGTTCGATCTTGCTGCGGAACTCGCTCTCGGAAACGCCTCTCTCAACAACCACCTTCGCCTTAACGACACCGTTGCTCACCGTGGGATCGCCTACGATCTTCACATTAAGGAAAGGCTGAACCTCGAATTTCACTTTGGTAGTACCCTTGATGTCTGTGTTGATAGTTTCGTCGGCAAGAAGCACACCGTCTGTAGTTTCACGCACAAGAGGAATAAACGGACCATCAATACGTACATTATAATGACCCTTGAAGATCTTGGTGTTCTGGAAAGAGCCGTCGGGCATGCAGAAGAAATCAGGATTGTGCTCCACGTTGTCGCCCCAACTGAGTTCTGTAAGACGCACGCGGATGCCTTCGCTACCCTGGTCTGTGAGGACACGGTCGCCTGTAGCCACATCCACCACTTCACCCCAGATGGTCTCTTCCGGTTCATCATAGTTGTCGATCTCAAACATGCTACAAGAGGAGAGCATTAGAAGGGCGGCAAACATGCCGAATATCTTAAACTGTTTCATGTTGTCTTTTTGTTTGGTTTAAGGTTTATAGTTTAGGGTTTAGGGTTGATGGTTTAGGGTTTAGGGTCAGGGCGGGTGCCGGACAGCCTCCCGACCCTGAAATAAAACCCTAAACTATTGACTAAACATTAAACCCTGATTAATTAACGGTTAGGCTGCTGATCTATTACTTTGCTCTTTACAACCTCACCTCCGGGGATACCGAAATAATAATCGATAGGATTATATTCAAACTCCTTATGAGCGAGACATTCAAACTTCACGTCGAAGAACCACTTACCATCGGTTGCAGAATAGAACGGATAGATTCCACGGAAACGGTAATGTGAGTTGGAGCTGAATTTATCCTTGTCGCGGACTTCACCCCAGAAACCGTCGCGGTTGTCATAGTCGTTGACACGCCAACGGCGGAGATCCCACTTGGTACCAGTCTCGAAAGCCATTTCTTTACGGCGTTCCTTGCGCACCTCGTTGCGGCTCTCATTGCTGCCGGTGAGCTTGCCTGCAAGAAGAGTTGCACCCGCACGACGGCGGATGTCGTTGACGGCATCCGTAGCCACACCGAGCATATCGGAACCATCGGGAGAAGCGGCACCTGCGATTGAAAGCTCAACAGCCGCCTCAGCCGCGTTCAAAAGAACCTCTGCATAACGCACGAGTATATAATGCTGGTCGCTATTGCCTTCACGTGCAGTGAACGAAGGATCATCCTTAAGCCACTTTCTGCCAAGAAGACCGGTCATAGCAGATTCATTATAATTGTAGAAAGGACCGTTTGCACCGGCTGCATTCATCTGAGAGCCGTCAGGCAGAGTCACGATTGTCTGGTTGTTGGGGTCAGGAGTCATGTAGAGAGTGCGGTTATCACCCTGAGCGATATCAAGATTCTGATAGTTGTCGCCTTGAGTCTGATAAGAATAGTCTCTCATGAGCGGCTTAATCGGGGTTGTGCCGGTGTAGACACCTGCATAAATCTCCATTGTCTGACCTTTGAACTGATCACCCGGTGCAATAAGATAAGAAAGGAGACGAGGCTCAGCGTTCTTATAGAAGTCGCCTACATTGTCATACATTATATATGTTCCCTCAGTATTTGAATTCCCGGTTGTAACCTTAAGAGTACCGTCGGGATAACGGTCGAAACCTTCGAATAGCTCGACGAAGTCGGCAGTGGGACAAACGGCACAACTCAAAGGAGAACGGAACACATAAGGAGCGTTGTAAGCATCGAAAGAATGGGTAGTGGTGGGATAGATATATTCACGGATCCAGATGTTTTCAGGGCTGTCGGTGTCAGAGATCATATCGATCATGTTCTGACGCATTGCGCTTCTGTCGCCTTCCGCCCATTTCTTCATATAAAGACCGTATCCCCCGTTTTCCATAACTTCACGTGCAGCCTTATAAGACTCAGCAAAGTAGCGTCTTGAAGCCTCTGCTGCAGTTGCCTGGTCAAAGCCCATCACACGCACGCCTGTCTTCTGTCCGAGACCGGTGAGACGACCGGTGACAGTCTCATTATACTTAGCCACAGAGCCTGCATAAAGCATAGCCTGTGATTTCACAGCCAATGCGACATATTTGTTGGCGTAACCTCTTTTGGGGCTTTTGGGCATCATAAGCTCGGCAGCCATGTCGAAATCGGCACAGATCTGATCCCAAGTTTCCTCCTCGCTTGAACGGGGCACCTCAAGCTCATCGCTCGAAGCAGGATAATTGATCACCTTTGTCACCAAAGGTATGCCGCCGTAACGTTTTGCCAAAGCGTAGAACACGTATGCCCTTACGAAATAAGCCTCGCCGAGATAATCATTATAGGTGATCTCAGGATAGTTTCCTTTATAATTAGGAAGATTTTCGATAAGGAAGTTGGCATCACGAAGAAGAGTGAACGCATTCCCCCAGTAAGCCTCGTTCTCGCCGGTGAAAGCACGGCAATAACCGTCGCGGTTGACCGCGTCGCCTGTACCGTCGAAACCGAAACCTGCGAGCCAGCCGTTATAATTGTTAAGACCGCGCTCCGCGAGATATTTGAAATCCTCGAAAGGCATTGTGGAATACATGCGCGCCATGTAGATATCCATACCAGACTCGGTCGAAAGAAGGTCGTCGGAAGTGACGATATTCTTTGGAGGGATATCCATATCCTGGCAGGAAGTCAGCAGACATGCGCCGAGAAGAGCTGAAAATAATATCTTTTTCATGTTGTATGGTCAATTAAAATTAATAGGAGAAAGTAAGACCGAATGTAAAGGTCTTGTTAAGAGGATACATACGACCGAGCTCATCGTCAGGATGTTCCGGGTCAACAAATTTCACCTTGGTGAAAGTAAGCAGGTTGTATGCGTTGAAATAGAGACGGAGACTTGTCTGACGGGTGATGCTCTTCGGGAAAGTATACCCAAGCTCGATGCTCTTGAGACGCAGATAGTCGGTGCTCACACGGTTGAAAGATGAATTCCCCTTCGGATAGCGACCTGTGTAGGCATAGTATCCGGAAACCCATTCAGTAGCGGGATCATAGGGATCGGCAGTAGGATTCACCGGATGCCAACGGTCGGTGTATTGTTCGAGGATACCGCCGCCCATATCACCCCAAATGGAGTAGAGAGGCTCTTTATATTCCATAGAACCGAGAGCCGAGCCTTGCCAGAGCATAGAGAAGTCGAAATCTCTCCAGTTTACACCCACGTTTAATGAATAGTTCATCCAGGGAGTCTGGTCAAAAGCGAAAGGATGTTCGTCAAGTCCATTGATCTCACCGTCGCCGTTCCAGTCTTCATACTTGTAGTCGCCGGGAAGAACATCCTTCTCCTGATAGCCGGCATAATTCCAGATATCGTTCCAGTTATGATAGCGTCCTGCAGAAGTGTAGCCGAACTGAACTCCCTGATAACGGTTGTTGAGGTTATCGTTTTTCCAACGGTCGTAGGAGTTGGCCCATGGTCCTTTGTTGGCTGCATAAAGATATTTGTTGCGTGTGATTGTCACCATACCACGGAGGTTATAGGTCACTTCACCTACCCTGTTAGAGTGGCGCAATTCAAGTTCCATACCCATATGAGAGTCGCTGTTGATGTTCTCGCGGGGAGCGGTGGCACCGACAACTGTGGGGAGAGCACCTTCGTTACGCTCGTATAGACCGGTACGCTTGCGATGGAAATAATCGAAAGAGAAACCGAAGAGACCGTTCTTCATGTCAAAATCGATACCCACGTCGAAAGTCTTAGACTTATACCATGAAATCGCAAGGTTTGGAAGAGCCATGGGAGACGCAGCAGAAATATACTGTCCGTTAAACACATAGCCCGGAGAATAACCGTTGTAGTTACCGTTGTCAGCGGGGATACCTGAAGGATAGGTATAACCCATAGCCCAGTCATAATTGACACCGCTGTCGTCACCAAGGATACCATAGCTGGCACGGACTTTCAAGTTATTGATGAAATCAAGCGCCTCAGTGTTGCGGAAGAAAGCTTCCTCAGAGATTCTCCAACCTGCAGACACAGAAGGGAAGAAACCCCAGCGGTGTCCTTTGGCAAATTTGGAAGAGCCATCGTAACGGAACTGTCCCTCGATAAGATAACGGTCTGCGAAAGAATAATTGAGACGACCGATAAGGGCGTTGTTGGTGTATTCATAAAGATCGTCACCGTTCATGGCACCGATCTGCCCGTCTGTCACACCTACAAGAAGATAAGGATTAGAGAATGCGAGATCACGCACAGCATAGAAGTTATCGCCTGTACGACGCTGTCCTTCCCAACCTAAAGTGACGCCAACATTGTGGAGCTCGTTGAACTCGCGGTTGTAGTTCAAAAGGAACTGATAGAGGAACTGCGACTTGGAATAGTATTCACGACGCAGATTGCTCGGAGAACTGCTGTTGTAGATCTTCTGGTTGTAGGAATCAGTCAGAGGATCATAGGCATACTGATAATATTCCTTACGGTAGATCTCATTGTCGTCTACGCGATAGTCGTAGCTTACGAGCGCTTTAGCCTCAAGACCTTTCAAAACAGGCACGTATGCGCCGAAGTCGAAGTTGAGGTAGGCAGACGATTCGAAAGTCTTCTGGCGATATTTGCGATGACCGCTGATATCGGAAGTCATCATAGCCACAGTGTTCTGTTCAAGGTCAAGACCTTCATAGTTGAGCATGGTGTTCTCAGGGTCGGCATAAGCCGGGAAAAGGACACCCTGTTTCCAATAGTTACGTATGATGTCGACAGAAGAATTGTAAGGAGTGTTACGTGAGTCTGCCATACCGGCAAGGTTGGCATAGAACTTAAGACCCTTCACAATCTCGGAAGTGATATTTGCACGTACGTTATATTTATCGTAGTTTAGGTCGCCGCTCTTGAAGAGACCTTCCTGATAGAAATAACCGAAGCTGACGTAGTATTGGTTACGTTCGTTACCACCGGAGATGCTCACATCATGCTGAGTCTGCGGAGATGTATTTGAAAACACGAGATCATTCCAGTCAGACACGCGGCGGGTGCCGTTTGCGAGAGCCTCGAAATCAGCCTGGCTGAAACCGATTGAACCGCCGTTGATGTTGTTCCATTTCTGCTCGTTGTAGATGGTCATAGCATCGTATGCGCTTGCCAACTGAGGCATCTTGTTGGGCTTCTGGATAGTGTAAGAACCGCTATAGGTCACGTTAACCTTACCTGCATTGCCACCCTTTGTAGTGACAAGGAGCACACCGTTTGCAGCGCGCACACCATAGATAGCAGCGGATGCGTCTTTAAGGACAGACACGTCCTGAATGTCGGTAGCGTTCAGACGCTGGAAATCTTCCACTGTGCGGGGGACACCGTCGATAACCACGAGAGGGGCACCGAGACCACGCACGTCCATATTGTTTGAATATGTGCCGGGTTCTGAACTCTTTTGCCAGATACGGAGACCGGGGACACGTCCGGTGAGCATGTTCTGGGGGTTTTCACTTTTAGTCTGGAGCATTTCAGAACCCTTCACACTTGCCACGGCGCCTGTCACAGAACCACGACGCTGTGTGCCGTAACCCACGACCACCAATTCGTCCATAAGTTGAGTATCTGAACTCATGGTTACATTCAGCACTGATCTGCCGTTAATTTTCTCTTCAACGGAATTATATCCCACATAAGAGAAAACCAGAGTGGCATCCTTAGGCACTGAGAGTGAATAAGAACCCTCGACATCAGTAGCTGTGCCTATAGATGATCCCTTGACCATCACAGTGGCACCGATAAGAGGTTCGTTCTGTTCACCTGTTACCTGACCGGTGACCGTGACCATGCTCTGGGCAAGGGCACCCGCCGGATTGAAGGCGGCAATAAACACGATCGCCAAACAGACGAAGAAACGTGCAAGACCGCCGGAAGTTTTCATAGATGTCATGATGTAGTTGTTATTTTGTTAGTTGATATTCTGCAAGGGAGGCATACTCGGCAGCAAAAGCGAATGTGAACATCGCCTCCATGTTGTTTCTGCCTCTGTCGGAATTCCATCCAACCAGAAGGTTGGGAGGAAGCATGTGATTGTAGAGGAAATTATCGTAGGCATAATCGAGGTTAGCCTGAAAAGCCTCGGCATAAGCACCAGCTCCGGGATAAGCATCGACAGCCTCTACATATCCTCTTTCAAGCACGTTGTTAAACCAGTTGTTAAACCCTGTGATAGCAAACGTATAGCATCCATCCTTACCGGCAGCAGGCGCAGCGAAGAAGCTGAAGCTCTTATCGCAAAGATTATGCAGGTCGGTAAGATAATTGGAATCGGAAGTGGCGCGATAAAGGGCTGCAGCCCCTGAAATCATGGTTCCGGTATTGTAGGAATAAGCTGTGCCGACACGATCGTTCAGATGCACGTATGCACGATACGTTTCACCGTCGACAGTCTCATATCTGATCTGTCCGCCATTGTCGTCTCCACCCATCATGTCGTCGAAGACACCTGTTGAGGGATTAAGAAGATGAGTCATCTGATAGTCGTAGACAGCGGCAGCCATTTCAAGATAGTAATCAGCTTTTGCCTTAGTCTCCCTGGAGCGGGAATTGTCGGGATTGATCACTCCATATGTGATCTGATCCGATTTCCCTTTATAGATCTCGGCAAGTTTTACAAGCGGAGCAACCATCGGGCCGTTAGAGCAGGAATGTTTAGTGACATATCCCGGGCCCCAAGTGATACCGCCGTGCTGATTTCCATTCTCATCGAGAGTGCAGTCCCAACCGTCGAGCACATAAGACGTGAGATATTCAGCTTTCTGAAGATATGCGCTGTTTCCGGTGGCGTCATAAGATTCAAGAAGTTCGCGGACAATCCACATCTGGTCGTCATAAACGTTAAGGATTCCATCTACGGCAGCCGCCCCTTTCCCGCTTCCACGGTTCACTCCATACACAGTCCATTCGTTTGTGCCGGTATATGAAGTGAGAGTGTAAGTTCCGGCATAAAAATCGAGATTCTCGACCAGCTTTGAGAGCAATTCAGAATAGCGGGAGAAATTAGCATCATACAAAGATGATTTTCCAGCCTCTTTCTGAGCTTTCAGAGATTTCAATACCGAATTGACAGCCTCAATAGACGAAGTGTACATCCATACACTTCCGAGCTCGCTCGATTTCTGACCGTTGTAGGGGTTATAGTAGCGAGACATCGCCATTCCCGTGCCTTCGAAATAATTTTCTACGGCAGCATCGACAATCTCAATGGCACGCTGAGTGTTGGTCAGAGTCAGTTCGGAAACCGGTATTTCGGGTGTAGGTGGCTGAATGCCGCCGTTGTCAGGCTCATTGTCGCTTTTACATCCGGCAACGCCCAGAGCAAGAACACACGCGGCAAACGCACATAAGCCTCGTCCCAATGTATATGATTTCATTTGAGTTGTGAGTTATGAGTTGTGAGTTATGTGTGGTGAGATTGAAGTTTTTAGCTGTGAGCCGCAAGTGAGACGTCATCAGCACGGCTCACAGCTAAAAAACCACAACTCAATCAAGATCGATGGAGTAGAAAAGAAGTTTATTTTCGTCTCCGTTAGCTTCACCCTTGAAGATACCGATCGTGATCATCACGTCTTGTCCGTCATATTGAGAAAGATCATAGACAAACTCGCAGTATCCGTCAGGATTGCCGGGATCGCCGTTTTCGTGCATGAATTTCCAGCATCCGTCGGCAGCCGCTTCTGCATAAGTAGCAGTGTTGCTTACCGGACTCAGGTGGGTCACTTCACCATCATTTGTGATAGCAGTAATTTTAAAGAAAGTAGCATTTGTAGAGCTGAAGCAACGGGTCTTGAGAGTAAACTTGTTGTGACCCGGAGCGATTGAGAACTTGGAGTAGAAATAAGACTCCGGCACTTTGGTGCTGACATCCTGCCCTCCTCTTGTCTTGATCAGGTAGCCTTCGCTCGGGAAGACTTCAGGGTCTTTTGTCAGAGGCATGAAGCTCCATTCGGCAGCCACGTGATGAACAGGAATCCATGCACGATAAGCATCGAAATAGTTGTCGCGGTTTCCACTGACAGGGCTGATACCTGTGAATGAGCTTGTCTGGTTGGGCATTGTTGAACGAACCATTTCAAGAGTAAGTTTCCAACCCTCAAGACCGGGAACTTCCGTACCTGGGAGCCAGTTCCATAATCCGGAAATAGGTTCAGCAGTAAACGCGATGCGACGGATAACGAACTGTTTCCAGTAATCACCCTTTTCAGCACGGAAAGTACCGATAGCGATCACAACTTCCTTACCTATATATTCGCTGAGGTCAGTTTCAATCTGTTGGTAAGCTTCAGAAGCGAGAGTGCGCACCCCTCCGATAAGTTTTGCCTTAGGCTCAGCCTCGCTGAGATCTACAACCTGCACACCGAAATATGCGGGAGCGTCGTCAGATGCATTGTGAGTGCGCGATTCAAGGGTCATAAGGCAGTTGTCGGCTGTGATAAGCTTAGAACCGTAGACATAAGAATCGAACATCTCCATGTCGACTGGATTGTTGCGCTGATCGTCGGAAGAGTTGCGGATACGGAGTGTGGTACCTTCGTTCTGTTCTTCATAGTCTCCTACGAAATCAAGAGTACACATGTAGTTGCATGCCCAATCCCAGTGAGGATAATTCTCGGCGTTGCGACCTCCGCGATACTCATTGTAATACCATTTCTGAGCCTCGGCAAGCTGATACTTGGTTTTGCCGCGAAGCACTTCATCAGCTCCCATTGTAGCATCGATTGTAACCACACCCTCATCGCCGAAGGAATCAGCACTTACATTCTTGGTGATATCCTTGAAGCCGGGATAAGAGAAAGTGACAGTATAATCTTTCAAAGTGAGGTTGCGGAGTTCATATTCACCCTGCGCATTTGTTTCGGCAGTCTGGAAATCGCTGACCTTGACAGTAGCACCTGCAAGAGGGGCATTGTTTTTGGTGGCGTCATAGACCACACCCTTAATCACTGCATTTGCAAACACGAGTTCCACATTCACAGTAGCCTTCGCATCTGTAAATTTCTTAGCGACCACTGTGACTGCGGCAGTCTCATAACCTTCTCTTTCAAACACGATGATGCCTGATGTCATAGGCACATTCGGAAGAGAATACTCTCCTGAGGCATTTGTTGTAGTAGATGTCCCGTTGGCGGGCATGGAGACACTCACTCCCTCTATGGGCCGTGCCTGCTCATCTGTGACCACACCGGATACGATCCCATTTCCTACGGGACCCTGTCCTTCCTCATCATCGCTACATGAAGCAGCCGAGAAAGCAAGGCAACCGGAAATGAACGCGAGACCAATGTTTTTAATAAGTCTGGATAAGTTCATGATAGTTAGTTATTATATTAGTTTATTTATTGTGTTAATTCTTTTTTAAATGAACCTTGCAACAATCTTTTTTACCTTAGAGTTTTCACATGCTACAAAAAAACCTGAATTAATAACCTAATTAACCTATATTCATCTATTGAAACCTGTTTCCACTTTTATCGGTCGTTTAGCCCGCTAAACTCCCTCTTCAAGTTTCAAAATCGCCTCGAAAACCTGACGAAATCTTAAAAAAGAAAAAAGTCGAAACAATTTCATTGAAAACAATTTTTCGATTGCCTGATTCGATCAACCATGAAAACAGGAGTTTGAATTTTTCATTGGAGAAGCTCAAACATTTTCCATGGTCCGGTCAAATTTCACGGTGCAAAATAAGTGATAAAATCATGCAAATTTGTAACCCTATTCTGCCAAATAGGTATGCATTCAACATTGTATACAGATTTGGCAAAATCGGAAACATATTTCATATCCCGCTAATTGTCAGCATTAAAAAATTCCCAGACAGTATTTTCTGACTGCCCGGGAATTTTTATGTGGAAATATGGTATGGGATTACTTGAATCCTTTCGGTTTTTTGCTGAATATCTTCTTTATACGGTCCATGTCGAATTTAGCGGTACGGTTGTAATTGTAGATACCGTTCTGTTCCTGTTCCACATCTGTCAGCTGAGTATAGCAATAACCAGACATGTAAGGCACGGCAAGAATAACATCCGTAAGTTTTTCAAGTCTGTCGTAAAATTCCTCCAAGGAGCGAGGAGCATCGCCATACCCCCATGAATCACTTGCAAACTGCGCACCATCAACCCATTTTATACCTCCATATTCATCAATCAAGAACGGTTGACCACCATAGCTTACCTCTTTAGAAGGATCAAGCTGAGGATACCTTCCATCTTCCTTGATGACAAAGTATTCGGCGAACTTCTCCGGATTCTGTTCATAATTGTGGACGGTCCAGAGATCTGTTATCACATGATAATTCCCACTTGTCTCGTTCACAGGACGATAATCAAGATTATTAGTCAGATTATATACATCTTTCAGCAGACGGTCGTGCTGCATAGCCTGCTCGCTGTCTCCCGGGCGTTCCCATGTCTCATTAAACGGAGTCCAGGCAATTATTGACGGATGGTTACGATCGCGCACTACAATGCTTTCCCATTCAGGCAAGAAATTTCTTGCAGCCTCAATTTTGTTGGCATCGGCACCCCAGCTGGCGGTCTCACCCCACGTAAGATAGCCTAACTTGTCTGCCCAATAATGGAAACGCTCCTCAAACACTTTCTGATGCAAACGGGCGCCATTAAATCCGGCAGCCATACTCATCTCGATATCTTTCTTAAGATCAACATCATCGGGTGCAGTCCAAATTCCATCGGGATAGAATCCCTGGTCAAGAACAAGACGCAAGAAATAAGGTTCGTTGTTGAGATACAGACGGTCACCTTCCTGATGAATTTTCCTCATTCCGGCATAAGACTTTATATTGTCGACCTTTTTGCCATCTTTATCATAAACATTAAACTCAAAATCATATATGAAAGGAGACTCCGGCGACCATGTCTTCACATTTTTCACCGGCAGATCGATACGAGCCTGAGGAGTGGCGTTTTCTACAGATTTTGCCACCACTTTTGAACCGTCGCGTACGATGGTCTCTATTTTCATACCTTTTTCAAGGTTCTTGAATTCAGGTTCCACTACAAAACGGCTCTTGTCAAGATCCGGTATGATGTATACAGACTTTATCGAAAGACGGTCAACCGGTTCCATCCATACAGTCTGCCATATTCCGGTTGTACGTGTGTAGTCGCATCCATGAGACTGGTATAGAGACGACTGCTTCCCTTTTGGCTGCACGCCTCTGCGATTATCGTCTTCCACCCTGACTACGAGATCATGCTCCTTTCCGTCGTTCACATATTTCGTTATATCGTGACTGAAAGAAGAGCTTCCTCCCCAGTGACGTCCGACAAGATTTCCATCGACATACACGGCACTGAAATAGTCAACCCCTCCGAAGTTGAGCATTATGTCCTTGTCTTTCCAATCGGAAGGGATTTGAATCTTGCGGTGATACCACATTGCCGGAATGAAATCAACATACTGCACCCCTGACAGTTTGCTTTCAGGACAATATGGCACCATAATCTTTCCGTCAAACCCTTTCGAATCAAAAAGTTTCCGGTCCATACCGGATTTACCGAAATCGAATGTATATGACCATTCGCCATTTAGATTCTTCCAATCGGCACGTTCAAACTGAGGACGTGGATATTCCGGGCGAGGAATGCTACCGGAAGTAGCCGCAGACATCGGGAATAAATTTGCACCCAAGACAGTCAATGCGGAAAGCAGGAATGTTTTTAGTTTCATGTTGTGTTTATAAAAAAATGTGTCTGACCATTTTGCAAAAATAGTGAAATAATCAGACACATTTAAAAAAATACTTGAAAAATCACAAATTCTCAAACATGGAGGATCACTTCAAGCGCTCATCGAGCATTTTTATGAAATAACCGCCCACCACTGCACGTGCCTGAAAACCACGTTGGTCAGCACGGTCTGTGTAGATCCAGTCGCTCATGGGCACACGGTGGCGTGTCTCATTCATAAATTTATGCACAGGCACAATAAATTTCTCGAACGTCGCCTTGTCGGGAGCCATTGTAGCGGTCCACATGATCCAATCGGTCTTGGTGTAAGTCTCACGATTGTCAAGAGGCAAACCGTAAGTGTTCTGTTTTTTCAGATAATACGGAATCTCCTTCTTCATGATATTGTCGGAGAAAATATTAAGACCAAGCATCTTGTCCCACACAAGATTATATTTCTGGCTCCAAGTGCCTGGCTTGTCGAATGTAAGACGATAGTGGTCTCCGTCGTCAGCCATTTTCTCCCATTCTGCAGCCATCTCCTTTGCTTTCGCAAAATATTTTTCCGCAACAGCTTTTTTACCGAGCATTTCAGCAAGACGCGCATAAGAAGCTACACCGAGGATAGCCTTTATAGAAAGGTTGGCATTGTGTGCGAAGTGTCCGGCAAAGTCATCGGTGCAAAGCTGGTTCTCAGGGTCAAGACCATATTGAGCGAGATATTCAGCCCATGTGGAAAGCACATTCCAATGACGAGCGGCGAATTCTGCATTCCCCTCCACTTTTGCAAGCGCCCCTGCGAGAATCAGCATATTGCCGGATTCCTCTACCGGCATGTCGCCGCCATAAGTCTGCCCGTTGGCAAGCGGATATGTACCCACATCATGAGCAGCGAAAGGCTTAGTCCATTTCCCGCTTTCAGAGTAATATAGGATGTGATTCATAAGTCCCTTCACGAGTTCAGGATTGTAGAGGAGGAACATAGGCGCAGAGGGATAAGTGATGTCGACAGTGCCGATAGAACCGTTGCTGAAATTCTCTTTAGAGAGCCATAAGATATCCCCCTGGGGAGATTCGACGAGTTTATGTGCTGCAATTGCCTGACGATATGCAAGAGCACAGAGTTCGGCATATTCCATGCCACCGACAGCCTCAGCCTCAGCGAGCATCTTTTTGTCGAAATCGGAAGTCTTGGTCATTAAAGACGCATAATCTTGAGATGCAAGCTTAAGTTGCTGCATGATAGTCTTATCGTTGTTGCGATTCCAATAAGGGCGAAGGTTTGTACCAAAATATTGGATAGAGAAAATGTCGTCATACCCAACCATTAGATAGCCTGACGCAGAAGAACATTTTCCTTTATTGATTGTCATTCCCACCTCTTTACCCGGTTTTGCAAGATTGATCTTTTTCCCGGCGACAAAATTTTTGCGTGCCGTCTTTGCATCGCCAAACCAGGGAGACACTACACCATCAGAAGCAAGATAGAATGTACCCCAGTCGATGCGAAGGTCATCGCCGCTCTTTGCAAGAATTTCCTGATTGACACTTGAAACGGTCACTGCAGTGATTCCGTCTTCACGCACAATTCCGGAGACAGATTTCTGGGTGATATTGTCGATTGCCCATTCCCTGCCTGCCTCAAAATAGAATTTGATGTCATGCTTCTTGCCGTCTGTGCTTTCCACATTATAAGAGATATAGTTAACAGGACGGCTCAAAAGGTCGAGATTGTCAAGGAATGCGGGAGCCGTGAATTTAAGATCGAGATTTACGGGTCCGCAAGTGAAGCTGTAGAGAGTATTCATCGGAAGCACTTCGCAAGAAGTCTGGCGTGCCTCTTTTGTGAGATATTGCGAGGGCTTCTCCTCTATATCAAGACCAAAATCCAGAAAAGCGAGGCCTCCACGGTCGCGACACCAGGCAGCGATGAGATTTTTTCCCGGTTTCAACGACTTGCGAACATCTCCTGAAAGGAGAAGGCGAACATTTTTATGACACTGGTTGCCGGTGTCGACCACCTTTATACCATTAATATAAATTATGACATCGTCATCATGGGAATAATTCAGATAGACAGGCTTGTTGCCAATTCCGGAAGGAACAGTTATCTCACGTCTCACCCATATTTCTTCAGTGTTCCAAAGAGTTTTGGCGAGTTGTTCCTGTGGAACAGAACCGAATGCACCTTTATCGGATTTCCATCCTGTGGCGGCAAACCCGGGTTTGTACCATCCGTCGGCTGGTTTTGTTGTAGTGTATTCGCCTGTCCATGCCTCACCTGCCGCAGTAGGGACGAGAGAAGAAAGAACGGGCACCTCCTTTCCCATAAAACGGTAGGAGACACCATCCACGCTGATCACTCCGAGAAGGGGGTATTCCTTGCCTGTCCAATGGCGGGTGACGTCATCATATAGATTGTCGGCTGTAGACCAACAGCTGGTATACGGATCGACCGTAACAAGAGGATTCGCCGGCGCACGAAGCTCTCCAGCAACATTCGCCGGGGCAAATGTTGCCATGGCTGCAAGAGAGATAGAGATAAGAAGTTGTTTCATGATTTAATTATAAAAATTTTTGACGTCGCAAATTAATCGCATATTAATTAAATCTTAGTATTCTATTATGACAGATGTATATGCAAATTCCATTTTTCCATTATTTCATACATAATTGGCAAAAACAAATACAATTTTATCTTGTAGACGACATCCCTCACGATTTCAAAATATCATTTTTTTATCTAATTTTGCAACATAATTCAGCATGACCATACCTGCAATAAGGATTGGCGGCAATGCTGACATCATGAGGTTAACCTTTGAAGTCGTTTAGACTTTATGAAGGAAAAACGACTTTTTCATTTGAGAACTAACGAAACAACAATCATCATGAACTCCCACATTCTAAAAGTTCGGGCTCTTCTCGTGTGGATCTTTACATTTGCAATGTTTCCCGCATTTTCTTACAATATGCGGCAATCATCAAATATAGACGGGCTCTCAAACAGTGCGATCCTATCTCTCTGCAGGGATGACAACGGCTTTCTTTGGATCGGGACATGCGACGGCGTCAACATCGCCGACGGTACCTCCATAAATCCTTTCACCTCCATCTTCCCAGGTCAAACCATCTCCGGCAACATAATCGAAAAAATCGTGAACGGCGGAAACGGCATTATGTGGGTCCTTACCAATCATGGTCTGGATTTAGTCGACACCAATGCAAGAACAGTATCGACCTATTCCCGGTTTAACGGTCAAGAGTCGGTGTGTGTTGACGAAAACGGAATCATGTTTATTATTGATGAAAATTCCCAACTACTTCAACACGATAAAAAAAACGACTCCGGTTTTTCAGTTGTCGGCAAAATTGATATCCCGTTTGAAAAGATCAAAAAATTTGTAATCAGAGGCAACTCATTGTGGATTATATCCGACAATGGCATACATACCTGCAAAGTGACGACATCGAAAGACGGTATCAAGGCTACAGACGGAAAAACCACGATAACAGACAAATATCCTGTCAGATTTGCAAAAGTGCAAGACAAACAAATCTTTATCATAGACAACGAAGGTTTCGTCTGCGAGATAATGCCGGACGGCAAATCAAAAAAAATCACCGACATTTCCGAAGAACTTTCAAAAAGAGGAAAGATTTCCGATATCGTCAAAGACAATCAGGGAAATTTTTTTATATCTTTCAGCACTGACGGAGTATTATGGGTGGGCTTAGACGAAACCGGGCAATTCCAGGCAGCCGACCTCGGTCTTCAGGTTGGAGTGTTCTGTCTTGAACAATCTCCAGATCAGGATGTGATCTGGATAGGATCTGACTGCCAAGGGGTCTATACCTATTGGGACGACAGCTACAGTATCCGGTCGTTCGATTTCAACGCTTTCAATAATAAGATATCCCACCCTATCAGGGCTATCCATTTAGATAAATATAAAAACCTATGGCTTGGCACAAAAGGCGACGGACTTCTAAAAATCGCGGATTTCAACGAGTATTACCCGCCGTCATCAATAGGCAACGGAAATCTTTTCACCTCTTCCAACAGTGGGCTGCTACATAATTCCGTGTTCGCATTCAGCAATAGTTCCCGCCCGATATTATGGATAGCGACTGAAGAGGGTTTGAACTACTACAACTATAATGACGGGAAGCTCCATAAGGCTGACATTAATCTATAAAATCCCATAAATCGACGTAATATCTAAGCACCGAGGCGATTTGT